>CAZIZY010000001.1:0-13947 GCA_964544235.1 uncultured Nitrosopumilales archaeon
CAAACTCAACTTCTTATACCATTTTTTCAGAATTATGGCGTATTAGATTTGATTTTTACTGATAGTACTTATGGTACTTCCGTTCTTTCGCCTAGGGATGATGTAGAACTAGAAGTTGTACAATATGCATAAGAAGTAGTAGTACGAGGTGGAACTTTACTTGTTCCAGCATTCTCTGTTGGGCGTGCTCAAGAAATAGCTTGTGTTCTTCGGGCTTACGATTTTCCATATGTTGTTGCAATGGATGGAATGGCGCTAAAAACAAATAATATTTTCTTAAAACATCCTGAGTTTATTAGAGATGCATCTCATTTAGAACGAACAATAGATGGATTGGAAATAATCAAGTCATGGGGTGCTCGTAAAAAAATTGTGCAAACTCCTTCTGTAATAATTGCTCCCGCTGGAATGCTTGTAGGTGGTTCTTCAGCATTTTATAGTGCTAAAATTGCTGAGAAATCAAAGAATGGTATATCAATTGTTTCATTTCAAGCACCTAATACTCCTGGAAAAACATTATTAGAGCAAGGTTACATTAAAATTAATGGTAAGCGATCTAAAGTAAAAGCTGAAGTTAGACGCTTTGAATTCTCATCCCACAGTGGAAAAACTCAATTATTTGATATGCTTAAATCAATTAAAGGAGATCCTACTGTAGTTGCAGTACATGGGGATGAACCTACGTTATTAGAATTTGCATCTTCAGTAAAGGAAGAATTAAAATTAAATACTCTTGTACCTAATCCTGGCGACGAGTATGAAGACTAGAACTTACATTTCGACTACTTGAATACTTATATCTTATAGTAATTCCTTAGATTCTTCTACTGTAGTAACTAAAGTATAAAGTAATTTTTTAGTTCTAATCTTCATTTTTACTTTATCGCCCCTTTTGACAACTCTACATTCTAAAGCATCTTTTGTAAGTTCTTTAAATGAAGTACTATCTGTTAATTCTTTAGGCATATATCTAGTAAAATACGGTCATTACTTAAAGATTAACTTATTTTATCCATAAATTCTAAATATTGCCAAAATAATAACACATTATCTGTTAAATTGTTAGATTATATTATACGTAGAGTAGCATTTGTGCCGATAATATTCTTAGGATTAACGGCTCTCGTATTTATATTATTACAATTATCTCCTGTAGACCCAGTAGTTGCAAGTTTAGGTGAAACTCCTGTAGATGCTGAAACAATACAAGAAATGCGTGAGAAATTAGGTTTAGATCAGCCAGTCTATGTTCAATATCTTAAATATCTTGATAGAATAATTAGAGGTGATTTAGGGAAAAGTTTGATTTCGAATCGTCCTGTTACTACTGAGCTATCATATGCGATTCCATTCACTTTACAACTTACTTCTGCAGCTTTACTTTGGGCGATTGTAATAGGATTACCTATTGGAATTTTATCTGCAATAAAACAATATTCACTTATAGATCAAGTTTCTAGAATTTTTGCGGTTATTGGGGTATCAACTCCAAGTTTTTGGCTTGCATTATTATTAATATTAATTGTAGGATTTAATTTAGGAATATTGCCATTATCAGGAACGGGCGGAATTGAATATTTAGTATTACCTTCTCTTACATTAGGATTAATTGATGCAGGAGTAATTGTAAGATTAGTTCGATCAAGTATGCTAGAAATATTAAGAGAAGATTATATTACAGTAGCTTATGCAAAAGGTTTGAAAAATAGAACTGTAGTAATTAGGCATGCATTAAGAAATGCTCTTATTCCTTTCGTAACTATGATTGGCATTCAATTTGGGACTTTATTGAGTGGTTCATTTTTAGTAGAAGCTGTATTTTCATGGCCAGGTTTAGGTCGACTTGCATTGGTAGCTATTGATTCTAGAGATTATCCTCTAATTACAGGTGCAGTTCTTATAACTTCAATTGCATTTGTAATGGCGAATCTTATTGTAGATGTATTATACGCCTATATTGATCCAAGAATTAGATATGGTAAGGGTGAAGACTAAATGAATGTTAAAAGTAAAATCTCAGATTTATTTAAAGAAGGAAGTATATTATCAATACTTAGATCTGTAGCTAGAACTTCAGTAGGTGCATTAAGTTTAGTAATAATAATTGCAGTATTAATTGCAGGTATTTTTCCATCATATGTTTCACCATATGATCCATTAGAATTAAATTTAAAAGAAAGGCTACAAACACCTAACTCTACATATTTACTAGGGACTGATGATGTAGGTCGAGATATACTTAGTAGAGTGATTCATGGCGCAAGTATAAGTGTTAAAGTAGGCCTAATTGTTACTCTAACTGGCGGTCTATTAGGAATAGTATTAGGATCGTTAGCAGGATATTATGGTGGAAAAGTTGACGTAGTAATAATGAGGTTTGCAGATATGATTTTAGCTTTACCTGGACTTATATTAGCAATTGGAGTACTTGGGATTGTTGGCGCCAATATTCTTAATTTAATGTTTATACTTTCAGTATATTTCTGGCCGAGATATGCTCGAGTAGTAAGTAGCTTAGTATTTAAGTCAAAAGAATTAGAATATATTCAAGCGGCTCAAGTAATAGGTGTTAAATCAAGAAATATAATATTTAGAGAAATAGTCCCTAATGTTCTTCCAGAAGTGATAATTTTAGGAACACTTACTATGGGTACAGCTATATTATGGGAAGCTGGATTAAGTTTCTTAGGATTAGGCGTTCCTCCACCACAACCTAGCTGGGGGAATATGCTAGCATTAGGCAGAATACACCTCTTAAATTCACCACATGTTGCCGTATTTCCAGGTCTAGCAATAACTATAACTATACTTGCCTTTAATTTACTTGGAGATTCTTTAAGAGATGTCTTAGATCCTAAATTAAGGCGTTAATATTTTTAATTTTTAATATTATAGTAGAAAAGCCTATATTTTATAACAACCATAATAATCATGATTATTTTGGGAATAGGTCTTGTTTCTCACGTTGAAAGCATACTGAATTTATGTAAACTAAAACCGGATGAAAAACTAATTGTAGCTACTGGACATTATCATAATCAGGAATATGTCTCTGCTTTAATGGAAGCAGCTAGTAATTTACAAGCAGATGCAATGCATATTGCTCTTAATTCTAAGCAAGGAAGTGGAGCAAATCTAAAAAGTCCATTAACTGAATGGGGTATTGAAACTTTTAAATCTGCAGATTTATTAATTGCACCAGGCTTAGGAGAAGCTAGAAATCCAAGTCCAGTTCCTCATTATTGTGATGAATTTTGTGAAATAATGGCTTCTGGAACCCGAAGTATTGATATTGGTACTCCTCTTCCAGTTCAACGATTAATGTTTCCAACAGAAGAACGTACAAAAAGATGCTTTGCAGCTGCAGACATATTACATAAAGCAGAAACAGTAAGAATTACGTCAGAAGCTGGAACCGATATTACTATGAGTAAAAAAGGCAGACCTGGAAATGCTCAAGTAGGATTTGCAGATGTACCTGGATCATGGGATAATTTTGGATGGGGTGACATAAATTGTGCTCCTCTTGAATATACTGCTACTGGAACACTTATTGTAGAACCTGCAGACATTATACCTACTATTAATATTTGGGTACAAGATCCTTTAAAAATTACAATGAAAGACGGATATATTACTAATATTGAAGGCGGGGCCGAAGCAAGAAGACTTCAATATCATTTAGATTCATTTGGTGAAAAAGAGGGCTTCGGTACATCTCATATTGGATTTGGACTACATGAAAAAACAACTCCTACCCATCTTGGATCACATACTCACAGTGCATATGGCAGTGTACTATTTGCGTTCGGAAAGAATTATGGATTCGGAAATAAATTAACTAGATATTTCAGCTTTTATGGTGAAAGAAAAGCATCATCACACACTCATATAACTGTCTTTAAACATGATTTCTATCTAGATGATGAATTAATGGTTAAGAATGGGGATGTAGTTCATCCTAGTTGCAAATTGTCTTAGAAATTAAATAATTAGATATATAGTGTTCTCTAACTAAGGAGAGATACTGATGGCATTAGATATTGATCTCCATAATGCTATTTCTAATATTGAAAAATTCATTAATGATATAGTAAAAACAACTAATACACAAGGAGTAATAATAGGATTAAGCGGAGGAATTGATTCCTCAATCACTGCAAAATTAGCTGTTAGCGCGCTAGGGTCAAAAAACGTATTTGGGTTAATATTACCTGATTCTAGAATTACACCTTCCATAGATGTAGCTGACGCATATGATATTGCAACAGAACTTAAAATAGATATAAAAGAAATAGATATTTGCAATATTCACAAATCATTTATGAACATATTACCTGAAAATAATTTTGCTGAAGGTAATTTGCGAGCAAGGATAAGGATGTGTATTTTATATCATTATGCCAATATTCAGAATAAATTAGTAATAGGTACTGGTGATAAAAGTGAATTATTAATTGGATATTTTACTAAATATGGGGATGGCGGAGTAGATTTTTTACCAATTGGTGAACTCTATAAAACAGATGTTAGGAAAATAGCTGAAATACTTAATATTCCCTCAAGCATAATTACGAAAAAAAGTAGTCCTCAACTATGGGAAAATCATGAAGCTGAGCAAGAAATAGGATGGACTTACGATGAAATAGATTCAGTATTTAAATTATTATTTGACCAGAAAGAGTCAATAAATGCGATTAGCAATATATTGAATATTGAACAAGAACGAATTAATGAATTATTAAATAAATATAATGTTACATCTCATAAACGTAAATTGCCAGAAACTATCGTAAATGATGATTAAATGATCATGTCTATTAAATAATGTGAAAGATCTCCATATTTGATTAAAAAAAGAAACCCAGATAGCATGAATATTGTTAAAGGAATACTAGGAGTAATCCAAAAAGTAGATTGGGATAATTTTTCTTCGTTTTTAGTAGTTGAATTAAAATCAAAATAATTAATACCTTTAACCTTTTTTTCTATTATTATTCCAAATTTAAGGCGATTAGATTTAATCCTTATTCCTAAAAACATCATTCTTAATTTCCTCAAATTTGTTTCTTTCTGAAAATCAGAAAATATCTGATTCCCATTAATATGTTGATAACAATTAAATAGTAAATATGTAATCGGGCAGATTAAACTAATGCATAAAGAATTTATCATCAATGTTAAACCTGTAAAATATAATGAAACTGTTTCAGAAGTAAATAATGGCATTAAAATTGAAACAGTGATTAAAGCTAAACCATCAGCTTCTCCTATTGTTTTAGATTTTGTCAAGAAGAGCCCTAAAACAATTGAAAATAATATGGATAATAGGCTTAATCTATATTCATTATGATAAATATATTCGTAGAGTATTAATGTGAAACCAATTATTATAAATGGAATCCATACATAGTCATGTATTTTTCTATATCTGAAATCAAAATATGCTGCAATAATTAATAATAATACTCCTAATAATATTCGATAATATTGGAACATCATTTGAAATTAATAATAATTAATATTGAGTTTTATATAAAATAAGAGTTTATTTGAAATACTGAGTTATTGAATTACCATAATTAAGCTGTATAACCATGGGGTAACATTTGATAATATGTGTCTCTAATGACAATATAACAATGTGAGAATTTGTGAATATTTGACGAATATTTAACAGATATTTAACAGATATTCGATACTTACTGCTAAAAAAAATAAGTTAGTAGCACAATTATTCATTAAATAATTGTCATTGCTATGATTTTGATAAATCTAAACAATACATTTTGAATAATACGTACATGTCTTATTAGTAATAAAAGTATGAATATTACTACAAATCTTAAATAAGAGATATGCCAATAATATAATGTAATTGGATACTTTAATTGAAACTACAAAAATATCTGAAAAAGGGCAGATTGTAATACCCAAAGATGTGAGGGAGCTATTATCTCTAGAAAGTGGAACAAGATTGATACTAATTGCCACTAATGATGCGGTAATACTTCAGAAAACAGATATTGCAAGTAGCCGTCTAAAAATTAAAGAAATAATTGAAAAAGCAAAAACAGTTACCGATAAAATGAGATTAACTAAATAATATAGAAGATAATTATGGGCAAATTACCAAGATAAAAAGAAGACACAGTTGTAAGACAGAATTAGGTCGTGAATTAATTCTTGAGAATGCGTTTATCATCTAAAGAAATAAAAGTATTATTTAACGCAATATTGGCATATCGTAAAATTCAAATGAAGAAATTAAGTGCACGTGCAGCACTAAAAAGAAGTAATAGAGAATTAAATGATTCATCTAACATCGGTGAAGAATTTAAAATAATATCAAAATTAATCAAAAAATTGAAAAAAGCAGAATTAGGTGGAGACATATGATTAAACAGTATTTGAATAATAATCTTTAACAATATGATTAGTGATATTTGAGAATCACCAACAGACCTCCTAATTTGCTTCATAGTCCCATCTAGATGGAGAAGTACTATTAGGGGCCAGTGATACCCATGTATACACATGAGAAATATACAAACAAATAACACAGCTATATCTAAGAATCACTGGAAATAATCGTGAAATTTTCAAATAAATTGATTCATAAAGAATCATGGATAAACACGGTAAGAAAATTACAAAAATAACAGCCATTATTGATTGAAATACTATGCATGATCACCTCTTTTTTAAACGAATAGGCATGGTATTACGCTTGTATTTTTACCTCATGTTGCCAATTAACAATCCCAATATCATCAGAAATATTTAGAATCAGTTTAAAGAATTAACAAAGTCCATTTATATTTTAAATAACCTAAAAGAACATACCTAAATAACTGGAGAATCAAATAAAACTTTGATGAATTTATTTCAAACTATGAATCATTATTGTGATAATTATGTCTGATACATCTAGAATATTTCCTAAAAAAATTGAAGGTGCAAATCCTCCAAGTAGAGTTTATGATGGAGCTAAAAGAGACATGGGACTGTCTTATGAAGAATTAAATGTGATAATTAATTTGAATAATCCTCCTCTTAGATTTGGACAGATGCGTCCTCTAGTTGATGAGATATATAATTTTTCTGATGGTTCTAATAGCGTGGATGACATTGCTAGAAAAGTAGGATTTGAATTTGGATTAAAGATTGATTCTATATTTGTGTTAAAATTCATAGAACAACTTGAAAAACTTCAAATTGTAAATTGCAATCATAATTCATGATTAATCCAGATGAAAAACTAATGCAGTTAAATAAGAGAAGTAGGAAAAGTAGTACATTTACTAAAATATAGTTATTGCTGTTAATGATCAAATAAACAGTCAATAAGGAAGAAATTACTCAAAAATATCAAGATTCTTTAACAATTAATATTATAATTCGGATTTCGTCAAAAAGATAAACCATTTTAATAAGCTATAAAATGAAGTAGTAAGGCGAAGAATATTGTTCAATAGGTTAAATGAGATATTGACTTTAGATCAAATTGATCTGAGTGATAAAACTGTATTTGTAAGATCGGATCTTAATACTCCAATTGATCTGGACAATAAAGAACTTATCGAACTTAATAGAATAACAGATTCAATTCAAACAATAAATGATTTATCATCATCAAAAGTAGTAATTGGTTCACATCAAGGAAGAGTAGGAAGATATGACTATATTACGATGAAACAGCATGGTCTAGCTCTTGAAAACATACTTAACAGGAAAGTCAAATTCATAGACGACATTTATGGTCCACATGCAATAAATGAAATTAAATCGATGAATAAAGGAGACATATTGCTGTTAGACAATTTAAGATTTAGTGCAGAAGAAAATAAAGAATACACATTTGAAACAGCATCAAAGACTCAAATAATTCAAAAACTACATAGCCTATTTGATGCTTGCATCTTAGACGGATTCCCTACAGCCCATAGAGCTCATCCAACAATAGTTGGATTTTTAGAATATATGCCTATAATAAGTGGAAGATTAGTTACCAAAGAATTAGAAGCACTTTCAAGATTATTAACTAATGCTAAAAGTCCATATACAGCAGTATTAGGTGGTTCAAAGATTTCCGATAGATTAGAAGCAATAGATACTCTAATAGCAAATGGAAAAGCAAATAAAGTTCTAGTAACAGGAGTTCTCGCATCAGTATTTTTAAAAGCTACTAAAAACGTCAATGGTAGCCTTAATTTAGATAATGAAAAGAAATTAACAGAAAAAGCATATAATTTAATTAAAAGTTATCCAACTACTTTTGAAATTCCAATTGATGTAGCTATTGACAATAATGGAATTAAAAGAGTATTATCTGTATCTGACGTATATAATCTCAATGACATAAGAGACATAGGGCCTAAAACAATTCAAGCATATTCAGATATAATTAAAAAAAGCGGAACAGTATACTTGAGTGGACCTCCAGGAATGTTTGAAAAAGAACAATTTAAGAACGGTACAGAAGAACTCCTCAGATCATTATCATCAACATTAGCAAATACAATTGTAAGTGGGGGACACCTAACTGCAGCATTAGAACAATATAATATCAAAGATTGGATTGATCATGTTAGTACTTCCGGAGGAGCTTTGATACAATATCTAGCGGGAAAAGAATTACCACTTATAAATACGCTTGTAGAATCATGTAAGAGGTATAAAAATGACGAATATAGGAATTAATGGCGCAGGCGTTATTGGTAGAAGGATGGCAGATGCTATTAAATTACAGCCAGATATGAATTTGATAGGAGTAATAAAAATAAAACCAGATTATAAAGCAAGAATTATTCAGGATAAAGGAATTAACATATATGGTGCAGATTCAGAAGCTAATTTAAAAATGAAAAAAGCAGGAATAGATTCTAAAGGAACAGCCGAAGATTTAGTTAATAATGTTGACATAATGATTGATGCTACTCCTGAAAATATCGGAGCAAAATATAAACCGATTTATGAAAATTCAAAATGTAAAGCTATATTTCAAGGAGGGGAAGAACATAAACTCACTAATACATCATTTGTAGCTCAATGTAATTTTGATGAATCATTAGGAAAAGAATTTGTGAGAACAGTTTCATGCAATACTACTGCACTTTGTAGAAGCCTCAATTCGATAAATGAGTTATCTCGGATTAATAAAGCAAGAGTAGTAATTGCTAGGAGAGCTACGGATCCTGAAGATAATAAAAAAGGTCCAATAGATGCAATATCTTTAGACCCAATAACTATTCCTTCTCATCATGGTCCTGACGTAAACACAGTACTGCCTAATATTAACATCACATCTATGGCATATAAAATTCCAACCACACACATGCATCTTCATTCCGTTATTCTAACATTAGATAATATTATAGAAAAAGAGGAAATAATAAAAAAATTAGAAGAAACAACGAGAATATTACTAGTAAATAGTGCAGATGGCTTTAAATCAACATCACAAATATTGGATTATGGCCGAGAATTAGGCAGAAATAGAAGTGACATATATGAGGCAATCATATGGAAAGATTCAATAAATTTAATTGAAAATGAATTATATTTCTACATGGGAGTACATCAAGAGAGCATAGTAGTACCAGAGAATGTTGATGCAGTAAGAGCATTACAAGGAAAAATTACAGCTAATGATTCAATACGAATTACTAATGAAACATTAGGAATCAAATAACAAATAATATAGAGAATTACTCCTAATCACAGATACCTCTTATTATGGGCTCATTTTATAGGTAATCGATGTTAATCGTGAAAAACAGATAAAATAAGAACAAAATTAGAGAACATATTATGAATACCGTCGTTTTCAGTTTAGTAACTAAATCTATTTGAATGTGAACTTAGGCTCATTAAACTCATTTAATAAATTATCAACTTTCTTAATTATTGATGATCTTTCTACAGATGGTTGAATAGATTCATAAAATATATCGCCTACTCGAATCATATCTGATTCATTCATTCCTCTTCTAGTTATTTCAGAAGTTCCAAGTCTAATCCCTTTATCAATTATAATGTTAAATGTTTGTAATTTTGCTGATAGTTCAGCAGAATAATCCGAATCATATTCAAGTACAATTTGATGAGAATCAGTAAAACCTAATTGCTTACCTTTAACAGGAACGCCTAATTCATTTAAATGAGAAGATAAAGCTTTTGAATTTCGAATAATTTGAGACGCATACTCTTTACCAAACTGTTCCATTTCTAAAAGAGCATATCCTAATGACGCAATTCTATTCCAGTGTGCGTTATCAATAATAGTGGGGAACATAGATTGATCAATAATATTGAAGAGTTCAGAATTATTGGATAATATTATTCCACCTTGAGGTCCAAAGAAACTTTTATGTGTAGAGCCTATGAGAATATCACATCCTTCAGATAATGGATCTTGAAATTCTTTTCCAGCAATAAGACCTAAAACATGTGAACCATCAAAGACAGATATTGAATCTTTAGAAGATGAATTTAATTGAGTTACAGGATGAGGGAATGGTATAAAACTAGAGCCAAAAAGAATTAAATTAGGATTTATGTCTGAAAGCACATTTTTACATTCATCTACCTTTAAATTCATTAACTCATCACTATAAGGAAAATAATCAATATTTAGATTAAGCATAGAACCTAATGCATCTCTAGCCATTCCAGGATATCCTCCATTTTCAGGCGATACTGCAATAACAGAGTTATTAGCCATTGGTAAAAGTGTAAGAACTGCTAAATTACAAACATGTCCAGATAATGAACGAACATCAGCATGCTTTGAATTAAAAACTTTTGAAGCTGTTTCTGAAACAAATGATTCTATTTCATTAATAAATTTAGTGCCCCCATAGAAATTATCACGGGCAGTATATCTATGAACCAAATCAGAAGAGAGTAGAGATCTAGCTTTTAAACTCATTATATTCTCTGAAGAAATAAGATTAAGACAATCGTTATTTCGCCATTTTTCATGTTTTTCAACTATATCAGATAAATGCTGAACACGTCTAATAATTTCACTATCCAAAGTTATCACGAATAATATTTATAGCATATGTTTAAGAAGAATTTGAATATTTTTCATCAAGTTTAGATTCAGAGAATTCATCTGAGCTTTTAGTTTTTAAAATAGAATCCCCTAAGTAGTTATATAATCCAACTTTTAAAACCTTAAGAGATAACAATGCACATTTTAATCGAGATGGATTAAGACTAAGACTTTCAATTCCAATTAATTCAAGTATATCTTTTTGTTCAAATAATTTTAAATCAGTAATAGTTTTCCCAATAATTACTTCAGTAAGCATTGAAGCAGAAGCTTGACTAATTGCACAACCTTTACCATTAAATCTAACATCTTCAACAGTATCGTCAGAATCTAATTTAATTTGAAATGTAAGATCATCACCACATAAAGGATTAGAATCATGATGCTCGAAACTAAAATCATCTAAAGTGCCATAATTCTGAGGATTACGATAATGTTCCAATAACATTTCTCGATAAATATTTGAAGCTATAATTTAAACACCTTTTTTGCTTTACTCAAAGCTTTTAGAAACATATCAACATCATCATATGTATTATAAATATAAAAACTAATTCGACTAGTTGCAGAAACATTAAGTCGATTCATTAAAGGCATAGCACAATGATGACCTGCTCGGATACATACTCCTTCTTCATCCATTATAGTGGCAAGATCATGAGGATGAATATCACCTAAATTAAAAGAAATTAGTCCACATCGTTGTTCAAGAGAAGTAGGACCATAAATTTGAAGATCAGCGAATTTAATTAGATTTTCATATGCATATGAAGTAAGATCTTGCTCATGACGAAATACATTATCCATTCCTAATTGAGTAAGATAATCAATTGCATAGCCTAGAGCAATACTTCCCCCTACATTAGGAGTTCCAGCTTCAAATTTCCATGGTATATCGTTCCAAAATGATTTTTCAAGATAAACTTCTTTAATCATATCCCCACCACCCATAAATGGTACCATTTCATTGAGAATTTCTTCTTTTGCATAAAGTACTCCAATTCCCATAGGTCCAAGCATTTTATGAGAAGAAAACGCTAAGAAATCGCAGTTAATTTGTTGAACATCAACATTAAAATGAGGAACCGATTGAGCCGCATCAATTAAAACTTTTGCTCCAAAATCATGAGAAGCTTTAATTATTTTATTAATAGGATTAATAGTGCCTAATACATTAGAAACATGTGTTAATGAAACTAATTTAGTTTTTTTATCAAGAATTGTTAAGAAATGATCAAAATCAAGAAGACCTTCTTCAGTTATTTTAATAAAATCAATTTCTATATTTTTTTCTTCTGAAAGAATTTGCCATGGAACAATATTACTATGATGCTCCATTTCAGTAAGAATTATTTTATCATTCTTTTCTAAATTTGAACGAGCCCATGAATAAGCTACTAAATTTATAGATTCTGTTGTATTTCTAGTGAAAATAATCTCAGAAATATTTTTAGAGTTTATAAATTTAGATACTTTCTTTCGAGAATCCTCATATTTTTCAGAAGCTTCAATACTGATAGAATAAATTCCTCTATGAACATTAGAATTATAATTTCGATAATATTCATTTAATGCATCAATTACAATTGTTGGCTTTTGTGAGGTAGCTGCACTATCTAAATAAATTAATGGAGAACCATAAGGGGTTCTCTTAAGTACTGGAAAATCTAAACGAATAGAATCTACATTTATAGATTGTAAATTATTATTAGATGAAGATCTCATTAAAATCACCTATAACAAGATTAGATTTTGATTAAAACAGATGAATCTTCTATTTTAACTTCGAATATTAGTAACGGATCCGTAGCAGGTAAATTAAGAGCTTCTCCAGATTTCATATCAAATTGAGATAAATGTACAGGGCATACAATTCTGTCATCATTTATCATTCCAAGGTCTGCATCATCATGTGTACAAACTCCAGAGGAAGCATGAACAGTACCATTAATGTTTGCTAAAACAATTCGAGAATCATTAATAACTGTATGATAAAGTTCACCATCAGGTATATCTGATAATTCACAAATCTTTACAAATTGAGACAAAATATTAACCTACCGATATTTATAATGATGTTCAAATAAAGATTTTTCGGATTGTAACGAATCATCTTCAGATTCATTAGGAGATTCAATTAAATCATCTTTATCAATATCAGAAATTAAAGCTGTATGATCCCATTTATTACGAACCATTTTCCTAATCATCTCTCTTAAATCTTTAAGTGGAATTCTTTGAATTGCAGGCTCAAAGAAACCTAATACAAGAACTCGTTTTGCATCATCATAATTTAGACCTCGACTCATAACATAAAATAATAACTCAGGATCAATTTGAGCTACGGAACATGCATGTGTTGCTTTAACATCATTAGTACTTACTTCTAGACCAGGAATTGCCGTAGCAAAAGACTCCTTGTCAAGTAACATTGCATGTTCAGAAAGATACGCTTTAGAATTTTTTGCATTTTGATCAATTCTAATCATTCCCTTAATTAAAGCCTGAGCTTTAGTTTTCATTACACCCCGAACAATATTACTACCAATTGTATTTTGATCACGATGCGTAAGATCAGATAATATATCAAAACGTTGACCATCAGTACCGAAAACAATTTCAATACTTGAAGTAGTTGACCCTATTCCCTGTAAATAAGTATCTAATCGAGATCTAATAGTATTTGAACCCATATATGCACCTGTCCAAGTTATTTGGCTATCTTTTTTACAAACAGCACGCTTATTAGCAAAATAACTAGTGGCATAATCATATGCTTGAATATCATGATAATCAAATTTAGATCCCTCATCCAAATAAATTTCAATAACATTACTTTGAACTGAATTAGAATTATTAGAATTTGGAACTCCATGACCTTCATC
>CAZIZY010000002.1:0-8782 GCA_964544235.1 uncultured Nitrosopumilales archaeon
TCCACTGCTTCTAACTATGAGGTTTTTACATATGGAGCTAGGAAATCTACTGGAATTGATGTACTTGATTGGGCTAAACAAGTTGAAAAATATGGAGCTGGCGAAATATTATTAACTTCAATTGATAGTGATGGCACTAAAAACGGTTATGATGTTGAATTAACTAGTTTAGTTTCTAATAATGTGAATATTCCAATTATTGCTAGTGGTGGATGTGGTGCTCCTGATCATATTTATGATGTGTTAACCAACGGTCATGCAGATGCTGCTCTTGCAGCTTCTATATTTCATTATGATGTTTATCCTATTCCTAAAGTTAAAAATTTCTTGTTGGACAAAGGAGTTTCTGTAAGGTTATGATCTCTTTAAAAATTGATGATCTGAATTGGTCTAAGCAAAATGGGCTGATTCCCGTTGTCGTTCAAGATAATTTAAGTAAAGATATTCTAATGGTCGCTTATGCTAATAAAGAAGCTCTTGAAAAAACTTGTACAACTAGATTAGCTCATTTTTGGAGTCGTTCTAAACAAAAACTTTGGCTTAAAGGAGAAACTTCTGGTAACACTCAAAAAATAATTGATGTGTTGATCGATTGTGACGAAGACACTATTTTGTATCTAGTTGAATCTAATGGTCCAGCTTGTCATACTGGTAACCGTTCTTGTTTCTTTAGAAATATTGATTAATTATATTTATTGTATAATAAGCGTAAGATAAAAATAGTATTCCTTTAAGCTTTATATCGTCTTATAAAATAAGTTGTGATATAAGGAGAATTAGTAGAAATGGGTACACTTGCGAATGTAATTCAAAGGGTTAGTGTAGTGTTACCTCAAGTACCTAAGCCTGTTCGTAAGCTTGATTTAAAGGAAAAAATAATCTGGAGTGGAATTGCTCTTGCTATATACTTGGCTATGGGTCAAATTCCTTTATATGGTGTTCCTCCTGGTCAGCAGGATCCATTTGCTTTTGCACGAGTTATATTTGCGTCTCAACAAGGAACTTTGCTTTCTTTGGGAATCGCCCCTATAATTGATGCAGGTCTTATACTTCAATTATTAAAAGGCGCTGAAATAATCAAACTTGATCTGAAAAAGCCTGAAGATAGAGGATTGTTTACATCTGCAACAAAAGTTCTTACTGTTGTAATTACTGTGGGAATGGCTTTTGCTTTTGCAGTTGCTGGAATATTTGGACCTAATCCTTCTCCTACTACTATGTTCATTATAATTGCCCAATTATTTGTGGCTGGGATTGTAATCATGCTTCTTGATGAAATGATTCAAAAAGGTTGGGGAATTGGTAGTGGGATCAGTCTTTTTATTCTTGCAGGAATTGCTCAACAAGTAATGTGGAGTCTTTTCAGCATTATTCCTGTCCAGGATGGGCCATTAGGTGTTATACCTTTCATTATTAGCTCGGCATTATCTGGAAATCTTGGCGCTACTATATTGAGACCTGGAGGATTTCCATCTGTATTCGCTTTAATTGTAACTATTATTATTGTTCTGATAATTGTTTATATTTCCGGTATGAGAGTTGAAATACCTATTACTTCTAAAAAAATGAGGGGTTTCTCTGGCGCATATCCTCTGAAATTAATGTATACTTCTACTGTTCCTATAATATTAGTGTCAGCTCTTGCAGCTAATATGAATTTCTTAGGACAATTTATTTGGAGTCAATTTAATCCTTCAAATGATAGTACTTTCTTTAATCTTATTGCCACATATACTAGAGAAGGAAATAACGTAATTCCTGATGGGGGCTTAATTTATTATATTACTGCTCCGGGAGGTTTCGAGGGTGCTGTTCAAGATCCAGCTCGTGCTGTTACTTATGTCTTATTTATGATGGGTATGGCTGTAATTTTCTCAAAGCTTTGGGTTGAATTAGGTGGACTTTCTGCAAGAGAGGCTGCAAAGAATCTTATGGGTTCTAATGTGCAAGTAACAGGATTTAGGAGTGCTAACGTCACTATTGAGTCGCTTCTTAATCGATATATTCCTACTCTTACTATATTTAGTGGACTTATGATTGGTTTACTTGCGGGTGTTGCTGATATTACTAATGCTTTTGGTACAGGTACCGGATTACTTCTTCTTGTAGATATTAGTTTGAATCTATATCAAGCTTTAATGAAAGAACGTTTAGATGTAATGATGCCTGGTCTTGCTGGCTTACTTGGTAAGTAATTCTTCTTATCGCTCAAAGAAATACTTATAACCCCATTATAATTATAATGGGGTTATGATGTTTTTATCCAAAACTGTTAGTAGAATTTTAGGATCTAGACTTTATCTGATAGTGTTTTCTGTCTTATTGATTGGAATATTCTCTTTTTATATGATTTCTAATCAAGCACAAGATACTTCTCTCGCTTATTCTAATGGTAACTCTATTGATACATTATCAATTGGATTAATTCCATCTGAGCAAACTTCAACTATTTCTTCTGAAGCAAATGAATTATCTTCATTCTTAACCGAAGAATTAGGTTTGCCATCAGAAATCTATATGGCTACTTCTTATGAATCTGTTATTGAAGGAGTACATTCTGGCTCAATTCAAGTTGCTTTCATGGATGCGGGTCCAGCATGGATTGCTTATAACAGAGGTTCAGCTGATGTAGTCTTTGCTGAAGTTCATAAAGGTGAAACTAACTATACGGCTGCTGTATTTGTACAAAAAGGTAGTAAGTTATCTGATCTTCCAGATCTTATAGGTACTCGTATAGCTTTTACTAGTTTAACTGGTTCTAGTGGTTTTATATTACCTATTGGGTCAATGATTGAACAGGGTCTTATTACTCCTGAAAGTAATGATCTTGTTGGAGTTGAAGCTGGTCTGAAAAAAGCATTTAAACAACATACCTTTGCTGGTGGTTATGGCCCTGCTTTAACACTCCTTGCTACTGATAAAGTTGATGTAGCTACCGGTTCTGTTCGTTTCTTTAATGAAAGAGCTGATTCTAATATTAAGTCTAATGTTAAGATCATGAAAGAAATTGGTAAAGTTCCTAACCATGTAATTGTTCTAAGTAACTCTCTAGATGAAAGTAGTAAATTGGAAATAATTGAGGCGTTTTCTAAGCTTAACGAACCTGATAATGCTCATATTCTTGACAATCTCTATGGCGTATCTTCAATCGTTCCTACTAATGCAGTAGATCATATTGGTGACTTCGGTTATGCTTTAGATAACCTATCTGCTATCGCTGAGAAAAAATGGAACATCGCACCCTGACTCTCTAGTTCTGGAATAGCTGTCATCGGAACTCTTATAACCCCATTATAACATAACGGGGTTATTGAGTTCTGATAATCCTTCATCTGAATTAGATGTTAAACTTGAAAATATATGGGCATCTTATAATTCATTTGAGCCAATACTCCAAAATTGTTCCCTTAAAATAAATAAAGGTTCTAGCTATGTTCTTATGTGTCCTAGTGGGATTGGTAAAACTACTTTACTTAAAGTCTTAAATGGTTTAATTTCTCCTAGTAAGGGAAATCTTGAAGTATTTAGCCAATTAATTAATAATCCTGAAGATTTGGTTAGTTTAAGAAATAGAATCGGGTATATCCCTCAGAATCTTGGATTAATTAATAATTTGGGAGTACTTGAAAATGTTTTACTTGGTGCTTTGTCATCTACTAATTTATTACGTTCATTGTCTGGAAAATTTAGAGATGAAGATCTTATTGAAGCTAAAAAATCGTTAAAACTTGTAGGTTTAGAAGATAAGGTTAATCGAAGATGCTATGCTCTCAGCGGTGGTGAAAAACAAAGGGTAGCTATTGCACGAGCTTTAGTTCAAAAACCAAAGTTACTTCTTGCTGATGAACTTGTTGCAGAATTAGACTATGTAACCTCCAGAGAAATAATGAGTTTACTTCATGATGTTAGAAAACGTTTAGGATTAACTACTATTATGGTCCATCATGATATTGATATAGCTAAAAATTTTGGTGATAAAATCGGGTTGCTTAAACATGGAATGATTCACGCGGAAATGAATTCTAATGAAATTGATGTCGACATAATTAAGAATATGATTTCTTCGGATAATGTTTAAAATGAGTCCGAAGCGTAATCTATTTTTTTCAATATTCTTATTATTTCTGTTAATCTCATCAATTAATACTAATTTTGATCTTATGCGGTTATTTAATGGCTCTTCTAATCTTTTTTTATTCTTTGAAGAAATTACCAATCCTGATCTAAATCTATTACGTGTTGCTATATATTCTATGTTCGAAACTCTTCAAATAGCTTTCTTAGGTACTTTTATCGGTATACTTTTCTCTATTCCATTTGGTTTAGTCGCTTCTCGAAATCTTTTCACTAAAAGAGTTTCTTTACCGGGGAGATCTTTTCTGAGCATAATTCGAACTATTCCTTCTTTATTATGGGCTGTTTTTTTTGTAATTATAGTTGGATTAGGTCCATTTGCTGGTGTTCTTGCTACTGCTGTTTATAGTTTAGGTTTTATGAGTAAATTACATTATGAATCTATTGAATCTATAGATCCTGAACCATATGAATCAATTAGTGCTATAGGTGCTTCTAAAATTCAACTCATGCGATTCGTAGTATTGCCTCAAGCTGCTCCAAATCTTCTTAGTCAAATTCTTTATATGTTTGAATATAACGTTCGTGCTTCTACAATATTGGGATTTGCGGGTGCCGGAGGAGTTGGGTTCTACATAATGGGCTATTTACAAATACTTGCGTACAGTAAAGTTATGACTTTTTTACTTGTTGTATTAATCACAGTACTTTTAATTGATTTTATCAGTATGAAAATTCGAGACCATTATATTGTTCCTATGTTAAAATCTTCTTAATTCTATTCTTATTTATTCTTAAAATTTATAACAATGTTAACCTAAATAATTCATTACGTGATTGTCTAAATTACTGCGAATTACTTGTGTATTGGCTTATTGGTGTCCTCATTGTGATCCTATCACTATTGATATTCTGAAGAAAATAAGTGATGATCTGAATGTTCCATTAAGACTATTGGATATTGATGATGTTGAACAAGAAAAGTTATCTGATCTTCTTGTTAAACAATATGGTGATTGGACCCCTGATTATTTAATTCCTCAAACTTTTTTTGAATATGAAGATGGGATTAAACACGTTTTTACTGGTTCTCCTCAAGGTCTTGATTTTACTAAACAAAAATGGCAAGATTTTCTGAAAAGTGACTTTTATCGAGATCTTTTATCTCAATCTAAATAACTTTTGTATTGTTTGGCTCTTTTTCTACAAGATTACTTTTTGGTTATAATGTTTGTATTGTTGCTGAAATTAAATTATTTAAGTGGACCGGGTGGGATTCGAACCCACGACCCCCTCCATTCTGGCTTCTAAAGAAGATGCCAAGGAGATATCCTACCATTCTAGCTAGATGGTTAATTATCTCCATCTAGTGACTAGACGACCGGCCCTTGTTGATGTTTTCTAATTATTATGTTACCATTTATTTCTTTTATTAATCTTAATGTGTCTACTTATTTATTTTCTTCATCAACGTTTTCAATTGTCCATGGATACCATTTTTCTAGTATTCTTTCCCAATCTAGTTTAACTATTAAATATAAAATTAATACTCCTGTTATTATTATCACTGCTGCTAACATTGTTGCGTATGTCTTGTTAGGTGCTGCTCCAATTAACAAATTAATCCATGGGAATGATAATTTAGCTCCCCATGTTATCATTAATGTAAATATCAGTTTTCCTGTAAATGTTGCAGCTATAAATCGCCATATATCATACCCTATTAATCCTAATGGTACATACACTAAATCATCTGGAATAGGACTTAAAGCTGCTAAGAACGCTGCAAACCATCCATATTTGTAAGATAATCTTTCAAATGGTCTGAGCCTATTTTTGGTCTTTTGCCCTATGAATCTTTTTCCTAATCCTGCGGTTCTAAATATTGTTACTTTTGCTATGGTTGCTCCAAAAGTACTTGTTATTGCTACTAAAGTAGGATCCAATACTATTCCTGCTACATACACTATGAAAAAGAAAGGCATTGGTGTAAATAATAGAAAACTTCCTGCAAGGCTACTGATGAATACTCCTAAGTAACCATATGAATATACTATTGCAGGATCTCCTATTATTGAAAACCATTCCACAATTGTTTTTATTATATTAATTTCCATTTCTTATTACACCTTACTAGTTTAGTAGGCTCTTGAGAAATACGATATTTTTATCGCCTTCTTATTACATTTGATACATTTTGCAGAAATCTTTTCTTCATCAAATGGTATTAACCTTATATCTGCACCCGTTTCTTCCTTTATAATGTCTTCGCATTCATTTCTTGAACACCAATATGTTTTTATGAACCCCCCTTTCTTAACCGCAGCTTTAAATTCGTCATATTTTGTTATCGTAACTATCTTATTTTCTAAATTCTTTTGAGCAGATTTATAGAGCGATTCTTGTATTTCGTTTAATGTCTTCATAACATTTTTTGGCACTTTTTGTTCTTCTACTTGATTCTTTTCTTTATTATCTCTTCTTACTATTGTAACTTGTTTCTTCTCAAGATCTTTAGGTCCAATCTCAATTCTTATTGGTACTCCCTTCATTTCCCATTCATTAAATTTCCATCCTGGGGTATATCCTTCTCTTAAATCATATTCTGCTCTTAATCCTTCTTCGTTTAGTTCTTTTGCAGTTGTTTTTACTTTATTTAGTATCTCTTCCTTAAATTTATCTCCATAAAATATCGGGATTATTATTATTTGAATTGGCGCAATTTTAGGAGGTAATATCAACCCTTTATCATCACCATGCGCCATTATTAATGCCCCTATTAACCTCCAAGATACTCCCCAGCTGGTTTGCCATGCAAAATGCATTTCTTTATCTTTTCCTAAATATCTGATTTCAAAAACTTTAGAAAAGTTTTGACCTAAATGGTGTGAAGTTCCCATTTGTAATGCTTTTCCATCCGGCATCATTGCTTCTAACGTTGTAGTAAAATCAGCTCCTACAAACTTTTCTTTGTCACTTTTCATTCCAGTTAATACTGGAATAGCTAATTCTTCTTCTATTAGCATCCTGTAAATCTCTAAAATGTCTAATACTTCCTTTTCCGCTTCTTCTTTAGTGGCATGAACTGTGTGTCCTTCTTGCCATAAAAATTCAGAAGTTCTTAAAAATGGTTTTGTAGATTTAATTTCAGCTCTTAATACAGAATTCCAACAATTTAACAAAAGTGGTAAGTCTCTCCAGCTTCTAATCCATCTTGAATATGCTTCATACATTATTGTTTCTGATGTTGGTCGTATTGCAAGATTCTCTGAAAGATTTTCTTCTCCTGTTTTAGTCACCCAAAATACTTCGGGAGTAAATCCCGTAAAATGAGTTTCTTCTTTTCCTAAGAGGCTTTCTGGTATAAGGCTTGGAAAGTAAGCATTCTTATGGCCTGTTTTCTTTATTTCACTATCAACTTTTTCTTTTATCTTTTCCCATATCGAAAAACCATATGGTCTTAAAATCATAAATCCTTTTGCGGATGAATAATCTGCTAAGTCACATTTTAAAACAGTTTGGATATACCATTCTTGAAAATCTTTATCCTTCTTCGCTGTTATACCTATCTCATTTTTCATTTTTTAGTATTTTTCACCATTTAATTAATTAGTAACTCTTCTTACTGATTTATTTGAGTTATTATCTCTCACTGTTAAAAATCAGTTAACCATTTAAAAAACCTTTCAGCATTATGATTTATTTTAGCAACGTATTTAGGCACCTATTGTATTAAATAATTTAGACTCAATATTGATAGTCCCTCATGATCTTGCTTCTAAAGTAGTGATGCCTGCTATTAGATGTAAAATGGCTGAAATTATGATAAATAAATTTGGATTATCTCAGTCTCAAGCTGCTGATTCCCTAGGTGTAACTCAAGCTTCAATAAGTAATTATGTTCGTGGAGTTAGAATTCCTTCTATAACATTAAGTTCAGATCTTGAAGAAGAACTTGAATTTCTTGTTAGAGATTTAATTAATAATTCTGGTAAAAAGCAAGAAGTAATGATTCGGATATCTGAGCTCTGTAATTCTATATTAACTTCTAGACTTGCTTGTGATATTCACGCTAAAATGGATGATGATTTAGATATTGATACTTGCAACGCTTGCAGTGATTTATTATCTATACGTTCTCCTTAATTTCATTAACTCTATAATTGTATTCTCTCCTAAACTAATTAATTTCATTTAAGTTCCGGTGCTTCTTCATGAATTATAATTCTTCTACATCTTTTCCTGATGTTATTGGGATAACAGGTACCCCTGGAACCGGTAAAAAAACTATTGGCTGTAAATTAGCTGAACAAATTAATTATGAATTTTGTAATATTAATCAGATTATTTTAGATAATGAGTATTTTACTAGTAAAGATTCTTCTAGCTATGTGGTTGATATTGCAAAATTAAAAAATCATTTGGCTGATAATTTTAATTCTAACAAAATTATCATTTCTGGTCATTTGTTACCTGAAGTTCTTGATTCAAATAAGGTCGATCAAGTTATCATTTTACGTTGTTCCCCTCTTGTACTTTGGTCTCGCCTTTCGTCAAGAAATTATTCCTTAAATAAAATTAAGGATAACGTTGAATCTGAATTACTTGATTTATGTTTGTTTGATTCAATTAACAGTTTTGGTTCTGATAAATTACTAGAATTTAATAATACTGAAAAAAATCCTTCAATTGTAGTCTCTGAGTTGAT
>CAZIZY010000003.1:0-19181 GCA_964544235.1 uncultured Nitrosopumilales archaeon
CAGGAGCTGATGGTGCAATGGTGATGCCTTCTTATTACCTTGATGTAAATCTTAATGAGGCTTTTAATTTTTATCAGGTTCTTGACCAATCGATTTCAGACATTCAAATAATGGTTTACAATTTTCCTCCGGCCAGTAAAATAAATATCACTCCTGAATTATGGGATGATTTAATTTCTCTTAACAGTATAAAGGCTGTAAAAGAATCGAATGGGGATCTTAATCATATTACTCGAATTCTTACTAAACATCGTAATCGAGTTAATGTTTTTGCTGGTTCTGAAATGTGGACCTTACCTATGTCTCTTCTAGGATCTAAAGGAGTAGTCTCAATATTTGGTCCTGGTTTACCTAAATTTGTAGTTAATTTCTATAAAAATTGCATCAATAAGAATTTAGATGACGCTATCATTATGCATCGTTTATTTGTTGAAGCTGGCTTCTTCATAAATACTAATAATGAAGTAGGATGGTTGAAGGCGTTGGCTGAAATATGTGGGCAAAATTCAGGTCATCCTCGTTTTCCATATTCGCCTTTATCTAATGAAGAATATGAATTATTATCTGATTGGGTTAGCTCTCTAAAAAGAAATTTCCTAATTAAGTTTAGTTTTCTTTTAATTTAATCATACTTTACTTTAACCTTATAATCCATTTCTTACTTAATTTAATTAATATGGTACTTTATGGCGGGATGATTGATCAAGAACGACTTGATTACAATCAAATTTTAGATTTTGCTAATAAATATGAATCTCTTGATTTTTATTCTACTGTAGTATTTGATCATTTTCACCCAATTTATTCTGATGATGATTCTCCTTATCTTGAATGTTGGTCAGTTTTATCCGCATTAGCCCGAGATACTTCTAAACTTAAATTAGGCTCATTAGTCACTTGCAGTTCTTATCGTCATCCTGCTTTAGCGGCTAAAATATCTAGTGCTGTTGATATTCTTTCTAATGGCCGTTTAATATTTGGTGTTGGTTCTGGTTGGTATAACAGTGAGTATGAATCTTATGGCTTTTCTTTTCTTAATCATTCTAATAGGCTTAAACAAATGACTGAGTTTACTAATGTAGTTAAAAGTTTGTGGGTTGATTCATCTACTACTTTTAATGGTGATTATCATTCTCTTTCAAAGGCTCTTAATTATCCTAAACCTGTTCAAAAACCTCATCCACCTATTCTTATTGGCACTCAAGTTGGAGGTAATACTATCTTAGGAATTATTGCTAAGCTTGCTGATATAGCTAATATTGGTTGGAATATGGATCATGTCACTTTCACTTCAAAAATAGAATTTCTAAAAGAGCAAGTTAAATTGGCTGGAAGACCTCATGATAGTGTAAAAACCTCAATTAATTTAGATCTTCTTATTGCTAAAAATGAAAATGATCTAAAATCTAAGATTAAAAGTACCTCCGCTAAATTTTCTCAAAGATTTGGCTCTGAAGAGTCTTACTTATCTAAAATTAAAAATGGTCTGATTGGAACTCCTGAGTCTTGTTCAATTACTC
Organism: uncultured Nitrosopumilales archaeon; assembly: GCA_964544235.1. Taxonomy (GTDB): domain Archaea; phylum Thermoproteota; class Nitrososphaeria; order Nitrososphaerales; family CAZIZY01; genus CAZIZY01. Next base: position 1,521 of record CAZIZY010000003.1, read on the forward strand.
TTGATTTAATTAAAAAATCAGGTGTAGACATGATTTTTCTTCAGCCCTTAGATTCTCCTGATTATGAAAGTGTAGAACTCTTCGCTGAATATTTGATGTAGTTAATTGTGATTATGTTTAATGAAAAATAGTATCGAATATTCTGAGAATAGTTGGTTAATTGTATCTGCAGCTTTAATTCTGAATCTATCCTTTGGGATAACCATTGCTTTTGGAGTATTTTTTCCATCTATAATTGGTGAATTTGGGTGGCCTAGAGGAATTACTTCCATTGCGTTTTCTATTTATACTGTTGTTTATGGGCTTACTGCTGTGCTCTCAGGGTGGCTTGTAGAACGATATCCTGTAAACCGAATTATTATGTTTGGGGGATCTTTAGCACTTATTGGAACAATTTTATCTAGTATGACTACTGAAATATGGCATTTATATCTCACTTATGGTCTTCTAGTTGGATTTGGGTTAGGCACTTATTGGGTTCCTTCGATTCTAGTTGTTAGTAAATCATTTGATAAAAGTCCTAGATTGAAAACTGCAGTTGCAATTGTTACTACTGGAACTGGATTTGGAACCCTTATCATGCCTCCTGTCGCTTCATTCTTCATTATTAACTTTCAATGGAGAATGGCATTTGTATTAATTTCATTAATTCTATTCTTAATGTTATTACCTTCTCTTTTGTTCATGACTCCTAAAAGTGTCTCAAAGGTTTCTTCAGATTCGCCTAAAAAAGAAAAGTCTGATCGTTCTTTCCTTAGAGATATTCGTTATTGGCTTTTATACTTCGGAAATTTCGGTGGTAATATTGGTCAAATGGTTTTCTTAGTGCATTTGCCTTCATTTATTGTAGATATTGGATTCCCTTTGACTACTGCTTCTGCAGTGGTTGGAGCTGCAGGAGTTGGAACCATATTAGGGCGTCTAGCCTTTGGTAATCAGCTTAAAATTAATATTGAAAATATCCTAGTTGTATCATTATTAATTCAAGGTGCTATGGTTTCGTTATTAATTACACTTAATTCCCCCTACATATTCATTCTATTTGGATTTCTTTGGGGATTTCTTTGGGGAATACGTGTATTTGCATTCCCTATAATTCTTCGTTCTTATTTTGGGTTAGCATCTTTTGGGTTAGCTTACGGCATTGTTAATACCGCTTATGGTTTTGCGGGATTAATTGGGCCTCCATTTGTAGGTTACGTCTATGATGTTACTGGAAGTTATTTTATTGGTTTTGCATTCTCTGGTCTGATGTTTTTGGCAGGCTCTATATCGATTCTCATCTCATCTAAATCTAAAAGTTGACATTTGTCCTATAATATTCGTAAGTTTGATTAATGTATTAATTCTATATGATTATTGTAGGTGTGTTAAAATTGGCCGGTATATCTATTCCTTTAGCTAAACCTGAAATTAATGAAGAAATGGAAAAGAAAATAGTTGAGGTTCTTAAATCTCGGAAATATGTTTTAGGTGAAGAAAACCTTAATTTTGAAAATGATTTCTCTAATATGGTTTCAAGAAAATATTCAATATCTGTAAATTCTGGCACTGCTGCTCTTTATTCTGCATTACATTCTATTGGAATATCTTCAGGTGACGAAATTATTTTACCTTCTTTTACTTTTTGGGCTAGTGCTGAAGTCATTCTTCTTTTAGGGGCTTTTCCTGTTTTTTGTGACATTAATCCTGATACTTATTGTATCGACGACCAAAAGATAGAATCATTAATTTCTAAAAAGACTAAAGCTATAATGCCTGTTCATTTATTTGGTCATCCTTCTAATAGTGGAAATATCGATAAAATTGCTAATGATAACGATTTATTCGTTATTGAAGATTGTTGTCAAGGTCTCGGTAGCCTTTATCTTAATTCTCCTGTAGGGTCTTTTGGTGATATATCATGTTTTAGTTTCTATCCTTCAAAAAATATGACTGTTGCTGGTGATGGTGGAATGATTGTAACTAATGATCACAATCTTGCTGAAAAGAATCGAATGTTTAGAAATCATGGCCGTTCTTCTGGTTATACTCATAATTCTTTAGGATTTAATTTTAGATTAAATGAAATTAATGCTGCTATAGGGCGCATTCAGCTATCTTATCTTTCAGATTTAGTTTCATCAAGAAGGCAAATAGCTGATTTATATAATTCTCAACTTAAATCTTGTAGTGACATTATTTTACCAACAGAAGAATCTTGGGCCTCTCATAGTTATACTAATTACGTAATTAAATCTAACAGACGTGATGATCTTGCTAAATGGTTGAATGATCAAGGCGTATCTACTGCTGTCCATTATCCTGTTCCATGTCATAAACAACCAGCGTACTTATCTTGGCCTAAAAGCCGTTCATTTTCTCTCCCAGAAACTGATTCTTGTAGTGAACAAGTTTTAACTATCCCACTTTATCCTCACATGTCTTCTTTAGAAATTTCTCATGTTACCGACTCTATCCTTAGCTTTTATAAATAGGCCTACTTTCCTCAATACTATTCTTACATAACTGGTGATCTTGAATAAATAATGCTCTTATTTTTCCTATATTTCTAGGAATACTTTTTTCGTTGGGACCATTTCTTCTATTTACTTTTCGTTTTGCGGGTAAAGACAAAGATTATTGGAGATCATTCTTTTTTGGAAGCGTAGGTTGGGTTACTGCTTTAACTGTTAGATATGTTCCCGTTCATATTCCATTAATTATTTTTCCAATTCGTTTGGCTGTAAATACTTTTTCTACTACTATCTATTATTCTTATACTGCTTTAGCTGCCGCGATCTTTGAGACTGGATTTCGATACTTGTTCCTTCGTAGAAGTAAAAATTCGTATTTAGACAAGAATTCATCGTTCAACTCTAAACATGTGTTTACATTTGGAATTGGATGGGGAGTAGGTGAAGCATTAATTGTTTATTCTCTCCCTATGATCATTATTCTTTTATTTTCATCTGATCCTTTTTCTTCTAGTACAATCTTTCTCGGTTCCCTTGAAAGGAATCTTGCAATTATTTCTCATTTATCTTTAACTTTAATTGTCTCTTCTTCATTCGTAAGAGGAAAAAAATTCTTAGTTTTAGCTACCATTTTGCATTTCATTCTTGATTTTGTTCCTATTATGACTTTAAGTATTACTGAAAACTTTTGGATTACTGAATTGGTAGTGGCGTTGATTTCGATAATTATGATCTTATCTGTGTATCTTACTAGATCACATTTACTTAATTTTGATTAACTGCCAATCATTCTTCTGTTATTCTTACGCAATTAAATGCGCCGGGAATGGGATTTGAACCCACGAGACCTTTATGGTCATCGACTAGCCAGCTCATATCATGTTATTGATCTCGAGGCCGACCCCTTACCTGGCTAGGGAACCCCGGCATCTTAGAGAAAGGTTAAAGTAGCCTTTTTATTTTTCGCTATTATACCGGAATAATTGTATCTTTGTGCTTTTATAGCTCTTTTTTCTGATCCTCTTTATAGTTCTAAATAGGAGAATTAGTTATTGTCTATTGAAGTTCCTCTTGTAAGTGTAATAATAACTACTAGAAACAGACATGATGATTTAAATAAATGTGTTGAATCTATTTGTAACTCTGATTTTAGTTCTTTTGAATTAATCGTTGTTGATGACGCTAGTGATGCCCCTGTTAAACTAATTCTAGGTAAAAACTCAATTACGCCTATTATAGTTAGAAATGATGAACGTTCTCTTCTTTCATATTCAAGAAATATTGGAAGCAGCATTTCACGTGGAAAATATTTATTCTTTGTTGATGATGATAATGTTATTTCTACTGATTGTATAAGTAATCTTGTTAATGTAATGGATTCCTCTACATCAATTTCTGTTACTTCTCCTGTAGCTTATTTTTTAAAACAACCTGATCTGATTTGGACTTCAATAATTACTAAAGGAAAATTTCCAAGCTCGTATGTAATTAATTCTTATAACTCTCCTAAACCTATTTCGACTGACTCTTTTCATAATGCTTTCATGATTCGAGCAGATCATTTTAATTCTATTGGACGTTTTGATGAAGTTCTTTTCCCAGTTCATTTCAGTGAGACGGATTTCGCTGTACGTACTCAAAAAAAAGGCTTAAAATTAATTAATGTACCTCAAGCTAAAGTATGGCATAATATTAGTAGAGGCAACCTTAATGTTGATTCAACTAGAGCTTTTTACACACTTAGAAATAGAATACTTTTACTGAAAAAACATTCTACCAGGACAGAATTGTTTCTTTATCTTATTGGAATACTTCCATTACAGTCCCTTTTTTATGTTATTCATCATTCCAATTATAGCACCGATAATAAATTAAAAACTGTTTTTAAACTATTTATGGGCATTATTGATGGAATATCTAGACCTGTATCTCGCCAATAATGATTTCTCTTTAATCTTATATTATATTACCGCAACTTTGATTATGAAGTTGATATTTATTAATTTCAGATAGATGTTTTATTATGTTGGATCTAGTTATACGTAATTCTCGTTTATTTACTCCTGAAGGGATCATATCTGGTGGAATAGGGATTAAATCTGGAATAATTTCTATTATATCTACTGATTCAAATTTACCTAAAGCTGATCGAGTTATAGATGCTAAAGAAAGGCTTGTTATTCCTGGATTATTTGATACTCATGTACATTTTAGATCTCCTGAAAGTGACGTAGAAGGCTTTGAATCTGGCTCTAGAGCAGCAGCTTCTACTGGGATCACTACTGTTTTTGATATGCCTGGTTCAAATCCGGGAGTTATATCCAGATCGGCTCTATCAAATAAAGTTAAACATCTTTCTAACTCAAGTATTGTTGATTATGGTTTATATGCTGGAATTGGGGAAAATAACTTAAATTCAGTATCTGAACTTTCAGAATCAGGAGCTATCGCATTCAAAACTTTTATGACACCTTCCGTTAATTACTCAGTTAATAGCGATCATTCTCTTTATGATCTTCTTACACGTGTAAGTAAAACTAATCTTCGAGCTTGTTTCCATGCTGAAAATCCTGATTTAATTAATTTCTTTACTGACAATCTTCAATCTCAGGATAGATCTGATCCTATGGCTCATCCTGAATCTCGTCCTAATATTGTTGAGTATGAATCTATATCTAAAATCCTTCATTTATCAAAGTCCACTCAAACTAACGTTCATATTGTTCATATGAGCACAAAAGAAGGAGTTTTTATTTTTGAAGCCGCTAAGAAAAATGGTCAGAATGTTTCCGTAGAAACTTGTCCCCAATATTTAGTTTTAGATCAAGATCTCATGCGTACTCATGGGCCTCATGCTAAAATAAATCCTCCACTTCGAACTCCTGATGATCAGGCTGCTTTATGGCGGGGTCTTCAAAATGGAACTATAGATATTATTACTAGTGACCATGCACCTCATCCTGGCTCTTCTAAAGATCTTGGTTGGGATGATATATGGGCTTCTCCTCCTGGTTCTCCTGGTGTTGAAGCTACTACTCCTATAATGTTGACTGCGGTTAATAATGGAAAAATTTCTATTGAAAGATTAATATCAGTTATGTCTACTACTCCTGCTAAAATTTTTAATTTGTTCCCTAAAAAGGGCGTATTACAAATAGGCTCTGACGCTGATATTGTTATTCTTGATATGAAATCTGAGTATAAGCTTCAATCTGAAAATCTTCATACTAAAATTAAAGACGGTTTTCTTTATGATGGTTGGAAAGTTAAAGGAAAACCTATCTTTACTATCGTACGTGGTAACATAGTTATGGAAGATGGTGATGTTATTGGAAAACCTGGTTGGGGTGAATTCTTAAAACCATTATCTTCTAATTAAAAATAATATTCTTAATTAATAATCTTAGTTTTTTTCTTTCTTATCTTTATAACTTTATTTTAAGGCGGGCCTGGTGGGATTTGAACCCACGGCTTACTGGTTTCTCTAAAGGTTTAAGAGCCAGCCACTCTACCTGGCTGAGCTACAGGCCCTCTTTATACTGTTCTTTCACTATGTAATTATATTAATCGAAACTCTTTTCACTTTTATTTCTATTTATTTAATTAAATACTAAAGATTTTTTAAGTTTAATTCTTTATTATTCGGTTATATATGTCATTTGAAAATGATCTCGTGATCCGAATAGGAGGCTCAGCCGGTGAAGGCGGTGCGTCTACTGGTGAAAGTATTACTAAAACTCTTAGTAGACATGGGCTTAACATTTGTACTTACACGAGCTATCAATCAGCTATTCGAGGAGGCCACAATTGGATTCAAGTTAGAGCTTCTGAAAATGAAGCTTATTCTCAGGGGGATGGCCTAGATCTTCTTCTCGCACTTAATCTTGAAACTATTAAAATTCATGGCTCACAAATTAATAATTCTGGAGGGTTGATTTATAATTCTGATAAGATCCCTTCAGTTGATGATTTAGTACGCTCTGACGTCAAAAAATATGGGGTTCCTGCTAACCAAATGGCTAAAGATTACGGTAAGCTCCCTATTCAAAACACTATCCTAACTGGCGCGCTAATTAATGTATTTAATCTTAGTTTTGATATTTATGCCGGTGTCTTGAAAACTATATTCGGTAACAAATTACCTAAAATAGTTGAAATGAATATAGAGGCTGCACAAAAAGGTTATGATTATGCTGGTGAAAACTATGAATCTTTAGGTAAAACTGTTAATATTACTGAACAGAAACGGCTAATGATCAGCGGTAATCAAGCTGTAGCCTTAGGAGCTGTCGCAGCTGACTGTAAGTTCTATTCAGCTTATCCTATGACTCCTGCTTCTTCTATTTTACACTGGTTGGCTTCTCATTCAGAACAATATGGTGTTTTGGTTAAACAAGCAGAAGATGAATTAGCAGTAATATGTATGGCTATTGGTGCAGGTCACGCTGGAGTTCGTTCAATGTGTGGTACTTCTGGTGGTGGATTTGCTTTAATGTCTGAGGCTGTTGGGTTAGCTGGAATGACTGAAACTCCTGTAGTTATAGTTGAATCTCAAAGAGCTGGACCTTCTACTGGTTTACCTACTAAAACTGAGCAAGGTGATTTATTTCAAGTCCTCGGAGCTGGTCAAGGTGATTTCCCTAAAATAATTCTAGCTCCTAGAACTGTTGAAGAATGCTTTTACACTGCGGCTGAAGCCTTTAATTTGGCTGATAGATATCAATGTCCAGTAATTATTGTACTTGACCTTTATTTATCTGAACATTATGAAAGCGTGAATGATTTAAATCTTAATGTCACAATTGATCGTGGATCTTGGGCTGATAGTTCTGATCAGAAATATGCTCGTTATGCTTTTACGGAAACTGGTATCTCTCCTAGAGCTCGTCCTGGCCAAGAAGGACGAATTTTTGTTGCTGGTAGTGATGAGCATGATGAAAAAGGTAATTTGATTAGTGATGTTCTGGCTGGTATTCCTGAACATATTGAAACTAGAAAATTAATGATGGAAAAAAGGATGAAAAAAATGGAGTCAGCTCTTCTTGATATGAAACTACCTGAATTGGTTGGTCCTGAAGACGCTCAAATTACTATCGTGGGATGGGGCTCTACTTGGGGACCTATTAAAGAAGCTATACATATGTTAAAGAATGACGGTATATCTGCTAATTCTTTACAGTTCAAATATTTATATCCATTTAGGTCTGATGAATGTGAATCTTTATTACGTTCAGCAAATAATTTACTTCTAGTTGAATTGAATTACAGTGGTCAGCTTGGAAAATTTCTTAAAATGGAGACTGGAGTAAACTTTGATAATAAACTTCTTAAATATGATGGTGAACCGTTTTATCCTTCTGAGATATACTCTAAAGTTAAGGAATTGATATAATTTTGGCTGAAATTGCTGTATATAAATCTGAAGTTAAACCTGATTGGTGTCCTGGTTGTGGCGATTTTGGTGTTCTTACAGCAGTAGCTAAATCTGCTTCTGAATTAAATTTAGATCCTAAAGATATTCTTGTAGTCTCTGGAATCGGGTGTTCTTCTAATTTTCCTGGTTTCTTTAATTCATATGGATTTCATGGAATACATGGCCGTTCTATTCCAATTGCTACTGGCGCAAAATTATCTAATCATGATCTTAACGTAGTTGTTACGGGTGGTGATGGAGATGGTTATGGCATTGGTATTGGACATTTTATCCATGCTATGAGGCGAAATCTCAATATTACTTATATTGTTATGAATAACGGTACATACGGGTTAACTACTGGGCAAACTTCTCCTACCAGTGAACGAGGTTATAAAACTAAATCTACTCCTCAAGGTTCTATTGAGGATCCTATTAATCCTATTCCTCTTTCTCTAATTTCTGGTGCAACTTATGTTGCTAGAGGATTCTCAGGTGATCCTTCTGGCATGAGTAATTTAATTACTAAAGGTATTGATCATAAGGGGTTCTCTTTAATCGATGTGTTTAGTCCTTGTGTCACTTATAACAAAGTTAACACTTATGATTTTTACCGTGAAAGAACTTACAAACTTCTAGATACTGATCATGATCCCTCTAACTTTAATAACGCAATAGAAAAATCGTTTGAACTTGATGAAAAGATTCCTATTGGTTTATTTTACCAAAAAAATAGCCCAACTTATGAAGATGAAGAGCCTGTTTTAAAATCTGGTTCTCTTTTAAATCGAAAACGATCGGATCTTGATTCTTCAATAGCGCTAGAAGAATTCTATTAGTTTACCATTAAACAATTCTTTTTACTATTCTTTATTCATATACGGTCTCGTAATATCATTATAAAAGGCTCTAATCTTTTTCTTGCTCCTTCATGATCTCCATCTTCTATCCCCGTTAACAAAATTTTGTGAATAAAATATAACGTCTTTTCTCTTGCTTCAAAATCAGCTCGATTTCTTAATAAATATAAATCCGATACTGGATGTATTTCTATTGCATATTCTTCACCAAGTACTTTCCTAAAAATTAATTCAGATCGAGGCATGTGAAGTCTATTTGTAACTATTATATTCTCTTTCAGATCTTTCGGTTCTAAATAATTCTTCTTCGTATAATATGCTTCCCCAAATGTTGTGTATGGGTTCTCTTCAATTTCTATATTCTCTTTTGGTATTCCTCTTGATTTAGCGTATTCACTCATTATTCTTGATGAAGACGTATTAAATTCTGGTATAAATCCACCGTTAAAAATTAGTATTTTTACCTTATTTTCTGAATATAACGATATTCCTTCATTCATTCTTATATGACCTGAATATGGTATGTCATTTGTCCTACTGTCAATTCCACTTCCTAATATTATTCCTGAATCAAATTGTTTTCCGTTTATGTGTGGTTTTCTTATTAATTGGGCATCAACTTCTATTAATGTGCTGTAAAATGAAATACCGATTAAAGGCATTATGATTAAAAATATTATCGATAAATTGGTAATAATTCTATTCTTAACCATTCTTTCTTTCCCTGTTTATTCTTTAACTTTAATTTAGCTGTATTAGATTCTTATTATTTACTTTTCTTTTTATTAATTTAGCGCCACTTTAAAATCTTAGTTCAACAATTTTATAATCTATGGTTGATACACCAACGGTATCTGTAATAATTCCAACTAGGAATTCATCTGAATTTATTGAAAGGTGTATTCAATCTATTTTAAATCAGACTTATCCTAATGTTGAAATTATTGTTGTAGATCGATATAGTTCTGATAATACTGTTAAATTATCACAACAATTTGATTCCGTAAAAGTAATTCAGGCTGAAGCTGAGCCTACTTCTATAGATCTGGGTAGGCCTTCTGGACAAATGAATATTGGGATAAAAAACTCTATTGGAAAATATGTTTATCGAGTTGATTCTGATTTTATTGTTGAGCCTGATGTTATTTCGGAAGCTATTTTTTTATGTGAATCAAAGGGCCATAAAGGTGTCTTAATCCATAATACTTCTGATTCTTCTGCTGGATACTGGGCTAAGGTTCGAAAACTTGAGAGGGATTGTTATGTTGATGATTATGATCATGTGGCTGTTCGATTTGTTCTCAAAGAATTACTGATTAAGATAAAAGGATTTGATTCTAGTAGTGGTTTTGAAGATTATGATCTTCATAATCGAATATTAAACGAGAGTGCTTCTATAGGTCGTATTAATAGTACAGAAATTCATTTAGGTGAACCAAAATCTCTCAAGGACGTTGTGGTGAAACATGTTTATTATGGTTCTATAATGTCTAGATATATCGATAAGCACCCTGAAAAATGGAAAGTCCAAATTAATCCTATAAGGCTAGCTTATGTACGGCATTGGCGTGATTTCCTTAATGACCCAATCGTGACTATTGGATTTCCATTATATCAATTTGTTAGATATTCTTCTGCATTATTTGGGTATCTTTCTTCTAAATTATAACTATCTAAACTACCCCCCCTCCCCTTATAGTTCTACTTTTGTTAAATACCATCAGCATTCACTTTATATTGTGAAATATATGTCTGAACAAACGTCAATTCATAATTCTCCTGATTCTGAAGAAGTAGATGTTCCTGATTCTCATGATTCTTCTGATTCTGAAGATGTATCTGTTCTTGATTCTCCTGATTCTGAAGAGTCATCTGTTCTTGATTTACAAATTCAAGATCTTGAGGGAGTAGGTCCTACCACTGAAAAGAAACTAAAAGATGCTGGAGTATCTTCAGTTCTAGATCTATCTGTTTCTCTTCCTGCTGAATTATCTGATAAAATAGGTGGAACGAAGGAAAATGCTAGTGCAATGATATTTGCAGCTCAAAGGCTATTGATGGATAGTGGATTAATTGAAAAAGAATTTGTCCCAGCTATTGAGACTCTTGAAAAACGTAAAACCATGATGAAATGTACTACAGGTTCAACTAACCTTGACGATTTATTTAAAGGCGGAATAGAAACTCAAGCTATCACTGAATTCTATGGTGATTTCGGAAGTGGAAAATCACAAATCTGTCATACTCTAAGTATAACTTCTCAATTAGCTCATGAAGAAGGCGGGTTAAATGGAAGTGTGATATACATTGATACTGAAGGTACTTTTAGACCTGAACGTATAGAACAAATATCTGAAGCTAAAGGGTTAGACCCTCTTGAAATTCTGAAAAATATACTTGTTTGTAAAGCATATAATAGTAGCCATCTTGAATTAATTATTCGTAGTTTAGGTAAATATATTGAACAACACAAAACAAAATTAATTGTTATTGACAGCATCATATCGCTGCATCGTGCTGAATTTATGGGACGAGGCACTCTAGCTGATCGTCAACAAAAATTAAACGCGATCATTCATAGGCTTCTAAGAGTTTCTGAAATCTATAATGTAGCTGTTATTGTGACCAACCAAGTTCAATCTACCCCTGATGTGTTCTTTGGTGATCCTACTAAACCTGCTGGTGGCAATGTAATTGCTCATGCTTGTACCTACAGGATTTATCTTAGAAAATCTGGTCAAGATAGAACTGCAATAATGATGGATAGTCCTTATCATCCTTATTCTGATACTCGATTCCGTATATTCGATGGCGGTGTCGAAAATGCTGAACCTAAAAAGAAATAATGCGATGTTTTATTTTTAATATTTCATTATTATAGCTGTGATTAAAATCATAGCTATAATTCTTTTTTAAAAAAAAGAATAACAATTATTCTTACCGTAATCTTTTTCTTTAATTATTTTCTATTATATTTTAATTTGATTGATTTTGAACAAGCATTTGATTATTGTCGATTAGTTCGGCATTCTTTCTTTGAAGTCTTTTCTGAATTATCTTGGGATGAATTTAGTAAAAATAGAGAAGCTAGTTTCTATTCAATGAAAAACATATTTATTCATACTCTTGATGTTGAAGATAGACTTTTTAATTATATTATTCCTCGTAATCCTAATCCTTATTCTCGAACTGATTTTGATGATTATCCTGATATGGCTTCTTTAAAGCTAAAAATGGATACAATTGAATCTAAAACCATAAAATTCTTTCAACAATTATCTCTTGATCAGTTAGATAACGTCGTAACTTTTCCGAGGAAGAATTTACCTGATCTAGAAATGTCTGTTAAAGACGTTCTTATGCAAGCGTTAACTGAAGAACTTCAACATAGGGGTGAATTTCTAACTTTACTTTGGCAGCTTGGAATCGATCCGCCTCCTATGACTTGGCTTTGGTATCTTGATGTAAAATAACACCTATTATTTTATCGAGTCCATCCAAATTTCTTTTGCAACGATTTGCTGTAAAGTATTTTCCAATCAATTTTTGATTTTTTAGCCCATTTCTTAACTACTCTTGGATCTATGTAATTCTTCAATGAAGTATTTACACTATATTCTTTAGTAGCTTTAGCTAATTGGATTTGCTTTCTATTCTTTTCTATTCTCTCTAAATGTCTTTGTTGGCTTTTTTCAGTTTTTTTTGGAGGTGCTTCTATCATTTTAGTTAATCTTTCTTCTTTTTTCTTTATTGATTCTTTCCAGCTTTTTGGTGGAGATCTTTTATGGTTACATCTTATCGCTACTTCTAAATTAGCCATTTTAAAATGATGAATCTTTGAATACTCTGGCCCATTTACTATTTCCTCTTTAATTTTATTTAATTTATTCTTCATTAAATTAGTAGCGTGATATGTTCTAAACACTTTTGTCGTTAAACCGGGTGATACCTTATCTAAAAACCTATTAACTTTATTTGATGTAACATTGTCAAATATTTCTTCTTTACTTTCTTTATCTTTTGTAAACTCTTTAAAATTATTTAAAACTGATTTATTAACATCTTTAATTGTTTTATTCCATCTTACACTGTCTTTACCCAAAAAATCAAATTCGATTTTATTGTCTTTAATTTTAACATGTTCTATTCTTAAAGTTATTGCTCCTACTGTATCTGCTTCATCTTCATCTTTTTCGTCTCCAACTCTCATTGATAATTCATCTAGCAAGTAACATACTGTAGCTATCTTTCTTTCTTGAGTATTTTTTGATGTAAGCATTTTATTAATTTTGTTTCTTATTATTTTGATTCTTTTTTCTAATTTTAGAGCTTCGTCATATTTTATTTTATCTCTTTCTTGTTTTATACCTGATGATTCTGATGGGTATACGTATTTTATTTTTTTAGAAATATAATCTCTCCAAGAAGCAAACCATATTGCACTATCATCGTGTACTACCTTGCCCCATTCTCCCTTAGGAGCTTTTTCATTCTTCCCTAAATTTAGCGTAACATCTTTCTCTTTAATTACAGGTTTCCATGTTCCTCTTAATGGATGCTCTCCTCTTCCCATAAAGAGCCCTGGTGGCTCTATCATCCAATTAGCAATTTCACATTCATTTCCATCTACTTTGGCGTATCCGTATCTTTCTTTAAGATTTTCTCTATTTACCTTTCTTTCCGCGGTTATTCTTTTCTTTTCTTCTTTTGATAAGGATTCTTTGTATGATCTTTCTTGTTCTATAACATTGTAAGCTTGTGTAAAATCTATTTGTTCAATTGAAATGGATTTAATTTCTTTAGGAAGATTAGGTCTTAACGATTTTAAGAAATTAGCTCTAAAAACTGGATCATTAACATAATCTGTATCTTTTTTCTTAGCCCAAGAATAAATCATTTCTTCAGCTAAATTATTCAGTGTTATTTCTTTATCATTAACCTTTATCGCTACTCCTTTACTCTCATAACTATCTGGAAACGCTGGACCGTTATGCGATAGTTCTTTCCATTGTTTATTCATAATTCTCACTTTTATACTATTAAGCTCTCAATTGATTCTTCTTATATGTTAATATTATTCTTTAATTGACATTTTTCTTTCATATTATGCCCTGTTTTCTTGTTTATTTCGTAAAGTTTAACTTATATTTTATTGTTATAATGATTCTGGTGTGAATTACAATATGTCTATCTCTGATGAAATTCTTTCATTGAAAGAAAAAAATGATGTTGTTATATTGTCTCACAATTATCAACTTCCTGAAGTTCAGGATATCTCTGATTTTGTAGGTGATTCATTAGGATTAAGTAGAAAAGCCTCTACTGTCGAGGAATCAATAATATTATTTTGTGGTGTTTATTTTATGGCTGAAACTGCTTCCATTATCAACCCTGATAAAACAGTTTTGATTCCTGATACTGGTGCGGGGTGTTCTCTTGTTGATTCTTCACCAAGTATTGATTGGGTGGAAAAATGGAAACGTACCCATCCTGGCGGAATTGTAGTAAGTTATGTTAATACTTCTGCTGCAATTAAAGCTGCAAGTGATTATTGTTGCACTTCAAGTAACGCTGTTAAAATAGTTGAATCTATTCCTTCCGAAAAAGAAATTCTATTTCTTCCAGATATGTTTTTGGGCGCTTACGTTCAAGAAAAGACAGGTAGATCTATTGATATTTGGCCTGGTGAATGCCATGTACATGCTGGTATTCGTCCCGCTGATCTAGAATCATCGTTAGCTCAGCATTCTGGTTCTGAATTCCTTATTCATCCTGAATGTAGTTGTGGCTCTAATTTACTTTATTCTTCTCACAAAGAAGACATAAGTCACACTAAATTCTTTTCTACTGAAGGCATGGTAGATCATGTTAAAAATTCCCCAAATGATAAATTCATTATTGCTACTGAAACTGGTATACTTCATCGATTGAAAAAAGAGGCACCTGATAAAACTTGTTTACCTGTTAATGATGATGCTGTTTGCAAATATATGAAAATGATTGATTTAGAAAAAGTTCGATTCTCTCTTCTAAATAAGGTTCATGAAGTTAAAGTTGATAAAAATACTGCTTCTAAATCTCGTTCTGCTATTCAAAAAATGCTTGATATTTCATAGTTTCCTTTATTTTCTAGTATTATTGTTGAGTTGTATTTCTGAAATAATTGAAAATAGCTGTAATCTCTGACATTCATAGTAATATTGAAGCTCTTTATTCTGTATCTGATCAAATATCTAATTCAATGCCTATCTTGTGTTTAGGTGATCTTGTTGGTTATGGCGCCAGTCCAAATGAAGTAATAGATTGGGTTCGTGATAATGTTGCGCATGTTATAAAAGGGAATCATGATGAATCAGTGATCACTGGAAAGACACCTGGATTTAGTTCTTCTTCATCTAAGGCAATATTCTGGACTAGAAACCAACTTTCTCAAAATAACTTTAATTTTCTTAAACATTTACCTTCTTCTAAACACATCAAAATTGGCAATCATTATTTATTGATAGCTCATGGTAGTCCACTTGATACTTTAAATGAATATGTTCATTTAGAAACTCATCAAAACCTATTTGAGTATTATTTTACTCGTTATAATTCTAACATAATTGGACTTGGGCATACTCATGTTCCTTTTAAATATAATCTGGATCATTCTGTTATATTCAATCCTGGTTCCATTGGTCAGCCTAGAAATGGGTCACCTGATTCTTCATATTCTATTGTTGATCTGTCTGATGTTCCAAAAATTTCTTTACTTAATGCTAAATACAACGTGGATCATTCAGCTGATAAAATACTGCAAGCTGGTCTTCCCGAATATTTTGCTTATCGTTTATATGATGGTGTTTAATTCTTGATTACTCTTTTAATTTCATTCTAATTGTTCTTATTATCTCATTATTATTTATGCAACATTTATTTGATTTTATATCTTTATTCTATTTATGAGTCTTGAGGAAAAAATTTCGCAGATTTTACAGCGATTCAATGGCCAATTTGGTATTGCCATTCAAGAACTTCCAAATGGTCCCATCTTTAAAATTAATTCTGATTCTCCTTATAGAGCTGCTAGTGTAATAAAACTCCCTATAATTTATGAACTTCTTAGATTATTTGAATCTGGTGAAATTAATTTGGATTCTATTCATGAAATAAATTCAAATAACATGATGGGGGGAATGGGTGTTATTTCTTATCTTAATCCCTCTCTTAAGTTCACGATAAAAGATTTAGCTACTTTGATGATGATTGTTAGCGATAACAGTGCAACTAATGAACTTATTGACCTAGTTTCAATGGATGGTGTTAATTCTACAATGAACAAATTAGGTTTATCTCATACTGTTTTAAAGCGTAAAATGTTATTGCAACATGGTAGCGATCTTCCGTTTAAAGATGATAATACCATGAGTCCTTCCGACTGTATTACTTTGCTTAGAAATATTTATTGTCATTCTGATCTTTCTGCTGATTCTTGTAATACAATATTGAATATTATGAAAGACCAACAGATTAAAAGTAAGATTCCCCGTTATCTAAGTGATGATTTTGTTTCTGCAACTAAAAGTGGAGAATTAAAAGCGGTATCTAATGATATTGGAATAATCTATCATCATAAAGATGTTGCAATCTCCGTTTTAAGCATGGGTTTAACCCATACTTCTTTTGGCGCAGACGCTATAGCTGAAATATCTAATATTGTTGCTAATCACTATTCTTAATGATTTTATTTCCATCAATTATCTTTTTTCATTCGGCAAAATGGGCCGAGGCGGATTTGAACCACCGATTTCCGCTATGTGAAAGCGGTGTCTTAACCAAGCTGGACCATCGGCCCTAAATCCATTAATTCTTTATATTCCTATTTCTTTGCTCCTAATGTTCTATTCTTTAATCTTAAAGAACTACTCTTGCATTTTCTGCATCTTTCTCCTGAAAGAGGGTTTCTTGCTCCACATTTAAAACAGATTTTAAAAAAGAGCCTTCTTTTTTGGGCTAACTGTTTCTTTTCAATATCAGTGATTGGCATAATGTTCCTTATCTAATGTTCCAAAGAGGTTCCTTTTTACTATTACCCCTAAATTATATTAATGTCTATTTCTGAATAGATTTCAGATGAAGATTCATGAATATGAAGCTAAACAAATATTAAACCAAAGGGGGCTTCCAATACCTCGAGGAATTGTTGTTAATAATATTAATGCTGTTAAAGAAGCTATTGATACAATAGGCGTTCCTGCAATAATTAAAGCTCAGGCTTTAGTCGCTGGGAGGGGTAAAGCTGGAGGAATAGTTAAAGTATCTAGTTTAGACGAAGCTGAAGAAGTTTCTTCAAGATTATTAGGCTCAGATCTTAAAGGAGTTAAAGTTTCATCTCTTTTAATAGAAGAAATAGCTAATATTAACTCAGAACTTTATATCGGATTTACTATCGATCGTTCAGCTAAAAGAGTGACTGCTATAGCTAGTTCGAAAGGAGGAGTTGATATAGAAGAACTTGCTGCAACTGGTTCAGATGATATAGTTCGTAAACATATTGATCCTATTATTGGACTTCAACCGTTTCAAGCTAAAGAATTAGGTTGGTCTATTGGCCTCGAAGGCGATCTTTTAGATAGTTTTGCTTCTTCGGTTCTTATTCTATATCAAACTTTCAAAGATTATGATTGTGATCTTATTGAGTGCAATCCTTTATGCATAGTCAACAATGATCAATTGTTAGCTTTAGATTCTAGAGCAATAATTGATGATAATTCCGTTTTTAGGCATAAAGATCTTTCTTCTGAAAGTAGAGAAGAATTAACTCTAATTGAATCTAAAGCACTTGAACATGGGCTTAGTTATGTGGAATTAGATGGATCTATAGGAATCGTGGGTAATGGTGCAGGATTAGTTATGGCTACTTTAGACATGATCGATCATTATGGTAGTC
>CAZIZY010000004.1:0-3378 GCA_964544235.1 uncultured Nitrosopumilales archaeon
GCTAAGAACCGAAAAAATAATTATCAGAGTACCCCAAAAAGCATTTCGTTCAGGATTAGATCTTAATTTTAGCGCAGAATAAATAACTATTAACCCAAATAATAATCCTAAGAAACTAAAAATAATAATTAATCGAGATGACATTTGAAGCATTCCAACTAAAGTTTGCTCTTCAGCAAGACTTGGAATGATTACCCGAAAGATAATACTCACTATAGAGCCGATAATTATTAGAGCCCCACTAGTAATCGAAAGAATAAATGGGAAAGTAGGTTTTGGGGTAGGATTAGCATCATTTTGAGAAAGAGACAAAGTGGAAATCAACCATATAATTTTAGAATATTAATCAATATCTAATTCTTTCAATCTCACGAGTATTTTTAGAAGACTTTTTCCATTGTTTATAATGTAATTTACACACATAAGCGTTATTTTCTTGACCTAAATGTGAAAGATCGCCTTGTTTAAGTCTACTCTTACTTATTGAACGCTCAGCATGATTAGAACAATCTTTAACGGTACAAACAATACCTTTATCCACTTTACCCATAAGATCAACATAAGGAAAGAAACATGTCTTTCATATATATTTCGCAGATAAATATTGAATTATAGTGAGAATGAAACATGCTAAACAGAATTAGAGAAAATATAGAGCCAATCTTACTAAAAATAGGAAAAATATTTTCACATTTAAGAATATCACCTACAGGCTGGAGCATAATAGGATTAATAGTGGGGGTTATTGCGGCAATGGTTTATGCTGAAATAATTAATGGGGGAATCGTATTAGGAGGAATTCTCCTATTGGTAATGGGATTCTTTGACATTATTGATGGAGCAGTAGCAAAAGCAACTAATTCAGTGTCATTAAAAGGAGCTTTTATTGATTCAAATTCGGATCGCATTAGTGAAATATTGATATTCATAGGGATTTTCCAAAGCGGATTAGTTAATCCGAATATAGTACTATTAGCATTATCAGGATCACTAATGGTAAGTTATGTAAGAGCTAAATCAGAAGCAATGAATATTCAGGTATCTGGGTTAGGAATAGGAGAAAGGGCTGAAAGAATAATAGTATTAGCATTATTTTCGATCGGGGGAGAAATTCAAGTAGGGATGATGATATTAACAATTTTAACGGTAGTTACAGTAATTCAAAGAATAACTTACGTAATTCTAACATTAAAGAAGTAATAATTGCTAGAAGTAGTATAAGAATTATCGATCTCGTCTTTCAGCTCGAGCTCGAACTTTAACTGTACCGTAATGAACAGCACAAGAAACACAATAATATTTAATCGTTTTACTAGTAGCTATATATGAACCAGCAGATCTAAGTTCACGAGCTAACATAGGTTCAACTAGGCTTACACGTGCAGTATGCTTTTTAGCTTTATCTACAGGAACAGATTGACCACAGTTAGTACACTGAACACGGCCAGACTTACCTTTACTACCTTTAGTTCTACCCCTGCTTACTCTTTTCTTTGGCAATAACATAAAAATTATAAAACATCTCAAATTAAAGTATTACTAGAAAACTTCAGTTTATTGCCTAGAAATAGGCTATTTATCCACTAATAAACAGAAAAATCCAAAATAAATATCAATATTCATCATCAACGACAGGATTTTTTGCAAATAGTGTAAAAGCAATAGCAGAAATAATAAAGATTAAAGCACTAAAATAGAAGGGATATCGAACATCAACAAAATCATATAACAAGAACCCAAACAAGGGACCCATTACTGATCCTATATTTGAAGCCGTTTGAGTTATTCCCGTAAGTTTACCTCTATTTCGTTGAGGAAAAAGATCAGCCTCGAATGATTCCAAGGATGGACGATAAAAAGAAGAAGCGGCAGATCTTAACCCTACTAGAATAACAATGATCAAAACTCCTTTAGAAAGAGGTATTAAAATAGTGAATATTTGAGAAACAAGGATAGCAACAATAATTATAGACTTTCTATCACGCTCATCAGCTAATTTTCCAGAAGGAATTTGTATAATAGCGGCAATAAGTCCAGAAATAAAGAATGATGAAGCCAGCCAAAAAACAGCATCCGTACGTTCTAATCCGATAACATCATGAATATAAAAAGCTAATAATGGTTGAATAAATGATAAAGCGAACCCGTTAGAAAACCGTAGAGCTAATATTAATTTAAAAGTAGCATGAAATTGCTTTTTAAGACCAATAAATCCATTTTCTTTTTCACTATTAATTGAATTTGGGGAAAAACTAGGTTTTTTGGGTTCATCTATAAACTTAATCGCAATTATGGAAGCTATGGCAGAGAATACACCTCCAAAGTAAAAAGGCAATTTATAACTTTCAAGCTCACTAAGATTAAGAATTTCATATCCATAGAATTGAATTGCGCCTCCAACAGCAGGACCAATCACCAGCCCCAACATAAAACACGCATTAAAGAATCCTAAAGCCCGCCCTCTACTTCCTGAAGGGGTAATATCAGCGATTAAAGCTCTTGAAGCAGGCCATATCATTGCACCACCAATTCCCTGGATAGCTCTAAGAATTACAAGGTGAATCCAAGTACTAACAAACGGAAAAATAAGAGTACTAATAGCATATGTGAATAATCCAATCGAAATAATTAATTTACGGCCGAATCTATCGGAGAAACGTCCTAAAGGAGCAGCCCCAATAGCATTAGTTAACATGAAGGAAGAAGTCATTAGACCAACTTGAAGGCCTAAAGTTGCACCTAGAATATTAGCATAATATGGAAGAAATGGGATAAACAAACCATATCCAATTATTACACTAAAAATTGCTATTGAGACTGCAATAAGTGAACGATTATAGATATTTGGGGTAGACGTAGAAATCACATTTATTAGAATAGATTAAGGTTTAAATTAATCGGAAGTTCAACTATTGAAAATTAGAATAGTGATCATTTTGGATTATTAAGACGAATATTTTTTCTATTTTCTTCAGTGAGTTTATAATCAATTTTACCCGTATTAGAATTAATAATTATTCCATATTGCTCTTTCGCTTCGTTTTCGCTTATATATTCATATTCCAAATCACGTTCAATCGATTTAATTTCTCGATCAAGAGGATCACCCCATCCTCCACCGCCACCACTAACACATATAGCTGAATAATCAGCATCAACATAATGTGAACCAGCACTGATAGTCATTTTTAATGATTTATCTTTATCATAAACACGAGCCATTCCAGGTTTACCATTCTTTCCAGAATTGAATCCCCAAGGGGGAGAATGAGTTCTCAAAGATATGGCAGCAATTTTAGATGGATTAAGTATAACTACTTCTTCTAGCATTGCTAATCCACCTCTCCATTGACCAGCTCCACCAGAATCAGTAACTAA
>CAZIZY010000005.1:0-3050 GCA_964544235.1 uncultured Nitrosopumilales archaeon
ATTCCAACCCACATCTCCTTCAACAAGATTCTCAACCCCAATTTCTTCAACTGATGAAGATATTCCAGGAGCTAAAGTGCCAGAGAAAGGAGGAAGACCTACACTTTCAGCAATCATATTAAAATCCTTATCAAATAATCCTATTCCATAATCACGAACCTCAGTAATAATTGCTTGATAAGCGGTTCTATCAAAAGATTTAGCCATTTCAGCAGCAGTATTAGATAAATAACTTTTGATAATCTCAAGAAGAACAATATCAACCATATTATTACCCAACATCCAAAAAAGAATTAAGTTGTTTTGGAATCAATAGCAATTAAGAGGTTACCATATTTATCAAGTTCTAGAGTATCATTCTCACCGATAAAAGTAGTTGAAGTTGATTCTTCTACAATAGCAGGACCATTTATCTTAACCATAATAGGAATCTTCTTTCTATCATAGACATTACATTTAACAAAGCCCTTTCCACGAATATACACATCTCTACTTTCTTTTACAGAATCATTGATATTAAGACCAGATGAATTAATTTCAGCTAATGAAGGTTTTTGAAGAGCCCCAATCCCTTTAACCTTAAGATGTACAATTTGGGCACCAATTTCCCTTTTATGACCATAAGTAGACTCATATCTTTCATCAAACCGTTGTTTAATATCAGATATATCGCTTTCATTAAGAGTTCTATTTGGAAGTGGAAGATCAATATAATGAGCTTGCCACATATAACGCATATCAGCTGAATATTCTAATAATTGGTGTTCTGTTGGAACTTTTTCTTTTTTAAGTTCATTAATTGCTTGAAGTTTTAATTCATCTAACGCATTATTAATAAGATCCAAATTATCAGCACTAAGAGAAGTTACAAGAGTACGAGAGAAAGTGTATAAGATATCAGTGAACAGCATCCCCCAAGCAGAAAAGTTAGCAGGCTCTGGAGGTACAATAACATTATTAATTGAAAGTTCTGAAGCTAATGAAGAAGCAAACATTGAAGTTGCACCCCCATAAGAAAGAATGCTAAATTCTCTAGGATCATGACCTCTTTCGATAGTAATCTTTCTGATAGCGCCAACCATATTAGCTGCAGCAATATCCATTATTCCAGCAGCCGCTTCATATACATCTAGTTTAAGAGGTTCAGCCAAAGTGTTTATTGCTTTTAGCGATAAATCTTTTTGTACAGACATTTTTCCTCCAAGAAAATGATCAGCATTTAGAATTCCTCTACATAAAGCAGCGTCAGTAACAGTAGGTTTTATTCCACCTTTACCAAAACAAGCAGGTCCAGGATCAGCTCCAGCACTTTCAGGGCCAACACGTAAAAGACCACTTTCATCAATCCAACCAATACTTCCACCTCCTGCACCTATACTTCTAATATCAATACTAGGAATCATTATAGGATAACCATCGAGATCATATTGCTCTTCAAGGTTAGGAGACCCCCCAAGTAACAAGCTGACATCAAAACTTGTACCACCAGCATCAATTGCGATTAAATTATCCAAGCCAAGAGAAGTAGATAAAAATGATGAGCCTACTACTCCACCAACAGGGCCAGAATTTATTGAGTATACAGGAGTATCTTGTATTCCTCCAATTGATTTCAATCCTCCTGAAGATTGTGAAACCATCAAACTACCATCAAAATTCATTGATCCTAATTTAATGATCATTGATTCCAGATATTCACGTAAAACTGGTTTGATGTAAGCATCAACTACAACAGTATTACTTCTTTCATATTCTCTAAATTGAGAAGAAACTTTATGGGATAAACTATATTGAATTGAAGGCCATTCTTCATCAATTATTTTCCCCATTTTATCTTCATGAATAGAGTTAGAATAAGAATGTAGAAAGCACACAGCAATAGCTTCAACATTTTGATCTTTAAGACGTTGAATTAATTTTCTTGCTTGGTCTTCATTAAAATCAGTAACAATGTTACCATTTGCATCAATACGCTCTTCAAGTTCAAATCGAAGCGGACGAGGCACTAAAGGAGCACTTCTTTGAAACCAGATATTATATAAGTCATCTCTACCCATTCTAGCGATTTCAAGAACGTCTCTAAATCCTTTAGTAGTTATAAGAGCAGTTTTAGCTCCACTTCTACGAATTAATGCGTTTAGCCCCATAGTGGTACCGTGAACTAATAACCAAGCAGAAGACAAATCAACTTTAGAAGATAAAATAACATCAATAATTCCATCAATTATGTTATTAGGAGTTGAAGGGGATTTTGAAAAAGTGAGATTCATAGTGTTTTCATCTAATGATACA
The DNA here is from genome assembly GCA_964544235.1 of uncultured Nitrosopumilales archaeon. Taxonomy (GTDB): domain Archaea; phylum Thermoproteota; class Nitrososphaeria; order Nitrososphaerales; family CAZIZY01; genus CAZIZY01. The sequence goes on from CAZIZY010000005.1 coordinate 2,293, forward strand.
AGATCAGTAAAAGTACCTCCGATGTCAATAGCTATTCTAATAGGTTTATTATTTGAACTCATTTTTTTCTCAGAACCCTGTTTTCTTCAGTGAGTTTATAATCAATTTTACCAGTATTAGAATTAATAATTATCCCATATTGCTCTTTCGCTGCTTTTTTACTGATATATTCATATTCCAAATCACGTTCAATCGATTTAATTTCTCGATCAAGAGGATCACCCCATCCTCCACCGCCACCGCTAGTACTAATAGCTATATCATCAACATCAACATCAATTTGCCCAGCACTAAGTTTTTTCTTAAAAGCATAATCTTTATCATAAATAGTTAAATCGCCATTTAATCCTGCATTTCCTCCATTGAATCCCCAAGGAGGAGAATTAGTCCTCATAGCTACAGACATTGCTCGTGCTGGATTTAACATAACTACTTCTTCAATCATTGCTAATCCACCTCTCCATTGACCAGCTCCACCAGAATCAGTAACTAATTCCCAACGTTTAACTAACGTAGGACATTGAGTCTCATTAATTTCAGTAGGAGTATTCAAAGCTCCTGCGATAGAATCATGAACAATAGCATTAGCACCATCTGAACCTTTGTAAGCTCCTAATCCCACACCATGATCATTAAGATGAATGAAATAATCTTTGTAACTAGTTCTTTTGTCAAAACCTCCAGCGATCATCATACTATAAGTACATCCACCAGAACAAACTGGAAGAGAATCAGGCATCCCTTGAATTAAGGCTTTT
>CAZIZY010000006.1:0-7150 GCA_964544235.1 uncultured Nitrosopumilales archaeon
GTTCAAAATCTTAATAAAACTATTTTTGGCCTTTATAATGTGATGCAAACTGATAATACTTTGATTTTTCTTAAAGAATAATTTTTCCGGAAACAATATTAATTGATTAATTGATAATAATGAACTGAGTAATTCTTTGTTTACTGCGAATGTTCTTAGAAAGATGCTTAACGGTATTTGGCTTCGGTTAATCCATATTTTTCCTTTATCACTCATTAACAAAGAATTCATTAATCGTTCCACTGATTGGTCTTTAGTTATGAGTGATGAAGATCAATTACTTAAAAATGCAAAACTCTTAGCAGGTATAGTCTTCATCTTATTTTTAATTCTAATTCTGAATTTCTTAGAGGGAATGGTTTTGGTTGCAGGAATATTTCTATCTATAGGGATATCTCAGCAAGTTATTTCCGTGTGTATAAATACTGCAGCTGATGATTTGCAATTATATATCTCTAGATGGACTACTATTGTTGATTATTTATCGCAGTTACATATAGCGCAGCATACTGTAACCTCGATTTCTGATAAAGCTGAATGGCAAGATGTTCATGAGCATACTTCTCAACTTTATATTTCTCCATTCATAACTAATGAATTACCTTCTGATCTTATTTCATCTACTTCTCTCGATGATCTCTTATCTTTTATCGATGATTATCAGAATGAATTTGATTATCCTGTTGAAATCAATAGTGAATCTGGCCAATTATCTTTTTCTCAACATATGGTTTCTTATTTGCATTCTAAACTATTGTTTCATGATAGACTTAACACACTACAAGCAAAATCAGGAGGGGTTGATTCAATTCTACCCATAGCTATAGGTACTTTGATATGGTTACTTTTTAGTTAAATTATAACCTCTAGTACTTTTTATATTGCTTTTTAACCACTTTAATAATGTGCTTAACTTTAAGCTAATTCATCTTCTTCCAATTATCATGATCTCTATTTTTGCTTGGTCATTTACTCTTTTATTTACATCTTCTAATATCAAATTATCTCAACCGTTATTAACCCCTCTTCAAGATTTACCTAAATCTACTTCTCCTTCTATAGCCCTTACTAATATTGCTCCTTATCTTAATTCTTTTATTTTTATAATTATTATATGCATTACTGGGTATTGTTTATTTTACTTACTATCCCGTTTTAAATCTAATATTAGGTATCTCACTATAATCATCTTATTTCTATCTTCGTTAATGCTAACTTCTCTTTCTATTGTTTTGCTTTCTTTAAATCTTATAAATTATATCGGTTCTGATTATTTTATCACTATCGTTAATTATAGATATGTTATAGGTGCTATTATTGGCTCTTTTATTACTTTGAACTTATTTAGAGAACAAGAATTGTATTCATTAATTTCTTCTAGCTATTTAGGTTCTGGATTGGGCGTATTAATGGGTTCTAGTTTACCATTCTGGACTACAATCATACTTCTAATCGCTATATCTATTTTTGATATTTACGCTGTTAAATTAGGGTATTTAAAAAACATTAATAAATTATCTATTTCTCAATTAAAAGGTCTAATTATCCAATTTAGAGGTCTTGGATTGGGATTAGGTGATGTGTTTTTTTATTCTTTACTTATTTATTTCGCATTTTCTAATTTCGGCCTTATTTCTGGTATATCTGCAACCTTCGGTCTAATTGTTGGATTTGTTTTCACTTTAATAATTCTGAATAAACATCGTTTGGTTCCTGCTTTACCCTCATCATTATTCTTTGGGTTATTCTTTACTTTTATCAGTCGGCTTATTTGAATTATTTAATAATTTCTTTATTTTATTCACTATTTTCTCAATTTCATCTATCTGATTCTTATTTATTTTAATTTTAAGCTCTTTTAATGGGGTTATCATCCTTAATGTTGTCCCAAACATTCCTTTCTTTACCTTGAGATCTTTTATTGTGCTATAGTTTATTCCAATACTTCCTTCTATTTCTGTTAATATTTCTTTAATTGGTGTGTTCTTTATTTTATCGCGTTTATTTTTAGTAATCTCTTGTGATTTTCTTTTGATCTCATGTCTATTGGATGCTCCTCCAAAAACCATTTCACTAAATCTTCTGTTCATGTAATTTCCTGTGAAATCTTTAGGTCTTACAATTGGTATTATTATTATCCGTAAATCTGTGAAATATATGTCTCTGATCTGATCGTATGGGTAATTACTTTCTCCTTCTATCTTTCCTAATACTTTTTCTAATTCTATTCTATCTCCTTATTTTTATTCAAATTCTTGTTTCTACTTTCCTCTTTTTCTATCTTACTTAATGTTGTTTCTTGATGTTTCTTTATTCATCTCTTCATGCTTTTTTGAAAGTGTTCTATGGGCTTTGAAAACAAATTCCCATTGTTTTTCTGAATGGGCTTTGATGTTTTTACCGCAAGTTGGGCACATTCTAATTATTACTCTATTCTTTTTGTTTTTATCAAATTCTAGTGGGGTTATTCTTTCTTTATTATCCAATTAATTCGCCTATTATTGTTTTTTGATGAGTTATTATCAAGTTGTTCTTTCATCTTTCCTCTATTGTAAAAGTGAATCTTGATCCTTCAAATTCATTTTTCCCTATTCTTTCCCATTTGACGTCATATTCTTTTAATGAGCGTTTTCCTTCAATTGCTATTATTTTTGGTAACTCTTGAAATAATTTTTCTACTTTATCTTCGTTTCTAGTGGATAGTAAACTCCTTCGTCTTTTCATTAAATATTTTAACGCCACATTTTTATGTTCATATCCTTCTACATCTATTTTTTCATTACCTATACCTATTGTGAATTCTCGTTTAGCTAATTTACTCTCACTTTATTCTTATAAAATCTTAAACCATAAATATCATGATCTAGTACATTAATGTATGGTGAAAAAACTCCTAGTAATTGGTGATGCTAAAGCTGAACCTGGTACTGTCGCAAAAGGGAAGATTCCTGTCTTCGAGTATAGTGAAGGTAATACCGTTTCTCTACCTGTTATGATTCTTAATGGGGCTGAAGATGGTCCTATTCTTTTCATAAATGCTAATTTTCATGGTCCTGAAATAGCTGGTTCTGAAGTTATTAGGCGTCTTATACGTGATGAAATTGATCCTTCTACTCTGAAAGGAGCAATAATTGCCTGTTTATGTGCTAACCCTTTATCATTGCAACATGGGCATGTTTATGGTAATCCTCGTGATGATATGCATCTTCAAGTTCCTGGTGATCCTCTAGGATCTACTAGTATGAGAATTGGTAATGCTCTTTGGACTCAATTCTGTCAAAAGGTGATTGATAATCCTGATACGGGTGTTGTTGTTGATATTCATTGTACTGGTGCAAGTGCTCCGTGGGCAATTAATGTAACTAGTATGAGTGAAAGTTACGCTGATGAATCTACAGTTAACAAAGGAAGGGCTTTTGGAAAAGCCTGGGGATGGACTTTCCAGGATAATCCTCCAAAACCAAATTTACCTCCTACTCCTTCTGCCTGGAAAGATATTCTCGCTTCAAAGGGGATCCCTTGTTTTGGTACAGAGCTTACTGATGGTAAACGTATGACTGGTTCTCATGTTGATTCTGCTGTTCGTGGTATTAAAAATGGGATGAAAACTATCGGAATGATTTCTGGAGATCAAGAACCTCAAACTGGAATTAAAGTAATTGAAGGTGATTGGTATCATGATACCAATTTATATGCTAATAGAGGCGGGTATATTTACTATAAGGTTCATGCTGGTGAATTCTGTCCTAAAGGCACTGTTATAGCTATTATCAAAGATGTCTATGGTGACGTTGTTGAAGAAGTTAAAATGGAAAAAGATGGATACTTCTATACTTTTAATTCATTTTATTTCAGTACTAGTGATACTATTGGAACTGGAGATATTGTTGCTTACCGTTTTAATAAAAGGTGATTAATTTGAGTTTACCACTTCTTGATAAAAATGTATCTCAGTCTAGAATATCTAGAGCTCAAAAATTAATGGGTGAGAAGAATATTGATTATTTAATTGTTCATGTTGGAACTGATATGTATTATCTTACAGGTTATGAAAAAAAACCGAGTGAACGTATAACCTGTTTTGTAATACCATCTAACGGAGGTCCTTCAATGATCACTTCGTTTTTTGAAGCGGCAAAGTTAGATAAATTAGATACTTTTTATCCTATTCTAACTTGGCAAGAAACTGATAATCCAATGGATCTATTTAGCGGTATAATTGATCCAAATACTAATTCTACAGTTGCTGTTGATGAAAGAAGTTGGGCTATTTTTCTTTTAAGAATGCAAAAAGCTCTTCCTAAATCTGACTGGGTTTCAGGTAACTTAGTTACAGCTCCTTTACGTATGCTTAAAGATGATTATGAGGTGGAAAGTCTTCGAGAAGGAGGCCGAAGAGTTGATAAACTTTATGAAGAAATGGTTAAGCCTGGAGTTATCAAATTTACAGGTAAGACTGAGAACGAGGTAGGTGAACAAATATTTGACCTATCAAAAGAGTTTGATATGAATGCCGCAAAATCTGCTGGTATTGCTGCTGGAGCCAATGGTCATTCTCCTCATCATGCTAATACTGACTATGTAATACAGCCGGGCGATGGCATATGGATGGAGATAGGATGTGGAGGCCATTATAATGGTTATCGAATTGATAAGACTCGTTCAGTTCAAGTTGGTCCTGCTACTGATAAATTCGCAAAAATCTATAAGATTGTTGACGACGCCCAGCAAGCTGCATTCTTACAAGTTAAACCTGGAGTAACTTGCGAAAGTATTGATGATGCTGCTAGAACTCTTATTACCAAAGCTGGATACGGTGAATATTTTACCCATAGAGTGGGACATGGTCTAGGATTAGATGGTCATGAAGAGCCTTATATGGTCGGTGGAAATAAATTACCGCTCCAAAAAGGAATGAGTTTTAGTGATGAACCTGGAATATATCTTCCAGGAGAATTCGGTATACGTATCGAGGATACTTTGGTCTGTACTGATAATGGGGCTGAACGAATGTTTAATTCTACCCATGATCTGTTTATAGTTAAGTAATTAATGCCATATTCTTCATTCAAGTAGTGCTCATAAGTTGGGGTTATCTAATACTTTATTTCTTCCTTTAGCTAAGAAATTCATTGCAGGTGAAACACTTTCAGATGCTATCGAAGTTTGTAGATCTAGAAATTCTGCAGGAATTTCTGGAATGATTAATATTCTGGGTGAACATACTAGTGATGAAGAAAAGATAAAATCTTACGTTTCTGAATACTTGTTAATATTAAAACAGATAAAAAAAGAAAACATCGATTCATCAATTTCTGTAAAACCAAGTCAGTTGGGAATAGATCTCGGTTTGGATTATTGTAAAAATAACCTGATAAAATTACTTACCGAAGCAAGTAAACATGATAATTTTGTATGGGTTGATATGGAAGATTCTCCGTATACTGATGATACTATTAGTTTATTCTTAGATGTCAAAAAAGAATTCAGTAATATGGGATTATGTGTTCAAGCTTACCTTAAACGTACCGAAGATGATCTTAATCAGCTTCTTTCTGCTAATAGTCACGTTCGTTTATGTAAGGGTGCTTACAATGAATCTGATGATGTAGTTTACAAAAAAAATAAGACTGTGGTTAATAATTTTGAAATACTGATTCATAACTTGTTTAACCAAGGTACTGATTTTGCTATTGCTACTCATGATGATAAATTAATTGATTTATCTATAAAGCTACATAACTCTACTAATGTTCCTTTTGAATTTCAAATGTTACTAGGTGTAAGAGATAAGAAAAAATCAGAACTTATTTCTCAAGGTCATAAGGTGACTGAATATATTCCTTATGGAAAAGAATGGCTTCCTTATTCTATTCGACGCCTTAATGAAAGGAAACGTAATATCTTTTTACTTGCACGAGCATTTATCCCATAATTTCTTAACTAATAATAAAATAACTATTGGTGTCCTAGTGCAATGAATTAAATACTTATTTTGATATTATATTCTTTGTTCTGATTTGATTACTCTTGATAATAAGACCGTACTTGTTATTGGCGGTGGAAGAGGTTTAGGTAAATCGACTGCTTTATCTTTCGCAAAAAAAGGGGCTAACGTTGTTGTTGTTTCTAGAACTCAAAGTGAAATTGATTTAACGGCAAATGAAATTAAGAGCATGGGTCGAAGATCTCTTGCTTTACGGGCTGATGTTACTAATGAATCTGAAGTTAATTCTGTTGTTAATTCTACTTTATCTGAATTTGGAACTATTGATGTCCTTCTTAATTGTCAAGGAGAAGCTCTCATCAAACCTACTTTAGACACTGTTATTGATGATTGGGATAAAGTAGTTGACAGTAACTTAAAATCAGTTTATTTGGTTTGTAAATCTGTACTCCCAACTATGGTTGAGAAAAAATCAGGACATGTCTTTAATATTTCTTCAAAAGCTGGAACTGGATCTGGCGGTGGAAATATAACTATCTATAAAGCTGCTAAAGCTGGTCTAATTGCTTTTACTAAAGCTTTAGCTGATGAGCATAAAGTGAATAACATAAAAATTAATGTTATTTGTCCTTCTCCTATGGATACTCCGATGAGATGGAGTGCTACTCCTAATTATGATCGTTCTAAAGTAATTCCTCCTGAAAGTATATCTGCTTTAATTATCCACATGTGTACTTATTCTGATTTCTTTATGGATGAAGTTGTACTTCCTAATTCAATTAAGCTTTAAAGAACATTTTAATCTCTTTTAATTATCTATAGAATCCATTAACTATTAATACTATCTGAGATAGTTATAATGTTCGTTGTTATATGGATTCTCGAGGATATAACAGGATCATTATTGGAGAAGCGACTGATGATATTTTATTACAGTGCTTGGCTGAGTCAAATTTTCCATTAAAAAACTCTGAATTATTATCTAAAACTGGCTTTCTTCCTTCCCAGCAAGCTACTTATTATCGATCACTTAATCGTCTTTTGAAAAAAGGTAATATTATTAAAAATAATAATGGTACCTATGTGCTTACATATAAAAAAGGAAAGAATACTCCAATTAATAGAAATTTGTGGCTTGCAGCAAGAAGAAAAAGTATCGCCGAAAATATTATTAGAAAATCAGTTACGTTTGATGATAAGCTT
>CAZIZY010000007.1:0-67631 GCA_964544235.1 uncultured Nitrosopumilales archaeon
TATAGATAAATATTCTAAACAAAGACAAACTAATATGATGCCTAGTAATTGGCGTCAAAAACATGAATCTGAACGGCGAGATCTTGTTAGGGTCACTATCAAAAAAATTATGTCATGGGATAATAGGAAGTGGATCAAATAATGACTGATCTCCTATTTCTTACTGATAGCTATCTTTCTGAATTTGAATCTGTAGTGACGAAAGTTGAAGATGATTTAATATTCCTAACTAAAACGGCTTTTTATCCTGAAGGCGGTGGCCAACCTTGTGATACTGGTATAATTCATTATGATTCTAACAAATCTAACGTAATATCGGTGAATAAGAAGGATGGAGATGTTGCACATAAACTCTCTGGACCGATTCCTGAAGTTGGTGTAACTATAAAAGGAATTATTGATTGGGATAATAGATATAATTATATGAAATATCATACTGCACTTCATATCTTGTGTGGTGCAGTTTTTGAATTATATGGTGGATTAATAACCGGGGGCCAAATATACAAAGATAGAGCAAGATTAGATTTTGATTTAGAACAATTTAATAAAGAGACGGTTTCAAAAATTGAAAATCGAACAAATGAGATAGTTAAAGAGAATCATCTAATTCAAGTTAAATCAATTCCACGAGAAGAAGCAGAAAATATTCAAGATTTGATTCGAACTAAAGTAAATCTGTTACCTCCTAACCTTAAAGAAATTAGATTAGTTGACATTGTAGATTTTGATCAACAAGCAGATGGAGGTACACACGTAGCTAGCACTGGTGAAGTTGGAGCGGTAAAAATATTTAAAACTGAAAATAAAGGTAAAATAAGAAAACGAATTGAAATCAGTCTAGAATAATTTCTTTTTGATAATTATCTTCTTTTAACTTACTGTCATTAATGTAACTGACGATTTAACATCTTTTAATCGCCTTAGTTTCCATGTGATTATTTCTTTTATTTCTTCTAATGATTCAGCTTCAACTATAGCTACAAAATCGTAAATTCCATATACTGAATCTGCCGCTATTACACCTTTAGTGTTTCTTAATTCTTGAAGTAATTCGTCTTCTGCTTCGGGAACTGTATTAAATAAAATATAGGCTTTTGGCATTATATTTAATTAAAAACATAAACTGTGAGATAAATCTTATTCAATTTCTTCATTGTTTAATGAGAAAGATTTATTCATTCACATATAGATATATTATGTAGATGGATTCCTCTTCTAAATCTAATAACATGCTGTATGACTTTGATTATGTAGAAGCAAAAAGTTTAGATCAAGCATCATCTTTTCTATCTAAACATAAAGGAAAAGCTAAGCTATATGCTGGTGGAACAGATCAAGTGGTTGATATCCGATTTAAGAACCAAATCCCTGAACTTATTGTTAATATTAATAAAATAAAGGGGTTGAATTATATAAAACAAGAAAATAATTTCCTAAAAATAGGAACTCTTACAAATTTGACTCAAATACAACAGTCTTCTCTTCTACAATCTACCTTTCCTTCATTGATTGATGCTACTGTTCCATTCGCTTCATTTCAAATAAGAAATCGTGCTACTATAGGTGGAAATATCTGTCATTCTACTCCTTCAGCTGACATGGCTCCTCCAATGTTAGTGTTAAATTCTTCAGCTAAGGCGGTGTCTTCAAAAAAAGAAAGGATCATTCCATTAAATGAATTCTTTTCAGGACCAAATCAAAATAATTTGAAATCGGATGAAGTTGTTAAAGAATTCATATTACCAATTCCTCCCAAAAAAAGCGGAAATTCATATCTTAGACATTCTTCAAGAGGCGCATTGGATATCGCTGTAGCTGGAGTTGCATGCTATTTAGAATTGGATGATAAAGATAATGTTAAAGACGCTAAGATCTCTTTGGGTGCAGTTGCCCCTAAACCAATTAGAGCATTAAGATCTGAAAATATACTTAAAGGGAAAAAACTTACTTCTGAATTAATCTTAAAAACAAGTACAATGGCTATTTCTGAAGCTAAACCTATTAGTGATGTTAGATCTTCTCTAGAATACAGAAAAAGAATAACCGGGGTACTTGTTAAAAGAGCTATAAACCTCGCATTAGAGAGGTGTAATAATTGAAAAATAAAAAAATAAACATTACAATAAATGGGCAAAAACATGAATCAACCGTTTCCACTAAACTTCTTTTACTGGATTTTATACGAGAAAATATCAATATGACTGGAACTAAATGGGGTTGTTTAACTGGCGATTGTGGAGCTTGCACTATATTACTTAACGGGATTCCTGTAAATTCTTGTATAATTCTGGCTGTTGATGCTGACGATTCTGAAATACTTACTGTAGAAGGATTAGCCAAAGATGGTCAGTTATCTCAAATACAAAAATCCTTCATCGAAAAAGGAGCTGCACAATGTGGTTATTGTACTCCTGGTTTCCTAATTAGCTCTAAATATTTGCTTGATAAAAAACCTAATCCTACTGAAGATGAAATTAGATATCAATTAGCTGGAAACCTATGTAGATGTACAGGTTACAATAAAATAGTTGATGCGGTGATTGATGCTTCTAAAAAAAGGAGTTCTTAATTTGTCTAAATATTCTGCTGTAGGTAAACGTCTTCCTCGAAAAGACGCATTTAATGTTGTTACTGGTGCAGCTTTGTATGGAGTTGATATTTCTCTTCCTGGAATGCTTTATGGAAAAATTCTTTTTAGTAAAATTGCTCATGGGAGAATTAAAAAAATTAACACTAAAAAAGCTGAAAATCTCCTTGGTGTTAGATCTGTAATTACTCACAAAGACTTTCCTGATGTAGTTACCGGAACTAAAAATGATAAGCCTTTATTCTCAAGAAATAAAATTTACCATAAAGGTGATAGGATAGCTGCTGTTGCTGCTGATTCCCTTGAAATTGCAGAAAAAGCAATTTCACTTATAGATGTGGAATATGAGACTCTTCCAGTATTACTTGATCCTGACGATTCAATAAAAGATGATTCCCCAGTAATTCATGAAGATGTAAATCCTCCTGAATGGTCTCCAATAAAAAAGAATGTATGTGCTTTTTACACTATTAAAAAAGGAAATGTTGATGAAGCATTTAAGAAATCTGATATTATAGTTGAAGACTTTTTTGAAACTAGTATGGTTCACCAAGGTTATTTAGAACCTCATGCTGCAGTTGCTCAAGTTAATAATTTGGATGAAGTAACCGTTTGGAGTAGTACTCAAACGCCTTTTGGACTTCGATCTGAACTCTCCGACTCATTGGGGATACCATTGAATAAAATACGTTTTATTCACACTTATACTGGTGGTGGATTTGGAGGAAAATTATCACTTACTGTTGAACCGGCTTGTGTTGTATTATCTCAAAAAACTGGTCGAGCAGTAAAAATAACTTTGACACGTGAAGAAGAATTAATATCTACTAATCCTCGAGTTACTGTTAAATTTCATCTTAAATCAGGATTAAATAAAAAAGGTAAAATAATTGCTAGAAAAGTAAAGTCGTTTGTTGATGCTGGAGCTTATGCTGGTTCTGCTACTGGTGTAGGTAGAATGTCAGTAGATCTTGGTGTTGGTCCTTATAACATTGAAAATGTTGATTCAGAATCTTATGTTGTTTATACTAATAAAATGAGTTGTGGTGCTTTTAGAGCTCCTGGATCGCCTCAAGCTTCATTTGCTTCAGAATCTCATACTGATCATTGTGCTAAAAAAGTTGGTATAGATCCGCTAGATTTTCGATTGAATAATGTTTGGGTTAATGGAAGTTATTCTCATACTGGTCAAAAGCTTGAAGGAATAGGTTTGAAAGATTCTCTTGAACAAATCGAAAAAGATAGTGATTGGAATAATATTTCTTTAGCAAAGAATCAAGGCAAAGGAGTTGCAATCGGAATGTGGATGACTGCAGGTTCACTTGAAGGCGGAGCATGGGTAAAAATGAATGAAGATGGAAGTGTATCTGTAGTTACTGGAGCTTGTGATTCTGGTTCTGGTGCAACTTGGGGTGGCTTACCTATGATCGCCTCAGAAGAATTAGGTGTTCCTCTTGATAAAATTTCAATATATATTGCCGATACTGCAAATACACCTTTTGATGCTGCAGCAGATGGTAGTAGAACTACTTATTGTACTGGTAACGCTGTAAAGGACGCGGCGATTCAAGTTAGAAATAAATTATTTGAATCAGCTTCTAAACATTTAGATTGTAATTCTAATGATCTCGAAATTTATGATGGTGTAATTAGAATTAAAAATAATGTCGATAATAATGTCCCCATTTCTGTATTAGCTGCTGAAAGTAAGACTGCAGGTGGACAATTCTTAGGAGGTGCTTCATACGTGTTTCCTTCACCCGAATATGATAAAAGTACTGTTGGAGGTGATATGACTTCCGGTAGTTTCATTGCTCCAACTTTCGCCGTTCAAGTAGCTGTAGTTGAGGTAGATGAAGAAACTGGTTTAGTTAAAACAATCAGATATGTGGCTACTCAAGATGTTGGATTTGCTGTTAACCCTATTGGTGTGGAAGGACAAATTGAAGGTGGTGCAGTACAAGGTTTAGGTCAAGCATTAATGGAAAAAGTAGTTTATGGCGAAGAAGGTGAAACGCTAAATCCTAATCTATTAGATTATAAAATGCCTACTGCTTTAGATGTTCCTTATATTGAAAGCTCATATGTTGAAGGAAATTTTGCTGATGGTCCTTATGGTTCAAAAGGAGTTGGTGAGCCACCAATAGTTCCACCTCCAGCTGCAATAGGAAATGCAATATATCATGCTACTGGAATTAGAATCAGAAAACTTCCTCTTGATCCTGAAACTGTATCGTCTGCATTTATGTCTAAATGAGAATGATTCTTTTTATTGGCTATAATTGTGTATGTACACTATATGGGCTCTCTTAAACAACGAATAAAGAAAAGCTCTCAAGAAGTTACTATGAATAAAGGTGACAAAGTCATAGATCTGTTACAAAAAATTTCTCTTGCTGGAAGCTTTCAACCTGTAGTAATGATTGGAGATTCTCAAGTTGAAAACTCTAAAACTTTAGTTGAAGGCGATAATCTATATTTATTTGAACCTATTCAAGGAGGGTAACTATTTCACGCTCATAAAAAGTGAAACTTATTTATTGTTCTATAAACTGAGAATATCAGAAGACAAATGAGTAAAGTAAGAATAGGAATAATAGGAGTAGGTAATTGTGCAAGTGGCCTATTACAAGGAATACAGTTCTATAAGGATAATCCTAAAGATACTGTCGGTCAACTCAATGAATATATTGGTGATTATGGACTAAATGACATTGAATTTGTTTCTGCATTTGATGTAGGTAGCAATAAAATAGGTAAATCTTTATCCAAAGCAATTTTTGAGGCTCCTAACACTGTAAATTGGGTTAAAAGCGTATCTAATGCGGATGCCATTGTTAAAGAATCTCCTATATTTGATGGAGTTGGACATTTTGTCAAAGATAAAATTAGCCCGTTGAATCAATCCAAATCACTTGAACAAATTAAACAAGAATTAATTCAAGAAATAAAAGATACAGAAACTGACGTATTATTGAGTTATCTTCCTGTTGGTAGTCAAAAAGCAACTGAATTCTGGGCAGAAGTGGCACTAGAAACAGGTTGTGGTTTTGTTAATTGTGTTCCTGTGTTTATAGCATCTAATCCAGTTTGGGCTAAAAAGTTTTCTGATGCTAATGTTCCAATTGTTGGTGATGATATTAAAGCTCAACTTGGAGCAACTATAGTTCACCGAACTTTAGCAAAACTTTGTTCAGATCGAGGATGTGTAATTGATAAAACTTATCAAATTAATGTCGGCGGAAACACTGATTTCCTTAATATGAGGGAAATTGAAAGACTCGAATCTAAAAAAATATCAAAAACTGAATCTGTTCAATCTGTTTTACCTGAAAGAATTCCTGATGAATCAATCTATGTAGGTCCTAGTGATTATATCCCTCATCTTGGTAATACTAAATTATGTTTTATAAGAATTGAAGGAAGAATGTTTTCTCAAGTTCCATTTAATTTAGAACTTAGATTAGATGTTGATGATAAAGCTAATTCTGCAGGTATCGCAGTTGATGCTGCTCGAATATGTAAAATTGCGCTAGATCGAAAAATAGGTGGCCCTGTAATTGAGGCTAGTGCTTGGTTAATGAAGCATCCTCCAAAACAAATGCCTGATACTGAAGCGTTATCTGGATTGGATTCATGGATATCTAGCAAATAGAATGAAAATATTATAATCTTTATTTTATCCTTAAATCTGTTAGTTACAGTTTTATTAATGATGGTTTATGAAAATTGACCACAAAAAAGCGAAGTTAATAAAAGAACGTACTGAACATAGATACTCTTTAGATTCCGAAAATCAAAAGGGATCGGTACGAGCTGATCTAAATTATATAGATGGAATGAAGATTCAGTCTAAAATTAAAGAATTCACTTTAACTATTGATGAATCAGATGAATCTGGCGGTAATGATAATGGTCCAAATCCTTTATCATATTTTCTTACTGGGGCCTGTTCATGTTTAATGATTCAATATTTAAGATTAGCAATAATTAACGAATTTAACATAAAAAAACTTAATATTACTGCTCGAGGACATTTTGAAATGAAAGTTAAAGGTGTCTTCAATAAAATTATTTATGATATATATTTGATAAGTGATGAAAAACCTGAAAAAATAAAGAATATTGCTGGTGAAGCTGAAGATTTATGTTTTATTCACAATACTCTAATTAAAGCTGGCGTAAAAATGGAAACAAATCTTCATCTGAACGGAAAATTACTTATTTTTTAGTTATGGAATCTTACAGTTTTGACTATTATCTAATTTATTCATATTAATGGGGTGTTATGATGGCAATTTCTTCTAATGATCTTTATTGTAATATATCTTCCAGCTTAAAATCATCTTCAATCATTGGGAAAAAAATAATTTATTTTGAAAGTTTATCAAGTACACAAGATCAATTAAAAGAACTTTCTAAAACTAATGAAGAAGGTTTAATTGTAGTTGCTGGAAATCTTACTCAAGCTAGGGGTAGATTCGGAAGAAAATTCTATACAAATAATGGTGGATTGTATTTCAGTATCTTATTAAAGCCTCAACTTGATTTATTTGATTCAAGAATTATTACATTAGCTGCATCTATATCGCTAGCTGAATCAATATACACCTTAACTGATCTTAAACCTTCAGTTAAATGGCCAAATGATTTATTATTAAACGGCTTCAAGTTTAGTGGAATTCTATCTGAAGTATATCATTCTAATAATTCGAATAATTTACTTTTAGGAATTGGAGTTAATGTTAATTTCAATAAAAATAAACTTCCTTTAGAAATTCAACCATTTTCTACTACTTTAAAAGATATTTATGGTAAAAATTTATCTAAAATCGATCTTTTGACTGAATTCCTAAAAAATTTTAATGAAATGTATGTTTCTTTAAAAAAGAAGAATAAATCCGAATTACTTAAAAAATGGATACAATGGGATGATAATATTGGTAAACAAGTTTCTTTTAGTGTCGATTCTTTAGTTTATCATGGTCAAATTCTTGGCATAAATCCAAATGGTGAATTACTTCTTAATGTAAATGGAGAAATACTGAATTTCTCTTCAGGTGAACTCCGATTCGCTACATAACTATTATGTTTCTAAAAGTATCTATAATGGCATATTTCCATGTTTTTTTGATGGGAGACTTTGTTCTTTATTCTTTAAAACTTCTAGTCCTCTAATTATCATTATTCTTGTATCTTTTGGATCAATTACATCGTCTACATGTTGATATGATGCCGGATAATCTATATTCATGTATTTATCTCTAAATTCTTTTTCTCGTTTTTTTCTTTCAGATTCAGGATCTTTAGATGCTGATATTTCTTTACGATAAATTGTATTAACTACTCCTTCCGCAGCTATTAATCCAATTTCAGCTGTTGGCCAAGCATAAACAAAATCTGTAGCTAGATACTTTGATCCCATCGCCATGTAAGCTCCAGCATAGGCCCATCCTGTTATTACGGTTATTTTTGGTACAGTGGCTTCAGATACAGCATATAATAATTTAGAACCTCTATAAATCATACCTAAACGCTCTTGTGCTGTTCCTGGAATATACCCTGGTGCACTTACTAAGAATAATATAGGAACGTTAAAACAATCACAAAATCTTATGAATCTTGAAGCTTTTTCAGAGGCTAATACATCTATTCCTCCTGCTAGATGATTTGGATTATTACCGATTATTCCTACTGGTTGACCATCAAATCTTGAAAATCCTACTATCATGCTTTTTGCATAATCTTTATGGATCTCAAAGAATTCTCTATTATCAATAATTTCGTATATAATTTCATGCATACTATATGGGATCTTAGGATCATCAGGAATTATACTGTAAAGTGATTCACATGTTCGATATGGATCATCACCATTTTTTATAATAGGGGGTTTCTCAGAGTAATTTGATGGAAGAAATGATAATAGCTGTTTAACTTTATTAATTACATCAATGTCATTCTCAGCTAGAACATGACATACTCCACTTACACTTGAATGCATAATTGCTCCTCCTAATTCTTCAGGAGTAGTTTTTTCTCCTGTTACAGTTTCAACTATAGGTGGCCCCGCAATGAAAGTAGCTGATTTCTTCGTCATAAATATTAAATCGCTTAATCCTGGTTGATATGATTGACCTCCAGCAACATTTCCACACATAACTGCAATTTGTGGAATTGTTCCCGAAAATATTGAAGTATAATAAAACCATTCTCCATATGTTCTAGATATTTCAAGAAATTCCTGTAATCTTGCTCCTCCAGATTCATTGAATCCTATTAATGGAATCTTCATTTGACCTGCAAGCTTTGTAATTTTTAGTATTTTTCTCCCATGCATTTCTCCCATTGTTCCAGCTATTACCGTATAATCTTGAGATAATGCAGCTACTAATCTTCCATCGACTTTTCCATACCCTGTTATTACTCCATCTGCAGGTAAATCTAATTTATCAATACCAAATTCTTTCCCTAATACTTTTCCAAATATGTCTAATTCAATAAAGGTTCCCGGATCAAAAAATAAATCTATGCGTTCTCGTGCGGTAAGTTTTCCTGAATTATGTTGTTTTTCAACCTTTTCTTTCCCACCGCCTAATCTTATATTTTCTTTATTCTTTTCAATTCTGTTAACTTTTTCAATGATTTTATCTGGATCTCTAGTCAATACAAATCGTTATTCAATCAAAATTTTTGGTACATATTAAACTTGTATCACCATGTATTATAATTGAAATATAATTCGTTAATCAACGAAATATACTTGTTATAATTTAATTAAAAATGGCAGATCTACTGGAATTCGAAGATAAAATGATTCCGTCACTTCATCAACATAGTCACTTACGTTGACGTAATAACGTTCCCGCCCCATCTTAGGATTGCTCCCTCCCGGACCTCATCCGATTCGACGGCTAAAAGTTAAAACTTTCCTTCGAAAGTTTTACTTCTTACGGAAGCCCATCACGGCGTAAGCTCATTCTTGTTGATAAAGCAGGTATTTCATTTACTCTACTTTACCCAGCAGTTACTGGTTCCTGCATATAGTCGATTTCAGGTTAATAAAGGACGACTAGCCCCCCAACCCTTCCTGCCATTATATATTTACTGATCGCTAGCATATATTTGCATACTATCATTCACTATATTGATAGTTTTACATACTGAGCATATTGGTTGAGATGATAATTGTCCACATTTTTTACATTTTATTCTGTCTTTTTGGGTTATTTCACTAGATTTCTGAGCCATTTTCATAGCTGAGCTAAAAGTACTGTATTTAATTCCTGGGTGTAATCTTTCAAGATTGTTTAAAAACTCTCTAACTTCAGATCTTATTGATTCATCTTGATATGGGCAATCTTCTACCTGAAAATCAATTTTCATTAAATAGGTGTAATAAGCTATTTCTTCTTCATAAATATCCATAAATGGTTTAATTCTTCTAATATCTGATTTAAATCCTGAGGATAATGGATTTAACCATGAAATTCTCGGAAGATCATTATTGAATAAATTCATAAAAAATGTTTGAAGTGAATCATCAAGATTATGAGCGGTAGCAATTACATCAGCATTTATTTTTTGAGCTGCTAAATCAATAGCTCTTCTTCTTAAAGGACCACATACTGAACATGAACTTAGTTTTCTATTATCTGGCTTCAAAGCTTCATCCAAGGTAAAATCAAACAGTTCATCGTACGATACTACTATTTGTGGCACATTTATGCTCTTACACATTTTTTCAGCTAAAAATTTTGATTCGTCTCTATATCCTTCTATACCTTCATCTACTGTAATTGCATATAATTTAGATCCATGACTTTTTGTTATTTGATTAAGGACATCTAATAGTGCAGAACTATCTTTTCCTCCTGAAAGACCAATAGCTATTTTTTCTCCGTACTTTAGCATTTTATATTTAGATATTGTTTTTCTAGTCTTTTCAACAATTGAATTCTTAAAACATTCAGTACATAACGATTCACCAGAGTATTTTCTTCTATAAACTGCTTTTTCGCTGCAGAACGAGCATGATTTTATATCCACATTATTTTTATTATTATTATCACTTTAAAACGGTTATCACTAGATATCCTTCTAAATATTACACACTTAAAATTAATGATTTAAATGAATAAAAAATCAAAAACTAAGATTAAAAACGTGGAAATTCAATTTCCTGTAATCTTAATTCGAACTAAAAAAGGATTAAATTTTATTAATAAAATTAGTAAACTAAAATCTATCAGCTCTATTGGAAATATTCTTCTTTTAATAATGCCAATTTCTTCATTTATTGCTTTTTATTTGATATTAAGAGCAATTTCTATTTATTCTAATAGTGATGCAGCAAGGACTCAAGCTCGTGAATTGACACCTTTTGCAAATATTTTAATTCCAGGAGTAAACCCATTACTCCCAATTTTTTATGGGTATATTGCTTTAGTTATAGCTTTAGTCGTTCATGAAAGCGCACACGCTATTTTTGCTCGATCTTTTAATCTTCGTGTTAAATCAACTGGCCTCCTCTTATTATTAGGACTTCCCATTGGTGCTTTTGCTGAAGTTGATGAAAAACAGCTAAAAAAATCTTCGCCCAAAAAGGGCCTTCAAGTTCTTTCATCAGGACCAGGGGCTAATATGGTTGTAGCATTGTTTTCTTTATTTCTACTTGTAATCTTAGTATTTTCTCTTTCCCCTATGGTAACTGGTGTTGCTATAACTGGAATTAATGAGGATTCATCTCTTTATATTTCTGGAGTTCGTGCAAAAGATGTAATATATGCAATTAATGCTTATCCAATAAACTCAATTAATGATATAACTTCCGTAATTAATTCACATAATGTCAATGATACTGTAATGATATCTATCTTGAAAGCTGATGAAAATTATCGTTTAGTAGAGATCTCTACTCTTCTTTCTCAACGAGATCCTGATAATTTATCTCCCTATCTCGGAATAACTATTGTTGATATTGAAAATAGTTTAGCCGAATATAAAAAAAGAATTCCTTTTTCTTTTTTACGAGTGCCCACAATGTCATCTTATCAACATATTACTCCTTTCTCAGATTTAATGTCTGATTTTTATTCTTCACCATTAGGTTCTTTTTTCAAACCAATTGCTAATTTGTTCTTTTGGATATGGTTCATTAATTTTAATTTGGCTATTTTTAATTCTCTTCCAATATATCCTCTTGATGGTGGCCAATCTTTATTCATAATTATTCGTTCATTTAACAAAAACTCAATAAATGAAAAACTTGCTTACAACATAACTATCTTCATAACATTTATTTTCGTGTCGATAGTCGCTCTTTTATTATTGATTCCATATATCTCTATTTTTTAATTAATTTATTTTATATCTTAATAAAGAAATAAATCCTCCTAGTGATGAAACTTGTTTTCCAAGATCTGTTGAGCTATCAAGAAAATACACCTTTCCTTTCTGTTTTTCAATATCATTAAGTAGATTAACAACCTTCTTTTCTTCTACTGTTACAAATATTCTATCTGATACTATGATCGATTCAATTGCTCCTTGATTTGCAGCATTATTAACATCATTATATCCCATAGCTATTCTTTGATCATTGTTAGCCATTCTTTTCATAAATTCTTCAAGAATATTATATGATTTGGCCATTTTAGAATCTTGTAGTGTTTCATTAAATTTCTCAGATCGTAAAGTTTGTCTTACTCCATCTTCTCCTGCTAAATCTATTCCTTCAATTAATATGATCGAAATATCATTATTGTTGAATTTATTATTCAAATAGTTTGATAGTGAATTCTTTACATTTCCTGGACCCGAAATTATGATTTTAGCCTTGGATGACATGTGAATCTCTAACATTTTGTGAACCTTTTCGAAATAATTTGTATAATTAATTTTTCCATTTCCATAAAATTTTCCAGAAGCACCTGATTGAATATTGGGAAAATTATTAACATGAGTGCCTTTAACTTGAGATATTCCTGATTCTCTCGAATCTATAGAAATTATTAAAAATATATCTTGGTTACTTGTAGATCCTTTGAGAAGATTACTTTGAAGACTATTCCATTTCTTTTTTCTTATTCCAATTCTTTTTCCTATACTGATTGTTGTTGAATGGTAACCATGCTTGCTTGGAAAATCTTCAGGAGCTTCAGCTATTAGTCCTTTAACTCTTAATCGATCTAATGAACTATCAAGGCTTATTTGTTCGGCTCTAATTGTGAGTTTAACCGATATTCTTTCTCCTTTATCAGGCCTAGTAAAATCTCCTTGTTGTTTTATGACTCTAGTTGTTTCTGAAGCGATTAAATCATCTATTTCTATTATTCTCCTTAAGTCCCATAAATCTTCACCCTCTTCAGGAGTAACTAACGCATATCCTATTTTAGGGTTAAATTTATGTATTATCATTAACCGATTATTATAATCCTAAATCACTGAATGTAAATAGTGATAATTCCTTAGACACTTTATTAATGTCAGCTATACGATGAGCTATAATGGTTTTTACATTTTGGTTAACTGCTGAATCAATTAATCTCTGAGTTATAATTCCATCAAATATGATGTGTTCAGATTCTTTATTTGATTCTATGACTTTAGCTAATTCATTCACTGGCACTCTTTTTATTTCTTTTAGCTCATTATCTAATATGATTGCTTCCAGCGTTTCATTTATCTCTTCATAAATCTTTGGAATCTTTTTCTCTAAATCACCTAATTCTTTAGTCGGTGTTTTTCTTTTTATTGGCTCTGCTTTTTTTATTGGCTCTGTTCTTTTTATTGGCTCTGTTTTTGTTGATACTGTTTCCTTCTTCGCCTTTTCACTGAAAATGTTAGCTCTTTGAAGAATTTCTTGAATCTCTGAAGGTGTGAGATCTTCTACTTCTTTTCCAGTAGGAGCTCTTATTATTTCCTTTACTTTTCCTACTTGTTGAATTTCTTTAGAGATTAAATCTCCTGCTCGATCTCCATCTAAGAATGCTATGAATTCCTTTTCTTGAATTAATCGAATTACAGATTCAGGAATTTTAGTACCTTCAACTGCAATTACATTTTCATATCCTGCTCTTAACAAATTAATTACATCAGCTCTACCTTCGACTAGTATAATCCAATCATCAACGAAAACTCCTGGACCTGCAGGTAAAGCTTCTTTACCAAAGTTAGTTATTCTAGCTCTTCTAACAGATTCAGAAACATCTTTAATTGATTCTTCACCTTCGCTAATAGATTTAGTAGCCCATGTGTTAGCTATTTGTTTAGCTCGATCTACTATCGATTTTCTTTTTATCGATCTAATGTCATCAATTTTATTTAATTTAAAGTGAGCTAAACAAGGACCTACTTTTTCTACACTTTCTACAGCAGCTGCTATTAATGCAGCAGTAGACATATCTGTAGATAATGGAATTACTACATTTCCATCTGTTTTATCGTCTCTAGATGTTAAGTTAATTTCTATACGTCCAATCTTCCAGGTCTTTTGAAGTTCTTGGAGATTCATTTCAGGTCCAAAGAGACCTTCAGTTTGACCAAAGATTGCACCTACTACATCAGCTTTCTCTACTACACCCTGTATCTCGAACGATAAATTTAGATGATATTTTATTACACTTGTTTCTGGCAAGTAAAAATCCTCCTATTGAGTACGGTTTATTAATCATACCTATACATTTATGATTGTATTCGTCGTCCATATAAATGTTATATATTGATAATCATTTTGTTAAATGATTTCAATAAAAATTTTTTGTAGATTCTCTATATTTCTAATTTTACCGTTTGTAATACGAATTAATTCTTTTCTTAAACTAATATCAATAAGTAAATGTTGCTCTTGACCAATTTTAGATATTCTTTTTGTTAAATTATTACCCTCATTATCCGTGTCAAATAATAATATTAATTTATTGTATTTTCTTATTTTTGATAGAAGTTTATTAATACTTCCACCGTGATTTAGTGGGTAAATATTTCCTATATATCCTAAGAAATATAATGCTTGGATGTCTTTAGGTCCTTCAACTACGATAAGTGCTCCTTTATTTGATTCTTCGTTAAGCTTATTGATGAAAATTCCCATTAACCTAAGCATTTCATAATTATCATTTCGTGAATTCAATTTATTAGACTTAATTAATTGTTTATTTAGCATAAAATTATTCCGATAATGTTATTATTTAATTCAGATTTTTTTTTTAAAAATACAATCAAATTTCTTATTTGATTATTATAACGAAATATTAAACAATTAGATTTTTAATTAAACTAATTACTTTGAGTGATTCAAAAATAGAAATGTCTCCATCTGATTATCAGCGTTTATTAACCTTCTTCAAATTGTCTGGAGAGTTAAAAAAACAAATTAGAACTGGATGGTTAGTAAAAGCAAAAATAGATCAACCTGAGAGTGTCGCTGATCATGTGTTCAGAACAGCATTGATTGCAATGATTATTGGCCCTCTTAAAAAACTGGATTTATGTAAGTTACTTGAAATGGCTATTTTACATGATCTAGATGAAGTAATTACTGGTGATTTACTTCCTGAAGAAAAAAATAACGATAATTCAAATTTATTTAATGATAATCTTCTCACTTTCCTTCCCAGCTTTCTTGAACAACGATACTCAGAATTATATCACGAAATTAAAAATGAAACCTCTCCTGAATCTAAATTATTAAAACAAATTGATCGTTTTGAAATGGCTCTTCAGGCTAAAGAATATTCTGAATTCTCTAATAATGATCCATCTCTTATTGAACTCTATGATTCTGTTAAAAAAGAGATTAATGACGAATTGTTAATTGAATTACTTAAATAACGTCTCATTCCCATTTTGTGTGAAATATTCCAGATTTGTCTACTCTTTTGTAACCATGAGCTCCAAATAAATCCCTTAAAGCTTGTATAATATTTGCAGGTAATCTTTCTCTTCTATATGAATCATAATAATCTAAAGCTGATGATAAAGCAGGACAAGCTATTCTTAATTTCTTAATCCTATAAATTCCATTTCTCCAATTATCTTCTAGTTCGATTAAGCTTGAGCTAAATGAATCATTTATAATTAAATTATTATATTCTTGTTTATCTTCATAATATTGTTGTATTTTATCTAATACTTTTGCTCTTATTATGCATCCTCCTTTCCATATTCTAGCAACCTCGCTTAAATCTATATTATATTCATATTCTTCCGAAGCTTTTCTTATTAATTCAAATCCTTGTGTGAAAGAAATTATTGTAGTACAATAAAGAGAGTCTCTAAGTAACTTAACTATTTCATCATTGTTATCATTATCTTCTTTCTTTATTCTCTTTTTTGCTTCTAAACTCGAGGATATTATTAATCTTTCATCTTTTAATGAAGATATATTTCTTGAACTGATTGATGTATCTATAGTTGGAATTGGAACTCCTAATTCTAATGCGCTTTGAGATGTCCACCTTCCAGTTCCTTTTTGTTCAGCCTTATCTATTATCATATTCAATAATGGCTCATTTGTTTCATCATCAATTTTGTTACATACTGTAGCTGCGATTTCTACTAAATATGAACTTAATTCATTATTATTCCATTCATTGAAGACATTACCTATCTTATCTGTATCCATCTTTATTCCATTTGCTAAAACATCATAAACTTCTGATATAGCTTGAAGTAATGCATATTCAATTCCATTATGAACCATTTTGATAAAATGTCCTGATCCTCCTTTTCCAAAATACGAGCAGGAAATTCCGTGCTCTCCATTAATTGAAACCTTGTTTAAAATTGGAGAAACTATTTCGTATCCTTCCTTAGACCCACCTGCCATTATGCATGGTCCTTTTAATGCCCCTTCTTCTCCGCCACTTATTCCTAATCCTAAATAATTTATTTCGCCATTCTTATTATTCTTATTGTAATTTGAAATTTCTTTAATTCTTTTCTCAGTATCTTTATAAAATGAATTTCCTCCATCCATTAATAAATCTCCTTTAGATAATTTTGTTTGAAGTTGTGAAATTGTCTGATCCGTCGCATTTCCAGATGTAACCATGATTAAAATCTTACGTGGAACTTTTAGTGATTCTATAAATTCATCTATCGAATATGTTGGATAAATTGAAGATTCTCCTTCAATACTCTTTATGAATTCGTTTGTTCTTGTTGATGTTCTATTGTATACTGCAATATTGAATCCTTTATTTGAAATATTTATAGCTAAACTTTTACCCATCACTCCTAGTCCAATTAATCCTATATCGCATTTATTCATATTTTATTAAATCTCCGCAAAAACAGTACAAGGAGAACTATCTACTCCATTTATAAATATTGGAATGGCGAAAATTCTTTTAATGTTAGCTACATAATTTGATAAATTCATATCCTCGATTATGAAAAAATCTCTTTTTTTTAATAAAATACCATGAGCTTTTCTCCCTTCATCTCGATTACTTGCAGATGATACTGAAATTATATCTAATCCTATAGCCTTTAATTTAGGAAATTTATCTACAATATATTTTGCTCCCTCTGATGATAATCCTGGATTAACTTTTGAGTATCTTTCTGGTTCTAATTCTCTATATCTCTGAAATTTAGTTCGTATTAATAATATCTCTACTTTGTTAATATCTTTTTCAAATTTTTCTAGGTCTCTTGCTTCAATTAATTCTGAATCTTTTTTTGGTATATCTACTAGTAATTCACTAGTGAAAATAAAATCATCTAGTTTATATTTCGATACTGTTTTCCCATTTTCATCAAAATGATTTGGGCAATCTATATGTGTTCCTAAATGATTTGAAAAATGTAGGTTATAGCTATTACTGCTACCTCCCATCTTTATCTCTTTTATTGGGGATATCGTTAATGAAGGGCCTCCAGCAAATCCTGGTGTCTCTTTTGTTAAAACATGTGAAAGATTAACTAACATTCACTTTCTTTGTTTTATTATTCCATATTTGAATTTTTATGATATTTTTATCGAGTAAACACTTTTTTTAATCGAACTGTTTAAAACCTAATTATTTTATCTCTCATTATACGTGTATCTATATGTCTAATCTACAAGTTGGATACTGGGTAGGTCAAGAGCAATATGATCCGAATACCCTTCTAGACTTTGCTCGTCATGCTGAAATTGTAGGTTTTGATATAATTTGTTCTAGTGATCACTTTCATCCTTGGAGAGATTCTAATGCGCACTCAGGTTTTCCTTGGGTATGGTTATCTGTTTTAGCTTCTCAAACTACTAATACTGAAGTTGGAACTGCAGTAACTACTCCACTCTTACGTTATCACCCTGCAATTGTAGCTCAAGCTTTTGCTACATTAGACTATATGTTTCCTGGAAGAGTCTTTATTACTATTGGAACAGGCCATAAAATGAATGAAACTCCATTAGGATTTGAATGGCCAGGATTTAAAGAAAAAATCAAAAGACTTGAAGAAGCAATTACAATTATAAAACAACTATGGTCTGGTGAATTCGTTAATTTTAAAGGTGAATTTTATACACTTAACGACGCGAAATTATATACGATCCCTAAAAAGAAAATTCCTATCCATGTTGCTACTGCAAATACTAGGGTTGCAAAACTTGCTGGAGAATTTTGTGATGGCGTTTTAACTAATCCTCGAGGGTTAGAAAATCATGTCAAAATCTTAGATGCAGCTAGAAACGCCGCTTCTGATTCTGGGAAAGATCCTTCTACTATTAGTACTTGTATGGAATTCAAAGTTTCTTATGATGTTGATTATGATAAGGCATTATCTTCCGCTGTATATTGGGCTCCAACTGCTATTCCTAGAGAAGTTCGAGAACATATATCTGATCCAAGAGATTTTGAATCTAATGTAGGTGAAAAAGAAGTCGAAAAGATCGAGAAATCTTGGTTGATTACAACAAACTCAGAAGCAATTATAAAGAAACTTGAAAGTTTAATGAAATCAGGCTATAATAGAGTTTACATTCATAGTGCTAGTCCGCATGAAAAGAAATTCTTAGATTTACTTGGTAGAGATATTCTTCCTTGGATGAGAGAATATTATGATACTCTTGTTAATCCTATTACTTTAGTTTCAGATTAATCTGATCTTGATGTTCTTTTATTGATTATTAATTACGCCTAATAGTTTCTCGTATTCCTTTCTTGTTATATTTTTGTCTTGAAAACTATTTTTAATATTACGCATTACTGAACTTCTTAATTCAAGAAGTTGAGTCCTCTTTTGATCTAATTTAGTTATTTGTTCATCAATATCTAAAACTAATTCCATTTGATTGTTAACTGAATTATTATTCTTATCGTTAATTTCTTTTATTTGTGATTCAAATTCTTTATCGTTTTTTTCTTTTAATTTATCTTCGTAAGAAATAAACCTTGTAATGTAAAATTCAGGAGAAAAATCTATTGTAAGAGAAACGTTCTTACTTACTGAATACATTCTTCTATCTGGTCCAATTGGACTTGATTCTTTTTGAGCTTTTACTACTGAAGC
Organism: uncultured Nitrosopumilales archaeon; assembly: GCA_964544235.1. Taxonomy (GTDB): domain Archaea; phylum Thermoproteota; class Nitrososphaeria; order Nitrososphaerales; family CAZIZY01; genus CAZIZY01. Next base: position 19,097 of record CAZIZY010000007.1, read on the forward strand.
TTCTTCTAATACTTTAAGATGTTTTGAAATTAATTGTTGTTGTAACCCGAGACTTGTTGATAACTCTAAAGGATATCCTTGAGTTTGACTTAATCTTTGAATGATTCTTCTTCGAACAGGATTACCTAATACATTTAGACAATCATCTAATCCATATCTTTGATATGACATTAGACTTATCATTTACTTCATAACGCTTAAATAGTTTACTACCGGAAGTTGTATACTATTAGGAGATTATGCTTAAAAATGTCTCAATTTAACCCTGGTTCACAACCTATAATTCTTTTAAAAGAAGGTAGTAGTCAATCTTCTGGAAAAGATGCCCAAAAAAATAATATAATGGCTGCAAAATTAATTGCTGAAATCGTTAAATCATCTTTAGGACCTCGAGGAATGGATAAAATGCTTGTTGATTCCATGGGTGATGTTACTATTACTAATGATGGTGCAACTATGCTTAAAGAAATAGATGTACAACATCCTGCTGCTAAAATGCTTGTCGAAGTTTCTAAAACTACTGATAGTGAAGTTGGTGATGGAACAACTTCTGCAGTAATTCTTTCTGGTATGTTACTTGAAAAAGCTGAAGAACTAATTGATAAAGACGTTCATCCTACTGTAATTGTTAATGGATACAAAAGAGCATCTGTACAAGCTTTAGAGGCTCTTAAGAAAATATCTGAAAAGATTCCTGATGGAGATCGAAAATGGTTAATTAAAGTAGCTCATACAAGTATGCAAAGTAAACTTATTGCTAGAGCTGCTTCTGATCTTGCTCCTATAGTAGTTGATTCTGTTTTGGCAGTAGCTGAGAAATCAAATAAACAATATACTGTTGATATTGATAATATTAAGATTGAAAAAAAGCCTGGCGGATCTATAACTGATACTAAAATGGTTTCGGGTATTGTTTTAGATAAAGAAGTTACTCATTCTGGAATGCCTACTAAAGTCAGTAATGCTAAATTAGCTTTAGTGAGTGCTCCTATTGAAATCGAAAAACCTGAGTTTGACGCTAAATTAAATATAAATGATCCTACTATGATGAAGAAATTCCTTGATGAGGAAAATGACCTTCTTAAAAACATGGTTGATTCAATTAAATCTGTTGGCGCTAATGTTTTAATCTGTCAAAAGGGAATTGATGATGTTGCTCAACATTATCTTGCTAAATATGGAATTCTAGCAGTACGTCGTGCAAAAGAAAGTGATATGACTAAACTTGCTAAAGCTACTGGAGGAAGAATAATTAACAATCTTGATGATCTTTCTAAAAAAGATCTAGGTCAAGCTAAAATCGTAGAAGAGCGTAAAGTGGAAGAAGATAAATGGGTATTTATCGAAGGATGCAAAGATCCTAAAGCTGTTACTATCTTAGTTAGAGGAGGACAACAACGGGTAGTTGATGAAGTTGAACGATCAATGAATGATTCTTTAATGGTCACTAAAGATGTTCTTGAAAAACCTTCAATAGTTGCTGGTGGTGGTGCATCTGAAACTGAAGCTGCTCAACATGTATTCAAATGGGCTGAAAAACTTAGTGGAAGAGAACAACTAGCTGCGCAAAAATTTGCTGAAGCTTTAGAATCTATAGCTGTTACTTTAGCTTCTAACGCCGGTTTAGATCCTATTGATGCACAAGTTGAATTACGATCTAAACATTCTGGTGGAGCTAAAGGTAAATGGTTTGGCGTAGACATCCATGAAAGTAAGATACGTGATATGTATCAAAATGACGTATTTGAACCAGTTGTAGTTAAAGAACAGATTATTAAAGCTGCTACAGAGGCTACATCTATGATTCTACGTGTCGATGATGTTATAGCTACTGGAAAATCTAGTGCTCCTCCTATGCCACCTGGCGGTATGGGCGGTATGGGCGGTATGGGCGGCATGGGCGGCATGGGCGGAATGCCTATGGGAATGTAATTTTAATAACTACATTTAATTTACTTGTAAAAGATTATTCATCTGAGCTATCAAAAGCAAAATAGGTTTATAATCTATAATTCTAAAATGTGATCTAATGCCGAAATTTGGAGCTCATGTTTCCATAGCTGGGGGTATTGATCAATCTGTTGATCGAGCTAAAGAACGGAATTGTGATACTTTTCAAATATTTACAAGAAATCCTAGAGGGTGGGCTTCAAAAGAACTAATTGATTCTGAAATTAGTAGTTTTATTCAGAAAGTTAAAGATTATCATATGTCTCCTACTGTTGTACATATGCCTTATCTCCCAAATCTTTCTTCTCCTGATGATTTAATATACGAAAAATCTGTTTCAACTTTCTTTGATGATTTTAAACGATGTGATGTTCTTCAAATTGATTATCTAGTTATTCATTTAGGTAGTCACATGGGTTCTGGAAAAGAAAACGGGTTGAAAAAACTTGTTGGGGCTTTTAATACTATTTTGAATTCCTCATCTAAGACTGTGAAATTACTTTTAGAAATTACTGCAGGACAAAAGAATAGTATGGGTTCATCTTTTGAAGATCTTGATTTAATTCTTAAGGAATTGAATAATGATCAAGTTGGAGTATGTTTTGACACTTGTCATGCATTTGCAGCAGGATATGACTTAAGAACATATGATGATGTTGATGATGTAGTTAAGAAATTTGATGAAATTATTGGCCTTAACAAACTTAAGTTGTTGCATCTAAATGATTCTAGAGGCGATCTTAATTCTGGATCTGATAGACATGAACACATTGGGCTTGGAAAAATCGGTGATGGTGGTTTCCGATCAATAACTACTCATGAATATCTTAAAAATATTCCTGGAATCCTTGAAACTCCTGTAGATGATCGACGAGATGATTTGGGTAACCTTTCTAAAATAAGGTCTCTTTCTGAATAATTCAAAAATTTAATTTTATCCTAATTATTTTATTATTTAATTTGCGGGGGTTGCCAAGCTTGGTCAACGGCGCGAGGTTCAGAAATAACTCATTATTGAGACTCCTCGTCCTTTAGTGGTTCGTGGGTTCAAATCCCACCCTCCGCATTTAGTATTTTTATTATGTTATGATGATTATTTTAATTTCAATCTAAACTTCTTTTTGGATTTTTTAATATTACTTTTTCTGCAGTAATATTTAGAACCATTTCAGCTACATCACTTGAATATTCTGCGATTCTTTGTATGTCTTCTAATATTAAGCTTATTACCTGAACTTTATCTAGCTCCTTTATTTTAACTTCATCAAGAATATTTTGCTTTATTTCTTCAATTGATTTGGCTTTATCTACTATTGAGTCAGCATTTTTATATTGACGCTTATAAAGCGATAAAGCTGATTCTTCAACTAATTTTATTGCAAATTCATTCATTTTATTAATTTCTTCTAGTATTTCTTTATTTAATGGCTTTTGAATAAGGAGAACTCCTTTAGCTATTCTACTTGAATGATCAGCTATTCTTTCAATGCTTTTAACTATTAATCTATACGCTAAACAGTCAATGGTTTTTTCTAATCCTATTTCTTTTAGTATTTGTTTATTTTCGATAGCCATTTTTAATTGTCTTATTATGTAGAGACTAAATCTATCTACTTCATCATCAGATTTGATTACTCCTTTGGCTGCGTCTTTATCTAATTTATTTAGTGATTCAATAGAATCTTTTTGCATTGAATTAGCTATTAAAAACATTCTTTTGATCGCGTTTTCTACGTTTAATTCGGTAAAACTAATTAATACTTGAATTGTAATCATATCTAAAGAATCTGATATAACTTCTGCTCCAATTAAGCTACCTCTAACTATGATCTTGATTGTGTCTCGTTGCTTTGAACTTAATTTACCTTCTTTTGCTTTGATATTGATTATATTATATCCTAATACATATGTTGAAATTAATTTTCTAACTATATTACCATCATTATCTGTTAGTGATGTTTCAATTGTAGCTTCTTCTTTTTTATTATTCTTATTCTTTTTTAAAGGACTTATATTTAGTGCAGATTCTTCATTAATTTTAACTGTTACCTCATCTCCTGAACTCAGTTCCATTTCTTTAACCCATTTTTTTGGTAAAGCTAGCATATATGATGATTTTCCAGAAAACTGAATTCTTCTGGTCTCTTCATTTTTTTGAGTTGTTATTTATATCACTTCACAATATTGTTATTGAAATAACATATGGGAGTCAGTGTAATATATATTTTATGTCCATATAACATATATAATATCTAATATTATATCTCATAAGATTTATCCTTTAATCTCATAATTTACCATGACATCCCCTAAATCGCTAAGAAAAAAAAATAATGAATCACTTACCGAAAAGATAATCGGGAAATATTTGTTAATTTCAGCAAGTGTTTCTATACTCACTATAATTGCTATTTTAGGAACTTTTCTTTATCAGTCGCTAAATTTTTTCGGTCAAGTACCACTTATTGATTTTATAACTGAAACTAAGTGGACTCCTTTATTCAAACCAGCATATTTCGGAGTAGCTCCTTTAATTAGTGGAACATTATTAGTAGCTGCAATTTCATTAATTGTTTCTGTTCCTTTAGGTGTTTGTACTGCTATATTCTTAAGTGAATACGCTTCTGATCGATTACGTAGATTTATAAAACCAATATTAGAAATTCTAGCAGGAATTCCTACTGTAGTCTATGGTTATTTCGCAATAACTTATGTGACTCCAAAATTAAAACTAGTTTTTCCTGATCTTATTATTTTTAATGCATTGAGCGCTGGATTAGTTATGGGATTGATGATTATCCCTATGATTTCTTCTCTTAGTGAGGATGCAATGATATCTGTTCCTAGATTACTTAGAGAAGGAGCATATGCTCTTGGAGCTAGAAAATTTGAGGTAGCTCTCAGAATAGTAATCCCTGCTTCCATTTCTGGAATAATTACTTCTATCATTCTAGCTATGTCTCGAGCAATTGGAGAAACTATGATCGTATCTATAGCTGCTGGCTCTACTCCCAGATTAACGTTAAATCCACTAAATAGTATTCAAACTATGACTGCTTATATTAATCAGATTAGTTTAGGTGAAGCTAGTTTTTACAGTGTTCAATATCAAACTATTTTTGCTGTTGGAACAACTTTATTCTTATTAGTATTCATTCTAAATACAATTGGATATTGGGTCACTAAAACATATCAAAGGAGATACTAATCTTGACTTCAGGTGTTAATCTTAAAAAATTTGATTCAAGAAAAAGTTTCGGCTCAATTTTCTTCGTTTTTCTTCTTGTTTCAATATTTGTATCCATTATATCTTTATCAGTTTTATTAATTGATATATTCGCAAAAGGGTTACCTTGGTTAGATTTACAATTTATAAACAGTTTCCCGTCAAGATTTCCTGAACAAGCAGGAATTAAAGCTGCTTTCTATGGAACTATTTGGGTCGCCACATTTACTGCTTTAATTTCTTTTCCATTAGGTGTTAGCGCTGCAATATATTTAGAAGAATATGCTCCTGATAATTTTCTAACTAAATTAATTACAATAAATATTACTAATTTATCTGGAATACCATCTATCGTCTATGGGCTTCTTGGAATCGGTATTCTTGTTGAATTATTATCTCTTGGTAGAAGTATTTTAGCTGGCGCAATTACTTTGAGTTTGTTAATACTTCCTGTAATTATCATTGTTTCGAGGGAATCTATTTCAGCTGTTCCTAAAAGTTATAGATTTGCTTCTTATGCTTTAGGTGCCACTCGTTGGCAAACTGTACGACATGCTATTTTACCTCCAGCTTTTCCTGGGATTCTTACGGGAACTATTCTTGCATTATCTAGAGCAATAGGTGAAGCTGCTCCAATGGTAGCTATTGCCGCGTTAGTTTATTTAACATTCATTCCAAGCAGTCCTTTAGATAGATTTACAGTATTACCTATTCAAATATATAGTTGGACTACTTTACCTAATCCTTCATTTCGTGGCTTAGCAGCTGCAGGTATCATAGTTTTACTTGTTTTACTTCTAACAATGAATTCAATAGCGATCTTTATACGTAATAAATATCAACGAAGGGTTGTCGAATGAATAATAATTTTGACTCAACATTAAAAGTTAACTCTTTAAGTTTCTTTTACGATGATTTTTGCGCTCTCAGAAATATTTCTTTGAACATTCCAAGAAACCAAGTTACTTCGATAATTGGTCCATCTGGCTGTGGAAAAAGTACTCTTTTAAGATGTTTTAATAGAATGAATGATCTAGTTCCTTTAACTAGATTAGAGGGTGATATTCTATTTAATGGTGAAAACATCTATTCTTCTGATGTTGATTCTACTGATGTTCGGCGTAGAATAGGAATGGTTTTTCAAAAACCTAATCCATTTCCAAAATCTGTTTTTGATAATGTTGCATTTGGTCCGAGAGTTAATGGAGTATCTGAAAATATAGATAAAATTGTTAAAAAATCTTTAATTCAATCTGCTCTTTGGTCTGAAGTTAAAGATAATCTAAAAAAAAGTGCTTTAGAATTATCTGGAGGTCAACAACAAAGATTATGTATAGCTAGAACTCTTGCAGTAGAGCCTGAAATTATTCTGATGGATGAACCATGTTCTGCATTAGATCCTATAGCAACTGCTAAGATTGAAGATCTAATACGTAAACTTAAGAATAATTATACTGTTGTAATTGTTACTCATAACATGCAACAAGCAGCTCGAATATCTGATTTTACTACAGTATTAATGACTAAAGACGATAGAACTGGATATTTAATTGAATTCGGTCCCACTAAAGATATCTTCACTAATCCCTCTAATCCAGGTACGGAAGATTATATTATGGGTAGGATTGGTTAATTATGGAAAGTAGAAAGCTTCTAGATATTGGTCTTGAGCGTATTAATTCTATGTTAATTGATATGGCCGAGTTATCTGAATTAACAGTTTCAAAATCAATATCTGCTTATACTGATGAAAAAGATGTCCTTTCAGAGGTACTTGAAAATTCGAGGAAATTAAAATTAATTAAAGATGATATTGGAGATTTATGTGTTGAACTTATAGCTCGTTTTCAACCTGTCGCTTCTGATCTAAGGCAAATTCGTTCTTATCTAGAAATCTCTTCTGGTTTAGATCGTTTTGGACGATATGCTTATGATATTTCTCAAGTATTAGATACTGTCGGTGATCTTTCAATGTGTGATAAGACTGTAGTCAAACAAGCTGGACTTCAATCTAAAAAAATGATGAAATTGAGTATTAAAGCATTTACGACTAGACAATTAAAATTCGCTGAAAAAGTTAAGGAAATGGATGAAGTTGTTGATAATCTTTATCGGGATTATTTCCAAAAAGCAATTAATTCTCCTGGAAAGAACCCTATATGTGATTTTTCAACCACTTTAGTTCTCAGATATCTTGAACGAATTGCTGATCATGCCACTTACATTAGTGATTCTGTAATTTACGTTAAAACAGGGAAAAAGACTAACCAATAGATTAAATAAATTCTTCTTAGATTCTATTAATTGTTTAATTTATTCAATGGAATCAAAATCTAATAACTTAAGATCTGACATACTTAATAATCTAAACCAAGTATTTTTTAAAAATAAATCACTTGCATTAATTTTCTTTAGCACTATTGGTTTCTTTTGGGCTATGGAATTAGTTTTCTTACTTTCTCCATTATTTATAAAGAATCTTGGAGCGACCACCTTTGAGATCGGTTTAGTTTATTCTATATCTGGATTAGGTACTGCTTTTCTCGCTATTCCTGGAGGATTATTATCTGATAAAATTGGGCAAAAAATAGTAATTATTATTAGTCTAATCTTATGTGCAATAAGTTCGTTTTTATTCACATTATCTAACACTTGGGTGATTCTAATTCCATTAATGTTAATATTTAGATCTTCACAGTCATTAAATTTACCTGCACGAAATGCATTCATATCTGATAATACTGATAATAATAATAGAGCTGGAATATTCGGAATAATGGAATTAGGTTTTCCAATTGGGGGCGCTTTAGGTCCACTTCTAGGCGGGGTTCTTGTAGATATTATGGGTTGGAATTTTACTTTTTATATGGTTACTGTCGTATCTTTATTATCAATTATTCCTATATACTTTTTACAGGAATCAAAAAGTAATTCACAATTAATTAATGTTACAACAAAAGATAAAATTCAAACTTTCCGTTCTTCTTTTTTGTTTTTTGGAATTTCATTAATGATAGCGACTAGTTTTGGAGTAGTCGAACCATTAATTCCATTGTATCTTACTCAAAATTTTGGTACTAGCCCAACTAATGTAGGTCTATTCTTTAGTGTCACTTATCTTGCTTTCCTTACTCAAATATTTGCTGGCTCTATTGCGGATAAATTTGGTAAAAAACGAATATTATTATTATCTTCAATCATTCTTTCGCCTTTATTTCTTTTCGCATCAATAGCTGACAGTTATCTTCAATTGATGATAATTTTCAGTTTACTCTATTTATCATGGAGTGCAACTATGCCTTCTTCGATGGCTTTATTAATTGAGAAAATTCCTGAAAATTCTCGTGGTTTAGCTTTAGGGATAAGATTAACTGGAGTTAGATTAGGTTTCACTATCGGACCTTTATTAGGATCGTTAATATGGTCTTATGATCCATCTTCTTCATTTTTGTTGTCATCTCTAATTTCAATTAGTGTTATTCCATTAATATTACTAATAAAAGATAATCCTTCTAAATGATTCTCAATTTTTGAATCTATTGTTAATTTAATTACTATAGTTATCTCTAAAGATATTTTACTAATTGAATTTTAAACCCATTATCATCTATCAAAAATGCACTTCTTGTGTCTGAAGATATCATGAATGGTTCTTTTTCAACTTTGAATTCTTTTTTTTCTTTCAATTCGTTAAATTTTTTATCTACATCTTCAACTTCGTAAGCAATGTGGTCCATTTTTCCATTACCTTCCTTTCTAAGTAAAAGTTCTAATCTATGTCCAGTATTTAATTCTTCTACAAAAGCTATTTCTATATTCTCCCCTTGTGATTTTCTTCTCAAAATTAATTTCATTCCTAGAATATCACAAAACATGTTTAATGCTTTTTCCATATCTGATACAATAATTCCATTATGATGAAGTCTCATTATTTCATTATGAATATCTTGTTCAATAAATTCTTATTGATAAATTTGCTTTAAATTTCTATACATTTCCTTTATTTTTTTATTATTTTCAAATCTAACCATGACTTTATAGGTGTATATAAAAATAATTTCTTTTAATTTGTCTTCAAATTCTATAGATAACATAACTGTTATTGGGGCCGGAACAATGGGACATGGAATTGCTCAAGCATTTGCAACATCTGGATTTAATGTAAATCTAGTAGATGTATCTGATCAAGTACTTAATACTGCTTTTTCTCGTATTAATGATAATCTGAATAAAAAAGTTAACGAAAATAAATTTTCTTCTGATATTGCAACTTCTATACTTAATCGAATAACCCTGTTTTCTAATTTACAAGAATCTGTAAAAAGATCTGATTTTGTTATTGAAGCAATAATTGAAAATCTAGACGCTAAAATTAACGTATTGAGATTAGCTGATCAAAATTCTCCTGATCATACTATTTTTGCAAGTAATACTAGTGCTTTACCTATTACATTAATGGCTGAATCATTAACTAATAAAGACAAATTTATCGGGTTTCATTGGTTTAATCCTCCTCCAGATCGTGAATTACTTGAAATAATTAAATGTAAATATACTTCAAACGAAGTCATTGATATGGCTCTTGATATTGTTAAGAAATTAAATCGAAGAGCATTAATGATTAATAGTGATATTCGTGGTTTTATCGCTAATCGTGTTTATAGAGCAATGAGATACGAAGCTATTCTTATGTTTTCTCAGAATATGGCTACCGTTGATGAAATTGATTCTGCATTTAGATATAAAATAGGATGGCGAGGCCCTTTTGAATTAATTGATTATGCTGGTGCTATAGATCTTGAAATTACTGAGAGTAATGGATTTGACGAAGTACGCCGTAAATTGCCTGATTGGGAACCTGATGATGATTATGTTTTATATCGAAAACATGCTTTGAATGTATTACAAACATATTATGATAAAGGTTGGTTTGGCGTTAAGGCAGGTAAAGGATTCTATGAATATCCTGGTCCTGGAAAATGGGTCAGACCTACTGTTTCTGAAGAAGATAGTAACAAAGTTAATCCGATGGATGTATTGTCTCCTGCAATAAATTTATCAGCTTCTTTGATTCACGAAAAAATATCTAACGTTGAAGACATTGATTTGTCTATCAAAATTGGATATGTTGTTCCTAGAGGAATATTAGAACTTGCAGATGATTTCGGAATAGATAATATAGTTAAAATTCTTGAACAGAAAAAAGAATATTCTACTAGTCAAGAATATTCTAATTTCTATACACCTCATCCTCTTCTTCTTAAAATGATTGATAATTCTGAAACAGGTAAAAAATCTGGAAAAGGATTTTATAATTATTCTTAATTATTCATTCTGAATTTCGGTTCAATGCGTAACTTGATACAGTGCCTAATATTGCTATAATTATCGAGCTTATTAAGAAAACTGTTCTAAGATCAGATATCTGCCCTACAGCTCCTAATCCCAATAAAAGTATAGTTTGTCCTGGGTACGATATTGCATTAAATACTCCTAATGTTGTAGTTCTTTCTGATTTCTTTGCGGTTGCAACTATTAATGATCTTGATACTGTTAGAAATATTCCAAAACTTATTCCTTCTAAGATAACTCCTAGTAACAATGTTTCTGTTGTCTCTGCGAAATGTAAAACTAAATAAGAAATAGACGCAAATATGACTGAAATAAAAATTAAAGTTTTTCTTTTAACACGTGCAGATAAATATCCCGCAGGAAGTCTTGCGATAGTAGAAAATATAGTTCGAATACCAATTATAATATTAAGCATTCCTACTGCTATTCCTAATTCTATTCCATATACCGGAACAAATGAAATTACTCCTCTGTAAGCAAACATGCTTAATATTCCTATTAGGCTTAATGATAAAATCACTTTATCCCTTAAAATCTCTTTGCTGGTTGACCAAAATGGTTTTTTCTCTGTTTGAATTTTATTTAATGGCTCTTCTTTAATTGTTATTGCCACCATCAAAGCTATTATTCCTAAAATCGTAGCTAAATAAAATGCAGGTTTAAATCCATAATTACTAACTATAAATCCTCCAATAATAGGTCCTATTGATAAGCCTAATCCTTGGCTTACCATTAAAATTCCCATTCTTTTATCTATTTCACTAGTTTTAGATATATCTCCAATATATGCCATCGCCATTGAAAATAATATTATTCCTCCTCCATTCAATAAATATGGAATTATTAGAAGCTGTGGAATATTTATTAAAGTAGTTATAAACGGGCATGAAATAAATAATATTAATCCTATTATCTGAACTATTTTTCTTCCTTTAATATCAGCTAATGGCCCTAAGTATAAATGACTAATCATGTTGGCTATTCCTCCTGAGGAAACTATTATTGAAAGTAAAAATATTGATGTGCCTATACTATTTGCATAAATTGGAAGATTTGGATAAAATATTCCATTAACTATGTCTGCTACAAATACTACAATATTCATTAATAAAAAACTAATTATATTTCACCTCTAAATTCAATAGTTCTTTACCTTTTATCTCTTAATCTTCAAGAAAAGTGCTGAACATTCTTCTTCTTCCTGAGAATATATGCATTGATAGCTAAAATAATTATAGATCCTGATGATATAAGTGTGCTAAACCTAGCTAAAAATGTGCTCCCAACTAATAATAAAGAAATTGCACTTCCACAACAAAAATATGAAAATGAGGCTAAATTTGAAACTGTAAAACCAAAAACTCCTATTTTGCTGTTAAACAAACAAGATTTTATCCCATTTATTTTACGTAGTTGATTCATTAAAGAAATATTGATTCCAACTAATATCGATAACATTATTGCTAACATTAATGGAATTAATCTGATTATTATTATTGAATTATTACTGATTAATTGTAATGCAGGTCCATTATATGCTTGGCTTGCTACTTCAATAATTATTAACGTTCTATTTACAATATTTACATTTTGTAGAGTCTGACTCTCAACTATTCCTGTAAATAAAATATAATAAAAAAAATATCCTATTGAACCAAATATTGATATTATTCTATTACTTGAATAATTCAAATTAGTTTATTCCATTATCTAAAATCATAGTAATGATTTAACACTTTCTAAATATTCTTTTTCACTCATTTCAGGTGTTAAAGCAAATTTCATTGAATGATTTTTGTCTGTAACAATAATTAGAGAAAAATGGGCCATGTTCATTCCGTCATGTTTTTCTTGAACTGGAATTTTAAATTTTTTCCATACTTGTTCCATTTCTTCATATTCTCCAGTAACTCCAATTATTCTTTCATCATATTTCTTGATATATTCATTTAATATTTTTGGTGTATCTGTATTTGGATCAGTCGTAATCATTATCATCTCTACTTTCTCTGATTCTTCCCCTAATTCATTTTTTACATAAGCAAATTTACTCATTACAACTGGACAAATATCTGGACAATTTGTATATCCAAAATAAATTAGAGTTACTTTTCCTTTTGTTGAGGAAAAATCGAATTTATTATTGAATTGATCTGTTAACATAAATTGTGGAGCTTCTGCACCTGATAATTGAATTGAAGGAACATATTGCTCTGATTGTTTTGATATTACTAAAAAATAAAATGAGACTGATAACATTACTAAAACAAGTAATGTAATAGCTATTACTGTTGTTTTTCTCATTTATACATTTTTGATAGCACCTGTATATAATAATTCTTTAATATTCTCATAATCAAATTCTTATATTGTTTATTGAAGTTTAGACATCAAGATAAATAGGTGTATACTTCTTAAATTTCTAATGGATTTATTCCGAGTTTACGCTATTGTTTTTTTAGCTGACATAACTGTTGGAATTGTTATTCCAACTTTTCCATTATATGCTGAAAGTATCGGGGCTTCTGTTTTTTTACTTTCGATAGTTGTAACTGGAATGGGTATTGCTCGAATTCTTAGTCAAGTCTATTTGGGTGCTCTTGCAGATGTTAAAGGTAGAAAAATTGTCCAAATTATTGGGCTTTTACTCTTTACATCTTTTCCAATACTCACTATTGCAATTCACACTCCCGCATTATTAACAATCCCATTAATGATGCAAGGTGCTGGAACAATAGTTTTCATAATGGCAGCTTCTCAAATTGGCGATCTAGTGAATAAAAATGAAATTAACAAAAAGATGGGAATGTTGATATTCATTCAAGGAATTGGTTTTTCAATTGGGCCTTTTGTTGGAGGATTTGTTATTGAAGAATTTGGATTTAGAAGTGCTTATTATTTATCTTCATCATTCTCTTTATTAGCTATTCTAATAGCTTTTGGTCTTAAAGAAAAAAGCCCTCAAGGAAATTCAGCTTCTGATGATCGTTCTTTTATTATAAAAACTAAAGAAATCTTGAAAAAAGAATCAATATTGTACGTTGGCCTTTTAACTATATTGATGTTATTGGGATTTCGTTCATTCATAACATTCTTCCCATTACGCGGATTAGAACTTGGAATGAATGCTGCTTTAATCGGTTCAATTGTTGGAGTGCGTACAATTTCTTCAACTATCTTTAGATTGCCAGCAGGGTATTTGGCTGAATCATTTGGGAGGAGACCATTATTTATTATTGCATTAATACTTTCCAGTTTAGGTCTTGCTATATTTGCGACATTTTCTAATTTATGGATGATATTATTAGCTGCATCTCTTGAAGGAGCTGGTTTTGGAATATTTTTAACAGTATCAAGAGCTTTTGTAGTTGATTCTACTGATAAGTCAAATAGATCTACTAGTCTTAGCATAACGAGTTCTTTAGGTTTTCTAGGGCAGACTATTATGATTCTTCTTTTAGGCTCTATTAGTGATTTTGTTGGATTGGTATCAGTATTTGCAATAGGCTCTATATTTATTCTATCTTTAGGATTGCTACTTCATGTTAAATTTAGATCAGTATCCTCTTGAATTTTAAGTATTAAATTAATACTCTAAATATTTAATTTAGCATAATTTTAATTAATATTATATTTTAACTCAAATTGAGAACTTTGCCCAAAATAGATATCCGTTATGCTGAGCTTTCCGATATACCTTTTATTATAAATGGAATTAACCAAATCGTTGAAATCGAATCTGGAGATATTCGTCTTGAAGAATCACTAAATCGAACTGATCGTGATAAAAAAGCTCGTGAAGATATACCTAAAAAAAATATTCTTGTGGCTACACTACGAAATAATCCTATAGGATTTATATGGTTTACAATCTCCAATAAATGTCCATATGGTGTAGATTATGGTGATTATACACGAAAATACCTTTGGGTTAATTTCTCTTTCGTATCAAAAGAAAATAGAAATCAAGGAATAGCTACTTCATTATATAAAGAAGTCTTTAAAATAGCTTCATCTAAAAAGATCTACTCCATCGCTTTGGATGTATTTGAAGTTAACAAAAACTCATTAGAATTTCATGAAAAACTTGGTTTTAATTCTAAAATTCGATTAATGTTCATGGAAGATCTTTTTTAATTTTTAATCTTTTCTAATAATTATCTAAATATATTAAGACTTAAATTGATTAAAATATCTTACAACATTTTCTTTACGGTAAAAATAATACCATGCTATTGGAATTGTTATTATCACTAGTGATAAGAAAAATGCCATAAAATGTTTCGCATGATGTTTTGGCCATGATGCAATCCATTGGTGAATAAAAGGCTCTATTGATTTTAATATAATCCCAGTTATACATAATAAAAACCCTATTCCGTAAATTGTGTTGAACAAAAGAGATTGAAATGTATTGGTGTTTAAAGAAAACGGCTTATAAATAAAGATTGGAATTAAACTGATTATTAGAATAAAATTTATAACTAAACTAATTCGATTGAATGCTCCACCGATATAAATTAAAAGAGGAATTGGTTCCTCATATTCATGTTCTTTTTTGTATTTTATCCAGTCAATTATTTTACGCGTTAAATTCATTATTAACTAATTTTTATTACGGATTAGCTGTAATTGAAACTTTCATTTCAATCTTTTCAAGGGGATTGTCTCTATCATCCCTTGGTTGTGAAACAATTGAGTCAGCAGTTTCAATATTCTCAATGACTTCTCCAAATACTGTGTATTGACCATCTAATGATGGAGTATTCTTAACCATTATGAAAAATTGTGATCCAGCGCTATTCGGATCAGATGATCTAGCCATCGATAATATTCCTCTATTGTGCGGTTTACTATTGAATTCAGCATTAATGCTATATCCTGGCCCACCAGTACCATCGTTTGATCTATCTCCATCTTTTGATAATGGATCTCCTCCTTGAATCATGAATCCAGGAATAACTCGATGAAAAGTAGTTCCATCATAAAATCCTTCTTTGGCAAGTTTCTTAAAGTTCTCAACATGACCTGGGGCTTCATTAGGGAAAAATCTTATAACCATTTTACCAAATTCCGTTTCAATAATTCCATACTCTTCATTTTCATAATCTGAAGGAGATTGTTCAGTAAATGTAGTTGCACTCAAATCTAACATCATTATTGTTGCTATTACAGCTATAATAATTATACCAATTCCAATAATATTCGTTCTTTTTGAAGATATTTTATTTCTTGACGTCATCGTCATTACTGCTTATCTATTTTATTGTATCTTATATTGTTATGTTATTCTAATATTCAATAAGTTCTGCTTGTAATTTTTTATTAATTATAATAATGTTTTAAATCATATACTGTTTCTTATATTATGACGGTGGGGGACGTTGCCCAGCCAGGTAGGGCGTTAGCCGCCTTATTAATAACAGGCAGCCGCTAAGCGCTCCAGAAGTTTACCCTAAACTATAGGTTAACTGACGAATAGAATGATGTTCTTCAGGAGCTGCGGTGAGACGCAAAGGTCGCCGGTTCAATTCCGGTCGTCCCCACCTTTAAATTATCTCGTTACTAATAATATACTTACAAAATATGACGACATTAATTTTCGGTGGAACCGGATTCATTGGTAGACGTACAATTCCTCGGCTGGTTAACCGAGGTGAAGATGTAGTCGTTATGGACCTTAATACAAGCGCAGCTGATTTCAGTGAGTACGGAGACGCGGTAAAGCTAGTTCAAGGCGATGTTACTAATTTTGAAGACGTAATCAAGGCAGTAATATCTTCTAAACCAGATCGAATAATGAATTTAGCGTATTTATTAGGTTCAGGTGAAGACACCCCACATTTTTCGCTTCGAGTCAATATCCTTGGTATGGATAACTGTTTCGAGGCAGCCAGGTTATGCGGGGTTGACCGAGTAACTTATGCAAGTTCACTTGGTGTCAGTGGGCTTCAAAGTCACTTTGGAAATCGTATGACCACTGAAGACGATCCAATGTTCGGAATAAAACAATATTCTAAACACAAAATGTTCAATGAATATCAAGCTTCTCAGTATAACCGAATCTATAACATGAAAATTACCGGTATCAGACCATCAATGATAACTGGGTATGACAAAGTTAGAGGGTCAACTGATCACGTTTTAGCAATAGTTTTACCTGCTGAAGGGTTACCTGTTAATTTTCCATACAAAGGAATAACTCGTTTGCCATTACATGTCGATGAAATAGCAGAGGTATTCACTCGTGTGACGCTTGCAAATTCAACAAAATATGAAATTTACAACACTGGCGGTACCCCGATAAGTTTAGGTGAAATCGCAGAAATAGTTAAAGAATTCATTCCTGATGCCGAGATTACGTTTGATAATGAGGGTGGTATCGAACACTCGGATACTTACTTGGTTGATAATAGTCGCCTATTAACAGAATTTGAAATAGAGTATGCTCCGTATAGAGACAGAGTGCTTCAGATGATAAACGAGGTTCGTCAGCATCACGATATGCCATTGATTGACAAATCAATATTGTGAAAAACTATATACTTGCAAAATACTTGATATATTGTCATATTGATTCAAGAGTTTTCAGCAGGTGCCGTTGTATTATTTAAAGGAATTGAATATGAATATCTTTCTCTTCATTATCCTGCTGGTCATTGGGATTTTCCAAAGGGTAATATAGAAAAAAACGAATCAGAACTTCAAACAGTTAAACGAGAAATAAAAGAAGAAACTGGAATTGATGATTTAGTAATATTCGATGGGTTTCATAAAATTATTAAATATGTTTATTCAAGTCATGGAAAAACAATTGATAAACAAGTATCTTTCTATTTGGCTGAAACAAAAACAAAAAAAGTTAATTTATCTCATGAACATATAGGGTTTGAATGGAATAATTTTGAAGATTCCCTTAATAAATTAAGTTATAACAATGCTAAAAGCGTCCTTAATTCTGTAAACGAATTCATGTTAAATTTAAATGATTAAAATCATAACTATGATAGTTAATTTATTATTTTAGTTCAACTAATGGATGACTTTTCATTAATCTAATTATTTTTATGAAAATGTACCCATGTTCTTCTATTTTATCAGTTAAAGTAGCATTAGATGGATTAGATATGGGAAATTTAAGGAAATTATTATTACCGATATCATTAATCTCTTGATAAAAAAATAAACAACCATCGTCTGATTCATCTATTCTTGTGAAGGTTCCAATAATGTATTTATCATTGTTCTGAAATGCGAAAATAGGTAAAGGTGGATCTTCAAACGCTGATTTGTATGAACATACTTTAGCTAAATTAGCTAGATCCTTAACTAATACTGAATTATATTTTTCTGTTTCATCATCATTATTTGTTGTTTCTTTCAATATTTCTGGAATAGTATTCAGTGAAATTATTGGTGAATAACTAAAGATTGGATTATCAGCTGTATTTGTTAATTTGCTTTCCTCCATTCCTTCTGAATTCTTGTATGAGAGATAATGACTTACAGAAGTTATTTTAACAAAATATATTATTGGCCTTTTTTTGAATGTATCTAATTGAATTATCAGTATTTTATTTCCATTCTTATCTATATTTAAAACCGGTAATGGGATTCGTTCGTAAGCACAAACAAGTCTTCCCATTTCTTTCACAGATTTAAGCTCAATATAATGTGGTGATTTAATTTCATTGTCTTCAGATTTAGTCATTATGCTGTTCATATTTTTCTAAGTTAAATAGTTTGTAGAATTATACGAATATAATTAGAATTAAAAGTGCATCTGATATGGAGAACAAAGAGAGATTTAAAAAAATTAACTCTATTTTACCTGAATTAATAATTCAACTAGAAAACTATCTCTTGAGTGAAATTATCTTAAATGATGAATTTGTTGATAGCCTTTGGGAAATTCAAAGCAATCTCGAATACTCTATTTTAATGTTCAAATTATGTCTAGACGACGATATTGATTTTTCATCTCAAAGAGATCCAAAAATAACAGATCCTAAAGAAATGATCCACGAATCCCTACATGCAATTAAAAATACACTTCAATATATGGAAAATGATGATAATATCAATGCTCTTAATTCTTTAAGATATGGAAGTTATCTTATTAAAAACACTATTGCAAAAATTAGAAGGAAACAATAATTCACTAAATTATTCTTAATCTTTATTCTATTCTTATCGTCTTCTATCAATAATATGATTTTCATTAGCTCCTGTTCCAATTAATGTTACAGGAACTCCAGTCTCCTCTTCGATTTTTTTAATAAATTGACTGGATTGATTATCAAGTTTCGAAAAGTCACTAATTCCCGCTGTTTGTGGATACAATATGTCTAGTTTTGTTAATGCAATTTGAGTTGCACTATTTATTATGCAAGCTTTCTTTGCTAATTCAAAGTTAAACGGAGCAGCTCTTCTTTGTCTTCCTGTAACTGTTCCAAATTCTGACCATCCTTTTTTATTAATTTCTTCTTCTGAAATCTCATTTTCAAGTGGTCCAGCTCCAACTCTAGTTACATAACTTTTGAAGACTACAATTACCTCGTCTACATTTTTCGGACCTATTCCAACATCAGAGCAAGCTGCAGATGCAGTAACATCTTTCGATGTAACATAAGGATATTCTCCATGATAAAGTGAGATATACATTCCTTGTGTTCCTTCTATCAGTATATTTTGATTACTTGAAATTAATTTTCCTAATTCATATGGGACATCTCCAATAAAAGCAGATAATTCATTGGCATCTTTCGCTAATTTTATTTTACGAAGAGCTCGATCGGCATTAGCTGGTCCTGTTCCAGTACCCGTAGTAGCTATTTTATTCTTAAGATTTCCTTTTTTATCCGTTTCAATATGTTCTTTTTCAATAATTCCACATTTTTGATCGATAATTAACCTATCATATGCTTGAACCTCCTTAATTTCTTTTAATAATACTTCACTATCAATAAGAACTCCTGGTCCAATTAGTAATTTAGTTTCTTTATTAACAAATCCACTAGGCACTAATCTTATTTTGATAGTTTTTCCTAAATGCATTATTGTATGACCCGCATTAGGTCCAACTCCCGCTCTCACACATGCCGCTAAATCGTCATTAAGAGTTAAATAACTAGCAATTTTTCCTTTTCCTTCATCTCCAAAAAAACCGCCAACAACAATTGTTGCACCCATTTCTAATCTATCAATAAAAATAAAGGTATATTTATTTTATTAATTATTTACCAAATCTTCTTGATCTTTTTTGGTATGTTCTTATAGCTCTCATTAAATCAATTTTTCTAAAATCTGGCCAATAAACATCTAAAAATATGAGTTCACTGTAAGCACTTTGCCATATGAGAAAATCACTTAATCTTTCTTCACCAGATGTTCTTATTATCACATCTGGTTCAGGATTGCTAAGATGAGATGTGTATAAATTCTCATCAATAGTTTTTTGAGTTATATCATCTAATTCAATTTCTCCTTCTTTATATTTTGAAATTATCTTTTTGAAACAATCAATTATTTCAGATCTTCCTCCATATACTAAAGCAATATTCAAATAATGATTATCAAATTTTGCTGTATTAGATTCAAGTTTATTTAATAGTGTTTGAAGTTTTTTTGGTAATTGATCAATTTTACCTATGCTTGTAATTCTTACTTCATATTCTATTATTCGTTTATCAGAAAGTAGTTCATATAACTTCATTTCAATTACTCTAAATATTTCTTCTAATTCTTCCTGTGATCTGTTTAGATTCTCATCTGATAATGCGTAAATTGTAAGTGTTTTAATTTTTAGTTCATGACACCATTCTAATAGTTCTGTGGCTACATTGGCACCAGCTTTATGTCCGAAACCTAATCCTGAGTTATTATTTACCGCCCATCTTCGATTACCATCTAAAATTATTCCAACGTGATTGGGAATATCAGATCCAGTTATTTGTGTGTTCAGATATTTATTATACATCTTATAAATTCCGCCTGATTTTAGAATCTTATGTAGAATCCAAATCACCTTCTTCTTTTTGGTTTAGAATATCTTTCAGAGACAGTAACTCCTAACGAAACACCTCCAATTCCTAATAATAAAGAAGAAAGTAATAGTATGAGATCTCCAGTTCCAGTAATTATGAGAGAAAATTGTAAAATAGGCATGTACAAAAGTATCAATACCCAATTTGCCATTAAATCTCTAGCAATTTTTGGACTATTCTTAAGCCAATTTGAAAGTGCTGACCCTGAAAAATATGTACCTAAACCTAACCATAGGAAATTAATAGATTCTTGAATAAATGTTCCAGCTACTTTTGGCAAATATTTGAAGCTTAATTGCCTATCAGCTAGTTGCATAAATTCATTTGAATTTGAAATTGTTACATAAGCTAAGTATAATGATGATACCGAAATTAGAATTCCTGCAAGAAGTGAAAATATTCTGATATATCCTGCTTGATTCTTGGTCTTTGTGTAACCTAATTCACTTCTAAATTGTAATAACCAAGAACCTATATCAAATCCACGAATAACTAACGCACCTCCTATTATGATTAATGAAACTGTAAGTGCTATTCTTGTAATTCCAAGATAATACATTAAACTATATGCAAGAAATATTAATCCTGGAACTCCTAAAGCAAAACGCGAATATTTTGGTTCATAAATTAATAATTTAATATATTTTCCTAACACAAAATAAGACTCTTCAATTCTTCGACTATGTTTTATTGTAATTCTTTTAATTGAATGAACTGGAAAATTTCTTTTGAGTATCTCGATTATACTTTCATCTTCTGATCCATCTACTACAAGAATTATACTATCACAATGAAATTTATCCATTAATACTTCTGCTTCTGAAATTATTTTTCGGTCAGCTTCATATCCTCCATCTTTTTTTCCTGTTATTATTCCAACTTCTGCATCATATCCCTTTTTATTAAGTTCAGAGAATTCTTTTACCGCCGCAAAAATTGTATTTGAATCAGCATCCTCGGGATCAGCTAAAGCGAGCTTTGAAGCGATTTCTAAGCATTTTTCTCTTCCTAATGAAGGAGTCTGTTCTGATGTTTTTATTCCAACATCATCATCTCTGTCTACACAAATAACTAATACTTTTTTCCTTTTACCGAAAGACGAACTCATACTTTGATCCATCTATCCTTTAAATGAATATAAAGGCAAGCCTGTTATTTTGCTGTTAGCATCCATTCATCAAATGTAAGTTTTTGTCCATCTTCTAACTTCTCTAAAGCTTGTTTCTTCTTCTCTTCAAGAATCTTTAAATCTTGTTGACGGATTATTTCTCCTCTATTTGAATTTACTATATTAAACATGTCACTACGCTTTTTCTTTATTGTAATTATTTTGTCTTGAATTTCAGTAAGAGATTCTTGAACCTTTAAAATCTTAGAATCAGTTTCGCTTATTGCATCAGATAATTTATCTCTTCCTTCTTCTTTTTCAAATATTTTTTCTCTAACACTTTCGAGGTGGGGAATCACATTCTCGCGTAATACGTCAATTTCAGATAGTTCGCTTTCTAATCTGTTTGTTTCTT
Source organism: uncultured Nitrosopumilales archaeon (assembly GCA_964544235.1). Classification (GTDB taxonomy): domain Archaea; phylum Thermoproteota; class Nitrososphaeria; order Nitrososphaerales; family CAZIZY01; genus CAZIZY01. Next base: position 41,194 of record CAZIZY010000007.1, read on the forward strand.
TTCTTATTTCAACTGCTTCTACATTAGCTGCTTCAAGTTTCTCAAATTTCCTTACATCCGATTCATGTCCCGCAATCATTATGACAATCTTTTTTTCTTCTTCTTTACTAATTCTAGAAGTTTGAAGATTCCATTCTAATTGCGCTATTTGTTTTTTAGCATTCCTGATTTTCATACTCGGGTTTCCATGTTCGCTTTTAATTGCTTTTAATTTCTCTCTAATTTGTTTCAGTTGTGTTATAATTTCACGACGATTTTTTCCTCCTCCTTTAAGATCTTTACTTAAATTAAATGCTAATTGTTTAGATTCTCTAATCTCTTTGTTAATTTCACTTATACTTTTTTTCGAATTGGCTCTATTTTGAAAATGGTTTTTCAGTTCAATGATTAGCTTTCCTCTTTTTTGGAATAACGCCTTTAATTCATTTGCCGTTGAATCTATAGTCTCTTGTTCAGTTTGTGCTAAACCATTTCTCCTCACTAAAATCTCATAAAATTATTGTAATCTTATTTAATCGGAGACAAGTTTTTCATATATATGTATTGTGGATAAGTTGTCTAGTGTTATTTATAACGCCTCAATCTGATTTTTATTACATCTATTTTTTATTACACCTATATTAAAATATTAACTCATGTTAAGATTGAATAGAGTATTTATTACGCTTAATGCTGCATTTTTATTTCGTTCTCTTTTAAATTAAGCAAAAAGTGAGATGATTTATTATTAAACCTGAAAAATTACTGAATAAACCATTGATTGATAATAAAATAGCAGGAATTGATGACGCTGGACGTGGTGCAATAATTGGACCATTAGTTATTGCTGGGATACTGGTTTCTGAAAAAGAATCTTCTATACTTTCTAAATTAGGTGTTAAAGATTCAAAATCTCTTTCTCCCATGGCTCGTTCAAAATTATATAAAGAAATTATAAAAAATGTAAATAAGGTAATTGTTAAAAAAATACCCACAAATAAAATAGATATCTATGTTTCAAAAGGAGAAAAATACAGAAAATTAAATTTTTTGGAAGCGATAACTATGTCATCTGTAATAAATGAATTAAATCCATCCATAACTTATGTAGATTCGCCAGATGTTAATGTAGATAGATTTGGTTCTCAAATTGCATCATCATTAAATGTTGATTCAGAGATCGTTTCTTCTCATCATGCTGATCAATTGTATATTTCTGTATCGGCGGCTTCAATAGTGGCGAAATATGTTAGAGATTTAGAGATAAGTAAATTAATTAAAAAACATGGAGATTTTGGGAGTGGTTATCCATCTGATCAAAAAACAATAGATTTCTTATCTGATTGGTTAGTAGCCAAAGGTAAAATACCTAGATTTGCTCGCTCATCATGGAAAACTTGGCAAAGATTGTTGAATACTACTCTTGATTAAATTATATTATTGTTCATTAAATGATGCAACTATCATAACATGATCCTTGTCGTAAGGTTCTAATTTTATTATTTGAGATATTTTAAAATCCAATTTCTCAATCTTCTTTATTTCTTCCTTAAATACTTGCTCTGGATCTTTTGTGACATCTATGCTACTAGCTTTAATACATAATAATAGCGTTCCATCACTTTCAAGGTAATATTTTGAATTTTGTATAGCGATTTCAGTTTGTCGTGGATGTGAAATATCACAGTAAACAAGATTAACTTTGCCATATATTGAATCATATCGTTCAAATTTAGATGCATCTGATAATATTGGGACTATATTACTTCGAATTCGAGCTACTTTTTCAACAAATTCACGAGCTACTCTAGGTGCAATTTCAACTCCAAAAAGAATTCCTTGAGCATCAATAATATCTGAAATATGACTAGCAGTTGTTCCTGTCGACACTCCTAAATAAAGAACTTTTGAACCAATATTTATCGGAATTCTATTCAATCCTTTTATTATGGCCGACGCTAATTTACTTCTAAATGGATCCCAAATCCTGTATTCCGCATTATTATCTTCAATAAGTTTTTCTCCATACACTTTATTCCCTCGAACCAAGTTTTTGGTTGCGAGTTTATCTTTACCTTCTATCTTTATTATGGCTATGTTTTCTTCGTTTTTTATTTTTATTTTCATTCTTTTCACTTGTTGGTGGTTCAGCGTTCTTTTCCATGATCATTTTAACTCTTGTTTCAAATTGCTCATCTAGACTTTCTTCAGCACTTCCCCTAAACGCATCTATTCTTGAAGCTATAGCAACTTTACCTGCTAATAACCGCGCTATTTTTCCTCGTTGCCATCTTGGTGATGAATGTATGGTATTATGTTGAAATATTATTCCGTGTTTTGGCGGTTTTCCTCCAGTTTTCATGGCTCTGAATAAAGCTCTTTCAGCGCCCAATATTTGAATAGTACTTGAAGGCAATCTTGCTAGTTTATTTAATCCTCCGGCTTTCATTATTAAACGTGCTCCTATAGTTGATCCAATTAGTGAATTTATATTGGGAGCTGAAGATTTCATTGATTTCTCTATATAGCTTGTTAGCTGTTCAGATTCTTCTATTAATTTAATATGTTCTTTAGCTAAATTAATTATTCGGGTTAATTCTTCTTCTCCTATATCTGATCCCTTAGATCTCTTCGAAATTTTATCGATTACTTTCCCTTTTTTACTATCTATTCCATTTTCTTTTAGTTTGTCTTGGTTAATGTTTACTCTTGATCCTATATTTACAATAAATTTAGCGTAAACTGTATTATCATTAATTAAATTAGAAAGTTCTGGAAAATGTAATCCATACCATTCTTTTAATCTTGATGATAACATATTTGCGAATTTATCAATTTCATCAAGTGCTTGAACTGCTTGTATAATCTGTAAATCAGTACCTGATGATAATTCTCTTAATTTATTTTCAGCTTCGTATATGGAGTTCTCTCTTATTATTTTAATTGCTTCTTCTTCCGAACTTAATTTAGATTCTATAATAAATTTAACACGATTGTTCCATAAGTATTTAGATTGTTCTTCTGAAAGTGGCTGGATTTCTAATTTATCACTTTTTAAAAATTTAGAAAGATTTTCTTCAACAGCTAATGTTTTTTCTCCATTTATCTCATCCATGCCTAATATTTCATTTATTTCTTGGCTAAGTTTTCCTTTCGTTATATCTCTAAAGGTTAAATAAAGTGGATTCCCTGAATGCCTTTTCGATAAAATGGGTTTATTATCGCAATCTAATATTATTATTCCTATTTCACAAACTACTAGATAATTACTCAATATTATTCAATTCTCCAAAAGACCTAAACGACATAACTATTTATTAAATAAAATAGTAGAAAATAAAGTTGCATAAAAAAGACCCTAATCTTAATATTAATCTTTCAGGAATAAACCTTCTTACTCCTACAATGCTTGCTTCAGGCATTCTTGGTCTTTCAGCTGATATTTTTGATCGAATTTATGATGAAAAAGCAGGAGCAATAGTAACTAAATCTATAAGTGTCAATCCTAGAAAACCTTACTCTAATCCTACTATCATAGGTGTTGAAAATGGAATGCTTAATGCAGTTGGGTTAGCTAATCCAGGAGTTAAAGAGTTTAAAAAAGAGATATCTGAGATTAAATCTCCAATACCGGTAATTGTTAGCGTTTTTGGCTCATCATCTGAAGAAATTAGCAAAGTTATCTCTATGATTGATAGTGATATCATATCTGCATTTGAATTGAATCTTGCTTGTCCTCATGTGAAAGGAGTGGGGTTAGAAATGGGGAGTGATCCTAAAATAGTACATCAAATAGTTTTAGATGCTAAAAAATCAACATCTAAACCTGTATTTGCTAAACTTTCTCCAAATATAATAGATCTCGTTAATGTAGCTAAATCTGCTGAAGATGCAGGAGCAGACGCAATTACTGCTACTAATACAATTAGAGCAATGGCTATTAATATAGACACTCGATCTCCAATTTTATCTAATAACATTGGAGGAATGTCTGGCCGATCATTAAAACCTATTTCGATTAGGTGTGTTTATGAGCTATATCAACAAGTTAAGATTCCAATAATTGGATGCGGCGGGGTGGAGAATTGGAAAGACGTTCTCGAGTATTTAATGGCGGGAGCATCAGCAGTACAAATAGGTACTGCAATATCCTATCAAGGCGTTGAAATTTTTAGGAATATATCAAATGGATTAAATAAATATCTCTCAAATGAAGGTATTAAGGATGTGAATAATATAATTGGAATTGCCCATAGAGCTTGAAAGTCATCGAATCGTTGAATCTAAGATTGTAAGAACAGATGGAGGTGGGTCTTCTACAATCTTATTTAAAGATGAGAAATGTAAAAAAGCAAAACCAGGACAATTTATAATGATATGGATTCCTGACTTGGGAGAAATACCTATGAGCCTTTCATTCATAGATGAAAAGGGATACTCTGGTGTAACCTTAAGACCATTTGGATTAGCGTCTACAAAATTATTTGAAGCTAAAAAAGGAGATAAACTTCCTATTCGAGGACCTTACGGTAAACCATTTACTTCAGTTAAAGGTAATGTTCTTTTAGTAGGTGGAGGTACTGGACTTTCCCCTTTAATCCCTATGTCGGAGAATCTTCTTAATGCTGGGTCTAAAGTTACTTTAATTATAGCTGCTAAAAATTCTAAGGAATTAATTTTTGCTAAAAGAGCTCGAAATCTCCTTAATAAAAATAATTCTCAAGTATTATTTGTAACTGAAGATGGAAGTATGGGATATAAAGGGCTAGCTACTGATGTTGCTAAACCATTAATTAAAGAAATGGATATGATTTATACTTGTGGACCTGAATTAATGATGCTTAGTCTTTTTAATATGGCGAAAAAATCAAAAGTACCTATTGAAGCAAGCCTAGAACGGTTAATGGAATGCGCAATAGGGATTTGTGGAATTTGTTCTATAGGGAAATATTTAGTTTGCAAAGATGGAACTGTTTTTAATTCTAATCAACTCAAAGAGCTATCATCTGAATTTGGACGTGCTTCACGAGATTCAAGTGGAACGAAAATATTCTTTAAATGACATCAATATTGGAAATGTTTTTTTATGTATTAATTGTTATTTCTTATAGGTTAATATCATGCCAACACACGGTTCATTGACAAAAGCAGGAAAAGTTCGAGGGCAAACTCCCAAATTAGAAGGAAAGCCACGTTCACCCTCTATTCCGAGAGTTAAAAATAAACTTACTTTTAGGAAAAGATACGCTCTTAATAGGAAACCTGGACAAAATCCATTATCTCGTAGGAGATCTGGAAGAAGGTAAAATTATATTTTATCTTACTATTCTTGGTCTTGAATTATAAAATTCCTTTAATAAGCTAAATTATATTTCTGATTTCCTTTGAATAATCAACCTTCTTATGAAAGTCTTCTTGAACAAATTATAGCTAAACGAAAACCGACTACTGTTAAAGAAATCGAAGAGTGTAAAAAAGAAGTTGCTAGCCAACTAAAATTACAACATCTTCCTACTAATATTGATCTTCTAAAATTACTTCCTAACGATGATCAGCTGATTTCTCTTCTTAAGTTAAAACCTGTAAAAACGTCTTCAGGTATTGCAGTAATTGCCGTTATGGCAGAACCACATAATTGTCCTCATGGTACATGTGTTTATTGTCCTGGAGGAGTAAGTTGGGGTACCCCTCAAAGTTATACTGGATCAGAGCCAGCTTCAATTCGTGCTCAAGAAAACGAATTTGATCCATTTCTTCAAGTTCAAACTAGATTAAATCAATTAAAAACATTAGGACATGAAGTTGGAAAATGTGAGCTTATCATAATTGGAGGTACTTTTACTGGAGTTAATGAAGATTATCAAATTAATTTTGTAAAACGATGTTTAGATGCGTTAAATCAGAAAGATTCACAAAATATAGATGAAGCTAAAATAATCTCAGAATCATCAAAATTAAAAACTGTTGGTTTAACTGTTGAAACTAAACCTGATTTCTGTAAACAAAAAGACATTGATCTCATGCTTTCATATGGAACTACAAGAGTAGAATTAGGAGTGCAAGCTCTTAGCGATGAAAGCTACAGATTAACTAATCGTGGTCATACTGTTCAAGATGTTGTTGATTCATTTAAATTAGCTAAAGATTCTGGACTTAAAATTGTAGCACATATGATGCCTGGATTACCTGGTTTAAATTATGTTGAGGATCTCAAAGGTTTTCAGAAGCTTTTTCAAGATCCACAATTCAAACCTGATATGATTAAAGTTTATCCTTGTTTGGTGATAGAAGGAACTGCTCTTTATGGGATGTATATGAAAGATCTTTACAAACCTTATGATGAATCTACTACTATTAATTTATTGGCAGAAGTGAAAAAAATTGTGCCAAAATGGGTTAGGATAATGCGAATACAGAGGGAAATACCTGCTAATTCGATTGTAGCTGGAGTTAAATCAAGTAATATTCGTCAAATGATTCTTGATGAAGTTGAAAGAAGAGGATTTAAATGTCAATGTATAAGATGCCGAGAAATAGGATTAGATGATGCAAATTCTATTAATAGCGATAACCTAAAAATTTTTAGAGAAGATTATGAATCTTCAGATGGTAAAGAAATATTCCTTTCATATGAAGATTCTTCTCGTAATCACATTATAGGATTTCTAAGACTTAGATTACCTTCAGATGATTCTAATCGCTCCGAAATTGTAAAAGGTAAAACATCTATAGTTCGTGAACTTCGAGTCTATGGATCAGTAGTACCTGTTGGTTTGAAAAGTAAAGAAAAATGGCAACATCAAGGATATGGGAGTAAATTAATGGCTGAATCTGAACTTATAGCTAAAGAAGAATTTGACCTATCTAAAATGCTAGTTATTAGTGCTCTTGGAACACGAGGATATTACCGTAAATTTGGATATACATTAGATGGTCCGTATATGGCTAAAAATCTTTAATCTAGTGATTATTCTTGAGTCTTGATAATACTGAAAAAATAGGACGAGGAACTTGGCTTGATAAAGTTGCTGATGATATTATTAAAAGAGAAAATAAATTATCTCGTAATTTAGATCTTATTCGTGTTGAAAGTGGGTTAGGAGCATCTGGAATTCCACATGTAGGTAATGCAAGTGATGCTATTCGAGCTCATGGAATTAGATTAGCTATTGAAGATATTGGTTATAAATCTGAATTAATAACTTATTCTGATGATTTAGATGGGTTGAGAAAAGTTCCAGATGGATTGCCAGAGGAACTTCAAAAAGATTTGGGTAAGCCTGTTTCTCGGATTACCGATCCTTTTGGGTGCCATAATTCATTTGGTCACCATATGAGCTCTATTTTGCATGAAGCTCTAGATGAGGTAAATGTAAAGTACACTCATATCAGTGGTGCTGAATCTTATCGTAATGGTATTCTTAATGATAATATTAAGATAATTCTTGAGAATTCAGAATTAATAGGGAAAAAAATTTCAGATATGCTTGGTCAAGATAAATTTGAAAAAGTTTTACCTTATTACCCTATCTGTGATAACTGCGGTAAACTTTATACTGCTTTAGCTACTGAATATCTTAGTTCCGAAGAAAAAATTCTCTATACCTGTAAGGATACTAATGTAGGTACTAACATACTGACTGGATGTGATCATACTGGTGAATTAAAAATATCTTCTGGAAATGGTAAATTAAGCTGGAAAAGTGAATTTGCAGCAAGATGGAGTGCATTAGATATAAGATATGAAGCATATGGTAAAGATATAATTGATTCTGTTAATGTTAATGATTGGATCTCAGATGAAATCTTAAATTTTCCACATCCTTATCATGTTAAATATGAACTATTTTTAGATAAAACTGGTAAAAAAATTTCGAAATCACTAGGTAACGTGTTCACTCCACAAACATGGTTACAATATGGCACTCAACAATCATTGTTCTTACTTATGTTCAAAAGAATTGCAGGAGCTAGAAGTATTTCGGCCTCTGATATTCCCGTATATATGGATGATTATGATAATCTAGAAGATGTTTATTTTGGACGAGCTAAAACATCAAATTTAGCATCTGAGCGAAAACTTAAAGGACTTTATGAATATGTGAATAATTTAAAACCACCGTCACAAAATATTAATCATGTTCCCTATAGATTACTTGCTCAATTAAGCAGTATCTCTCCTTCAGAAAATCGTTTAGATTATGTATTAAAGAAATTAAAATCATATCGACTTATCGAAGAGTCAAATCAAACTCTTGAGTCTAAAATAGATTTAGCTTTTAATTGGTCTAATGATTTATCTTCTTCTGATTCAATAAATGTTGAAATTAGTGATGAATATAAGACTCCATTACTTTGGTTAAAACAGAATCTCACTTCTGAAAAATCACCTGATGAGGTACAAAATATTATTTTTGAAACTTCTCGTAAATTTAATGTTAAACCTCGTGATTTCTTTAAAATACTTTATGTTATTCTTTTAAATACCGAACGTGGCCCAAAACTTGGTCCATATATTGTAGATCTTGGGATTGATCGTGTCAAGACTATGATAAATGATCACTTGAACAAAGAATAATTACTAAAAATATTGATTTTTGTGGATAACGATTATAAGCTAAGTATACCAATGAAGATTTAGCCCGGAAGCCCGGTGGAGAGATAATTCGCCGACTGTAGCGGTCAAGCAAGAGCATTATGCTTCTTGAATACCGGCCTTTGGTCTGGAGAAATAAGGAAGTAAGCCGGTGACGCCAGTTCGAGTCTGGCCCGGGCTACATGTTTATATAAAATAATTAGGAAAGATGGGCCCGCCCGGATTTGAACCGGGGACCTTTCGATTATCAGTCGAACGCTCCTTGGCCTCCTATGGAGTTAACCATGCTGAGCTACGAGCCCATGTGACGTATTTATTTACATCCACACGTATATCAACCTCAAGTTACTAGTGGTATTAATATTAATCCCTGGAAAAACTTAAGGCTTGTTCTTTTGGAATTAGTTTAAGAATGCCGAGGTAGCTCAGCCTGGGAGAGCACCCGTCATCCTTTTATTCTAAAAGGATGGGTGAAGCTGAAGACCGGGCTGTCGCCGGTTCAAGTCCGGCCCTCGGCACCTATTAACCTCTATTTTCCATTTCTTTTTCTTTGGCTAAATCTTATTAATCGAGCAAACATACGTATATCTACTTGAGGAATTCTAAAATGTTAATTCACAATATATGTTTACAAGGTGAAATTATTGTCCACTTCAGATAAACGAGTTAGGGCAATATATTCTGTTATTGGTTCTTCTAATCGCTTAGAAGTTCTTAGAATCTTACATACTCAGGGTCCTTTGAGCTATTCTGAGTTAAAAACGCTTGCTGGATTTAGATCAAAAAAAGAATCTGGTAAATTCGCTTATCATTTAAGAAAGCTTCTTAAACAAATGCTAATTACGCTTAATCGTTCAGAACGCAAATATTCTGTATCTGGACTTGGAAGATTAATACTTAATCTTACTCGTCAAATAGAAGAACAGTCATTAATGGAAAGCGGTAAACTTTTTGTAAGAACTTCTAAGCAATCAATGGAGGAATTTAATGTTGATAAAATTACACAGTCTCTGATTAGGGAAGGAGGGATGACTCTTGAATCAGCACAAAGAATTACTGAAGAATCTGAGGGCCGGTTACATAAATTTCAAGCTTCATATCTTACTGCTCCTCTTATTCGAGAAATTGTTAATGCTGTGCTTCTTGAACATGGGTATGAAGAGTATAGACATCGTTTAACTCGATTAGGAGTTCCTGTATATGATATCAATCTTCTAATGGAAAATGTTGGAAGGAGTTTGTATTCGACTGAAACGGTATTTAAAAAAACCGCTCAAAATGTGTTCACAGAGTATCTTCTATTAACTCAAATGCCAAAAGATGTATCTGATTCACATGTATCTGGAGACTTACATGTTTCAAATATAGGTGTTTGGGGCATTATGCCTGATACTTTATTCTTAGACTTAAGCTCTATTGATATTAATGATATAGGTTGGGGTGGAAAAATGCCATGGATTCCTAGATTAATAAAAAATAATAGCTTAGATGATTCTTTATTTGAATTAATGTCTCTGATTTACTCTTTAAGTCGAGAAATATCAACAGAGATTAGTTTTCAAGGTTTTTTACAATTCATTAAAAATAACTCAAAGAAACTTTCTAATGAACAAATTAGTCTTTCTATATCCAGAGCGTTACAACTTTCAAATTTACTTCTTCCGCAATCGTCTAAACCCTTCATATTGACGTTTCATATTAATTACGAGAATTCCGATGATGACCTTATTAATGATATTCTTAGTGGATACCTTAATTATATTGAATCTGTTCCTATGTCTTTCATTAAATTGATTTTACATAAAGAAACTCTAAATAAAAAGACGGCTCAATTAGTTCTTGATATAATTAAATTAGGTGGCTCAATAGCTTTTGATACTTCTGATGAATCTCATTCTTATTTAGGAGTTAAAAATACAGCTTCAACTTCAAATAATTTCGGTGTAGCTGTATTGCATTCTCTTTCTCTTAACCTTCCTAGATTAGCTACCGAATCTAATAGAGACTCTACTTATTTTAGGGCTAAACTCGCTCTCTTAATTCAATCTGCTGTTCCAGCTTTATCATATCGAAGAAAATTCATCTTAGATACTATGAACAAAGGTCTTCTTCCCACAATCTCGAAAAATCCAGCAGCTATATCGACTGAAAAAATTCCTTTAATAATTCAACTAAGTGGTCTTGAAGAAGCCGCTTCTATTTTAGTTGGAGAACGTGCTTCCTCTAAGTTATCTAGCTTTGAAAAAATCATCGCTTCTGCAATAAAATCTACTTCAGAAAGTGCTAATGATTTAAATGAAGATGGATATGTATCTATCCTTCCTACTGAGGGGAATTTCCGATTAGCTTCACTTGATTCTAATAAGTATGGCAAATCAGTTACTAAAGATATTAAGAAGTATTCTGACATTTCGTTAATTAATTATGAAGATGGTCTTTCTGAAAAAGATCTAGATCGGCATAATAGACCATTTAAGATGCTTAATGGTGGATACTCTTTGTCTATTTTGCTACCTCATAATATTGATCTTAAGAATTTCAATAACCTGGTTAATATTCTTAAAAATGAGCCTGGTTTCTTTAGATTAGGAATGTTATTTGGATATTGTTTAGATTGTGGATCTAAGACTCCTTCTCCTTTTACTCGATGTAATTCATGTCGATCTACTTCAATCAGAAAAATAAATACAGGTGATGCTTCTGTTAGAGATGATCTCGAAGTTGCTAGTTAATGAGATGCTTTTTCAGGTCAATTTCATATGTTTAATGACTATCTCATTGATCTTATTGAGATTAATGATAACGCTTAATAGGTCAACTGTAATTGACCTTAACATTAAAAGTATGCATGTTATAAAATATGGTGAATAACGTTTTGGATAAATCTGGAAATATTGAATTAACTGATAATTTTGATGAACTCTTATTAAATCGGGTTCAGCTTGAAGGGGTTAAAGGATTAAAGATTCCTAGATTATTCACTAAAACTGGTGAAAATGTATTTGATAATTTTGATTGGCAAAATAACTCAAGTATTCTCAGGGATTCAACTGGCCTAACAGTATTTGAGATGGATGATGTTGAAGTTCCCAAGTTTTGGAGTCAAGTTGCTATTGATGTTCTTGCACAAAAGTATTTTAGAAAACAAGGTGTTCCTCAATACGATAAAAATGGAGTACAATTGTTTAATGATAATGGGGCTCCTATTCTCGGATCTGAAAAGTCACTTAAACAAGTTGTTCATAGGTTAGCTGGTTGTTGGACTTTTTGGGGTAAAAAATATGGTTATTTTGCATCTGAGGAAGACTCTCAATCATTTTACGATGAATTAAGCTATATGCTTATCTCTCAGATGGCTGCACCTAATTCTCCTCAGTGGTTTAACACAGGATTAAATTATGTTTATGGAATTACTGGACCTAGTCAAGGGCATTATTATTATGATCCTGATTCAAAACAGGTAGTTAAATCACAAGATGAATATTCCCATCCTCAATCCCATGCTTGTTTTATTCAACCGATCCGTGATGATTTAGTGAATGAAGGAGGAATAATGGATTTATGGGTAAGAGAAGCTAGAATATTTAAATTAGGATCAGGTACTGGAACTAATTTCTCTTCTTTAAGGGGTAAAGGAGAATCTCTTTCTGGTGGAGGAAAATCATCAGGAGTAATGTCATTCTTACGAATTGGAGACACAGTTGGAGGAAGTATCAAATCTGGTGGAACTACTAGAAGAGCCGCTAAAATGGTAGTCTTAAACGTAGATCATCCTGAAATTGAAGATTTTATTAGTTGGAAAATGAACGAAGAACTCAAAGTTGCAGCTTTAGTTAATTCTGGGTATTCTTCCGACTTTGAAGGTGAAGCTTATCAAACTGTTTCTGGACAAAACTCTAATAATTCTGTACGAATGACTGACGGATTTATGAGGGCTGTATTAGATGATCGTGATTGGGATCTAACTGCAAGAACTGATGGACATGTTATGAAGTCAGTTAAAGCTAGGGATTTATGGGATAAAATATCAAATGCAGCGTGGTATTGTGCTGATCCTGGATTGCAATTTGATACTACTTGTAATGATTGGAATACATGTCCTGAAACAGATCGAATTAATGCTACTAATCCTTGTTCTGAGTATAATTTCATAGATAATACTGCATGTAATTTGGCTTCACTTAATCTCAGTAAATTCTTTGATTCTGATAAATTATGTTTTGATATTCCTGCTTTCAAACATGCTATTCGATTATGGACTATTGTGTTAGAAATCTCTGTATTAATGGCTCAATATCCTAGTCAAGAAATAGCTATCAATAGTTATAAAACTAGAACTCTAGGACTCGGTTTCACAAATCTTGGTTCAATTCTAATGGTTTCCGGACTTCCTTATGATTCTGATGAAGCTCGATCTGTTTGTTCTAGTGTTACCGCTATAATGACAGGTGAATCATATGCTACTTCTGCTGAACTTGCTTGTTTATTTGGTCCTTTTGCTGAATCTAATAAAAATAGAGAACATATGTTGAAAGTTATTCGTAACCATAGAAGAGTAGTTTATGGGGTTAATACCGATGAATTTGAAGATATTTCTGTTCCTCCTACTGTTCTAGATAATAAGATTTGTCCTCCTGATTTGCTAAAGGCTTCTAAAGACTCTTGGGATAGGGCTTTAACTCTAGGTGAACGATTTGGTTATAGAAATGCGCAGACTACATTAATTGCTCCAACTGGAACTATTAGTCTAGTAATGGATTGTGATACTACTGGAATAGAACCTGATTTTGCTTTGGTGAAATTCAAAAAACTAGTCGGTGGTGGGTATTTTAAACTTGTTAATCAATCTATCAGCGTTTCTCTTAAGAACCTAGGTTATTCCAAAGATCACGTTAATGAAATAATTAGATATATTGCTGGAAGTAATTCTTTAAAGAAATCTCCTTACATTAATGAATCTGCATTAAAGAAAAAAGGCTTCATAAAAGATGATATACGTAAAGTTGAGAAGGCATTATCTTCTGTATTTGAAATTAAACATGCTTTTGTGAATTCTATTATAGGGCCTGATTGTTTGGAAAGATTAGGCATTAAAGAAGGACAATCTAGTAATCCTACTTTTAATTTACTCAAAGTACTTGGTTTTAGCGATATTGAAATTGAAGCTGCAAACGATTATGTTTGTGGTTCAGGAACTATTGAAGGAGCGCCCCATCTAAAAGAGGAACATTATCCTATATTCGATTGTTCAACTAAATGCGGTAAAAATGGAACACGATTTATCAATTATATGGCGCATGTTGATATGATGGCTGCTTCACAACCATTACTTTCAGGTTCTATAAGTAAAACAATTAATATGCCTAATCATGCTACTGTTGAAGAAGTTAAAACTGTATATATGGATAGTTGGAAAAAAGGCCTTAAAACTATTGCATTATATCGTGATGGCTGTAAATTATCTCAACCATTATCCACTAAAGCATTTAATGAAGAAACTGAGAATTTAGTTCAAAAACCATCTAGAAGGAGGTTACCTGATGAAAGAAAGTCTATTACTCATAAATTTAGAATAGGTACTCACGAGGGATATTTACATCTTGGATTATACGAAGACAATTCTCCCGGAGAATTATTCATTACTATGTCAAAACAAGGTAGTACTCTTGCTGGTTTAATGGATTCTTTTGCTACTTCTGTTTCAATTTCTCTTCAATATGGAGTTCCACTTAAAGTATTAGTAGATAAATTTGTTCATACTCGTTTTGAACCATCTGGTTGGACAAATAATCCTCAAATCCGTGTAGCAAAATCTTTGATGGATTACATATTTAGATGGATTGCATTAAAATTCCTTCCTCAAGACGATTTAACCCATTTAGGCTACAATGAAATTGTTGAATCAAATGGCGAGGTTCCTTCAAATGGTGATTCTGAATCAAATGGTGATATTACTTCAAATGGTAATCTTACTTCAAATGGTGATGTTGAGTCAAACGGTGATGTTGAAATAAATAGTAATGATATCTCTTTTGGACCTCTAACTTCTGATTCAGGTGTACTTAATGACTCTTCTACCAAAACAAAGTTTGATGTAATTTCTGATGCTCCTACTTGTACAGATTGTGGTTCATTAATGAGGCGAAGTGGATCTTGTTATTTGTGTTCTAGCTGTGGAAGCACTACAGGATGCTCTTAATAGATTCTTTATATTGTTTCTTCGTTTAACATTAATGATAATAGTGAAGCTCTAAGCTTTTTACCATTATGAGCTTGTTCGAAGTATTTTGCGTATTTAGTATTATCTATCTCTGATTTTATTTCACCGACTCTTGGAAGCGGATGCAAAATCATTAAACTATCTTTAGCGTTTTCTACAAGTTTATTGTCAATAATATAAGATCCTTTAACCTTTTCATATTCAGCTGGATCAGGAACACGTTCTTTTTGAATTCTAGTTACGTACATTACATCTAATTTATCTATAATGCTTTCCACGTCATCTATTTCTACCATTTTGATTTTGTTATCCAAATCATTGTGTATTTCATTTCTTATTTTTAATTGTGGTGGTGCTACTAAGAAAATATTCGGTGAATATTTTGCTAAACCATATAATAGTGAATAAACTGTTCTACCATATTTTAGATCTCCAACCAAAGCTATATTTAATCCATCAATTTCTTTCTTTTCAGCAATAATTGTGTAAAGATCGACCATTGCTTGTGTTGGATGTTCTTCACTTCCACTACCTCCATTTATTAAAGGTTTTTCAGCAATTTCTGCAGCAAAACGTGCTGCACCTTCAGTTGGGTGCCTTAAAATTATAGCGTCGCTGTAACCGTCAACTACTTTAATGGTGTCCGAAAGTGTTTCCCCTTTATCTATAGCTGTTCCTTTAGTATCTTGAAAACCAATTATGTTACCTCCTATGTGTAACATTGCAGTCTCAAAGCTTAATTTGGTTCTTGTACTTCCTTCATAGAATAAATTTGCTAATACTTTTCCTCTACAAATTTTCGTTCTTTCTTCGAATTCTAATGATTCTATTTTGTTTACTGTAGAAAACAATAAACTGAGATCACTTTTCGAAAAATCTTTTATTGATAAAATATCTTTTTGATAGAAAGGATTTGACAAACTTTAGTTAAGTTTTTAGTGTAAACCTTATTAAATTTGCCGTGTATTTTTGAAATTGTATAACATTGTCAGATGAAAACCTTCTAGTTAGAAGAATTAAAAATGGAACAGTTTTAGATCATCTTACTCCAGGAACATCTTTTAAAGTATTATCCGCGCTTAATATCTTTGATAATTATTTCAATGAACTTACTGTGGCTATGAATGTTCCTAGTACTCTGGGTAAAAAAGACATAGTTAAAATTTCTAAAAAATTCTTAACTAAGGCTGAAACTGATCGAATTGCTCTTATTGCTCCCGAAGCGACAGTAAATTTAGTTAAAAATTTTGTTATTACTGAAAAACGAAAGGTTGAATTGCCTGAATCGTTTATTGGTGTTTTTAAATGCCTTAATCCTACTTGTATCTCTAATTCTAATGAACCAATATTATCATCACTTTTAGTTATTAAGAATAATCCTGTTGTAATTAGATGTAAATACTGTGATAGACTCTTTAAACCTGAAGAGTTAAGCACAGTTTCTTGATTATCTTTTAAATTTATAAATTCACTTCAATGTGAACGTCTTCAGGAATCATAACTTTCATTAATTGTTTCATTGTGCGATCATCAGCATCCATGTCAATGAGTCTTCTATGAACTCTCATTGCCCAACGATCAAATGTGTGTGTTCCTTGACCACATGGTGATTTTCTTGTAACTATTTTTAGATTCTTTTTTGGTAAAGGATGTGGTCCTTTTATTTTTACTCCTGTTTTTTCAGTTATGTTCTTTATTTCACCACAAACTCTTTCCAAGTTTTCCAAGTTCGCGCTTGTTAATTTTATTCTGGCAGATTGAGCTAATTTACACACCTGTTTAAGTAAAGAATCTCAACCTTTTCGAAGTATATAGGTTTTCGTTAAAAACACCGTTTAAATTGTTATTCTTCTCATTTTTATTCACTTAAAATAAGGTTTTTCTATAACTTTCTCAAAATTAAGTAATATTCCACCACTAACACTTTATAGAACTGTTAATACATTATATTATAATTGAAAGCTGGTACTGTTTTACACCTAGCAAAAAGCGGCCGTTTAGTTCTTAGTGCATCTTCTCATTTGAAAGAAGGTGAAATTCTTGTAGATGATAATGGTAAAAAAGTAGCTAAAAATATAGAAATATTTGGTCCAGTGTCTTCTCCTTACGCTGTTGCATCTGTAATCACTGATAGGCCAAAGCATTATGTCGGTTCTACTCTCTATAAATTGGGTGATCAAAATAATGACAAAAAAAGAAAAAATAAATGACTCTTCACTTAATCGTTGTCCGGCATGTTCAGGTTCTTTAATCGGTGATTTAGATCGAGGAGAGATAATATGTCCTGACTGTGGTTATGTTGCTGTTGATCAAACTGAAGATATTGGCCCTGAGTGGAAAGCTATTGATTTAGAGGATAAATCAAAACGTGTTCGAGTTGGTTCTCCTATGACTCTTACAATTCATGATTATGGGTTAAGTACAAAAATAGGTTCTGAAATGAAGGATTCGTCTGGTAATTCTGTTGATCCTCATATGCGTGCTTCATTAAATAGGATGAATAAATGGCAAAATCGAATTAGAACTTCAACTTCTAGTGAACGAACGCTCTCTAAAATGCTTTCAAGAATTACTGATCTTTGTGACTCACTTAATTTGCCTAGGAATGTGTCTGAAACTGCAGCTCAGATATATCGTAATGCTTCAAGAATGCAAGTTGCAAAAAGTAAATCTACAATAGGAATAGCTTCTGCTGTCGTTTATTTGGCTTGTAGAAAATGTCAAGTTCATCGTTCATTAAAAGAAGTTGCTACTGCTGCTGAAATTGATAAACGTTCCTTAGCTAAATACTATCGATTAGTATTAACCGAAGTAGAGGAAAGCTATGTTCCTATACCGTTAATTGAAAAACACATATCCAAACTTGTTAATGTAGCTAAATTAGATGGTTGGTCTGAAAGAGTAGCTATACAATTAGCTACCAAAACATCTGATGCGAAAATATTAAGTGGAAAGTCTCCTGCAGGTCTTGCAGCTGCATATCTTTATATCTCTTATATGTTATTGGGTGAAAAATTACCTCAAAGGGAAATAGCTGAAATAGCTGATGCAACTGAAGTTACTGTTAGAAATCGTTGTAGAGAGATTTTAGATAATTTTGTAATTAAACAACGGTTGAATACCTCCGATTAATTGATAAGCCTTATAAATGCTTATTCTTTGATTTCTTTTTGTAACTAATGAAAACAATCGCTATAGGCAGTAAAACATTTGTTACGGGATTTCAATTAGCTGGAATTGAAGGAATAAATGTTGAAGATCATAATGACTTAATGAAAAATGTTAATTCATTTATTGATGATGGTGATGTAGGTTTAATTCTTGTTAGTGATGATGTTGCTTTAAATGCAAAGGATGAATTAACTGAAATAAAAGCAAAAAGATCAATACCTATAATATTTGAAGTTCCAGCTCCTGGAAGTAAAATTGAACGTACTGAATATCGAGACATGCTTAAACAAATATTGGGGGTATAATTTTGTCATCTAAAACAGGTTCTCAAATTACAATATCTAAAGTTCTGGCTGAAGCTTCAAAAGAAATGATAAGTGAATTAGATGATGCTTATTCTCAAGCTATGAAAACTTTAGAAGAATACGAATTAGATTCTATTTCTGATGCTGAAAAAATTGTTAAGGATAAAGATCGAGATGCTGAGATCTTTCATAGAAAAATAGTTGGAGATTCTTCAAATCAAGCTCGAAGTTCATACATGAAATTAATGGATGAATATGCTGATAAAGCGTTTACTACTGCACTAGATAAATTATCTTCTATGAAACATAGTGACTCTTTATTGAAATCCCTTATTAGTGAGTGTATTGATGCTCTTGAAGGGGCTCCTATGACTCTTTATTGTAATAAATCTGATTTTGCTGCGATTAAAAAGATTTCAAGTGAACTCTCAAAAACTAAAAAATTAAAAATTAAGGTAAGTTCAAAACATATTACTACTGCAGGAGGAATACGTGCTGTAGTCGAAGACGAATCTATTCGTTTTGATAATACTTTTGAATCTCGAATAGAAAGATTAAAGCCAGAGTTAAGACAAAGAATCAGTATTCTATTCTCTAGGAGTAAATGAAAAAAATGACAGTTAAAGGAAAAGTAGTTTGGGTCAGTGGTCCTGCTGTTAAAGCAGATGGCATGTCTGATGCACAAATGTATGAGATGGTTGAAGTAGGAGAAGATCGTATGATTGGTGAAATTATCCGTGTAACCGGAGACGTTGCTTTTGTTCAAGTCTATGAATCTACAGGAGGACTTCGTCCAGGAGAGACAGTATATGGTACTGATCAACCACTTTCAGTAACTTGTGGTCCTGGCATGATGGGTAAAATATATGATGGACTTCAAAGACCTTTAGGCGATATAGCAAAAAAAACTGGACCATTCATGACTCGTGGTTCTGCAGTTCAAGCAATTTCTTTTGAAAATAAATGGAAATTTACTCCTTCTGTAAAAAAAGGCGATGAACTAAAACCGGGAAGTATTTTAGGTTCTGTTCCTGAAAGTCCTTTAGTAGATCATAAAATACTTGTTCCACCAAATAACCCTGGTGGCGTTGTATCTGAAATTGTTAAAGAAGGCAAATATGATATCGATCATTCAATTGTTGAAGTTAAACGAAATGGCTCTAAAGATTCATTAAAAATGTATCATAAATGGCCTGTTCGAAGTCCACGTCCATTCAGGGATCGTCTTGATCCTGAACTTCCATTAACTACAGGTCAAAGGATACTTGATACTTTCTTTCCTTTAGCTAAAGGCGGTACTGGTGCTATTCCTGGAGGGTTTGGAACTGGTAAAACTGTAACTCTTCATCAAGTTGCTGCTTGGGCTGATGCTCAAGTGGTCGTTTATGTGGGTTGTGGTGAACGTGGTAATGAAATGACTGAAGTTCTAATAAAATTCCCTGAGTTAAAAGATCCTACTTCTGGTAGGCCTCTTATGGAGCGAACAATACTTGTAGGTAATGTAAGTAATATGCCTGTAGCCGCTAGAGAAGCTAGTATTTATACTGGAGTTACAATGGCTGAATACTATCGAGATATGGGTTATGATGTGGTATTAGTAGCTGATTCTACTAGTAGGTGGGCCGAAGCTCTTAGAGAAATTAGTGGTAGACTTGAAGAAATGCCTGCTGAAGAAGGTTATCCTCCTTATCTTGCTTCTAGATTAGCTGAATTCTATGAACGAGCAGGAAGAATGAATGTTGTTGGTTCTCCAGATAGAACAGGATCCGTTAGTTTAATTGGCGCAGTTTCTCCATCTGGTGCTGATTTCACTGAACCTGTAACAACTCAAACTACACGTTTCATTAAGACATTTTGGGCTTTAGATACGGCACTTGCATATTCTAGACATTATCCTTCTGTTAATTGGATTAATAGCTATTCAGGTTACGTAGATCAAATTAGTAAGTGGTGGGCATCTAATGTAGATAAAGAATGGTCTCAAATTCGAGCTGATGCTTATGAATTGCTTCAACGTGAAGATTCTTTAAAAGAAATTGTTCGTCTTTTAGGTCCTGAAGCATTACCTGATGAAGAAAAACTAATTCTTGAAGTTGCGAGAATGATTAAAATAGGATTCTTACAACAAAGTGCTTTCGATGAAATCGATGCTTATTGTTCTCCACAAAAACAAGTTGATTTACTTCGAATGTTTGTTGATTTCTATAATTCAGCTTTAGAAACATTAAGAAGTGGGGTTTCTTTAGATGATGTTAGAGCTATGCCTGTAATACCTGATATACTTAGAGCAAAGTTTACAGTTAAAGAAGAAGAACTTGGTGATATTGAAAAACTTAAATCAAGGTTTAGTAAAGACTTTCAAAGTCTTGTTGATGGTAAGGTGAAATCAGTTGCGTAAAAAAGTTGCTAGTGGTGTAGAATACACTAAGATAGTTGAAATTAAAGGACCTCTTTTAGCTATTGACGGTGTTAATAATGTAGCATTTGATGAAATGGTTGAAATAGACACTGGTGATGGTTCTAAACGATTAGGAAAAGTATTAGAAGTTGGTGGCGGTAAAGCAATAGTTCAAGTATTTGAAGGAACTTCTAGTTTATCTGTATCGGGTACTACTGCTCGTTTTCTTGGAAAAACTATGGAAATTCCTGTTTCCAATGAATTACTTGGAAGAGTTTTTGACGGACTAGGAAGGCCTATTGATGGTTTACCTGAAACTTTAGGTGACGATTTTAGAGATGTTAATGGAGCTCCAATTAATCCTGAAAGAAGAGATTTCCCTGAAGATTTTATTCAAACGGGTGTTTCAGTTATTGATGGAATGCTAACCCTCGTAAGAGGCCAAAAATTACCTATATTCTCTGGAGCTGGAATGTCACATGCAATGCTTGCTGCGCAGGTTGCCCGTCAAGCTACTGTTCTTGGTCAAGAAGATTTTGCGGTAGTTTTTGCTGCTATTGGCGTTCAGAATAATGAAGCAGCATTCTTTAGAAAAAGTTTAGAAGAAAGTGGAGCAATTAAGCGAAGTATTCTTTACTTAAATCTAGCTGACGATCCTGCAATTGAACGATTAATGACTCCTAAAGTAGCGTTAACTGCGGCTGAATATCTTGCTTTCGATTTAGGAATGCATGTTCTTGTTATACTTACTGATATCACTAATTATGCTGAAGCTTTAAGAGAAATTAGTGCTGCTCGAGAAGAAGTTCCTGGTAGAAAGGGATATCCTGGTTATCTATATACTGATCTTGCGACTATGTATGAGCGTGCTGGAAAAATTAAAGGACTAAAAGGCAGTATTACTCAAATGCCTATTCTTACTATGCCAAGTGATGATATTACTCATCCTATATCTGATTTAAGTGGATATATAACTGAAGGTCAAATAGTTATTGGTAGACCATTATTTAGAAAAGGAATATATCCTGCTGTAGGAGTTCTTATGAGTTTAAGCCGTTTAATGAAGGATGGAGTTGGTAAAGGAAAAACTCGTGACGATCACATGGAAGTTAGTAGTCAACTTTATGATGCTTATGCTAGGGCTCAAGAGTTACGTGCATTAGCTGAAATTGTAGGTAAGGGTAGTTTAACTGGAACTGATCTTAAATATTTTGAATATGGTGATGCTTTTGAGGAAAATTTCCTTCAACAAGAATATGATGAAAATCGAACATTAGATGAAACATTATCTTTAGCATGGAAAGCTCTTAGTATTCTACCTGAAGGTGAATTAACTAAAATTAAAGAATCATATGTTAAAGAGTACTATACTCCTTCAGATAATGAGGAATCAACTTAATTGTCTGTAAGTTTTGGCGGGAAAGCGCTTCCAACAAAAATTGAACTAATTAGAATTCGAAAAAGTCTGCAAACTTCTAAGACTGTTCATAAAATTCTTGAAGATAAACGAGACGTTCTTTTAAAAAGATTAGATGAAATGATTAATGCTGCAACTAGTGAGCGAGATAATCTTTCTGATCCACTTTCTGAAGCCTATAATTCTCTTTATGACGCATATATCAAAATGGGGTCTGTTAATATGAATACTATTGCGTTGACCTCTCCTAGTACTATTAAAGTTGATGTTGATGTAAGCCGTATGGTTGACGTAGATATACCTAAATTAAAAATATCATCTGAAGATGTAGGATTAAGTTATGGATTTGCAGATACTTCTATCTATCTGGATAACGCTACAAAGGTTCTTCGTGAAGTTCTTCCTCAAATATGTAGAGCAGCTGAACTAGAAAACGCTATTTTTAGATTGGCCGCGGCTCTTGAGAAAACTCAGCGTATGATTAACGCATTGGAATTTATTATAATTCCTCAATATCTTGATTCTATTAAATTTATTCAGTCTACATTAGAAGAACGTGAAAGAGAAGAATTCGTAAGACTTAAACAAGTTAAAAAAGTACTTGAAAATAGAACAGTATGAGTATGAGTGATATTTAATGAGTTTTGAGAAAGATATTAAAAAACAATTCCAAATCGCTAAAAAGAACATAAAAAAAGAAATGGATAATTATTCTTCTAGCATTGAAAAAGATGTAAAGAATATTGAAAATAGTGCCCGTAAGAAGATGGAAAGCCTAAATTTATAGCATATTTACCGTATTATTCCGAAAACTTTAAAATATTATTTATGTAGAAATTTGTTGATTAACGTTGGAACTTACAAATAAATCATATTCGACCCTTTCGTTATGTTTTCTACTATTAATGGTGGCAACACCATTCGGATTAGCTAGTGCGGCTGAATCTGGAGATAATGATTCTCTCATTAACTCCGATAGCGCAAAACCATTTGCTGCTACTATAGCTTTCTCTGTTGCGGCACTTTCTGCTGGTTTCGCAATTGCTAAAGCTGGTTCTGCAGGATTAGCTGCTGCAGCTGAAAGACCTGAGTTGAAAACAACTGCGATCATTATCACTGCATTAGGTGAAGCAATCGCTATTTACGGTATAGTAATAGCAATTCTTATCTTAGGTTAAAAATAACCAATGGGGGAAAATCCCCCCTATATTTTCTTTAAAATTAAGATTTAACATCTAGTTATAATATCTTCATAATATGATTGATGAACTAACTAGTATTGTTATTAATGCTAGTAATGTTGATTATTGTGAAGCACGTTTTCATAAACGTTCTGAACAAAAAATTTCTATATCTAAAGGTGAATTTGATGAAGTTATTTCTAATGAGATTCAAGGCGTTTGTTTTCGTGTTAATATTAATGGAACTTGGGGTTTTTCGAGTACAGGCAATTTAAATAAAACTAATCTGAATAATACTCTTCTTGAAGCAATTTCTTCTGCAAAATCTATTTCATCGTCAAAATCTTCATCTTCTTTTAAGTTAGCTGACGCAAATCTTGCTAAGGGTAAATTCTCTCCTCCAATTGATGGTCCTTTAGATAAAATAAGCATTGAAGAAAAGATTAAATTAGTTAAAGACTCTGAAAGTGAAGCTAGAACTTATCGTAAAAATATAAAAAGTGCTTCTTCTAGTTACCGTGAATTATTAGATTCTAAAGTTATTGTTACTAATGATGGTGTTTCTGCAGAAATATTTGATTCTAAACCTGAATTTAGAGTATCTGTAGTTGTTCAAAATAATGGTGAACTTTATAGCTCTTCAGAGGCTGTTGGTGTTACTGGTGGCTGGAATGATCTCTTTTCAAAGTCAGATGCTTTAACTTTGTCTCGTCATGCAGCTGAAAAAACATGTAAATTAGCTAATTCACGCACTCTTAAAGGTAGTAGAAGTACTGTTATACTTGATCCAGCTTTGGTTGGCTTAATTTCTCATGAAGCGATAGGTCATACAGTCGAAGCTGATTTTGTATTATCTGGTTCAATTGCAAAAGATATGATAGGTAAGAAAGTTGCAAGTGATATTGTCACTATGGTTGATTCGGGTCCTTCTGCTATTGTTGGAAAAGCGGGTGGAACTTTACTTGTCGATGATGAGGGTGTATTAACTGAAAGTACTGTTCTAGTTGATAATGGGGTCCTTTCTTCTTATTTACATAATCGGGAAAGTGCAGAATTATTTTCTGTTTCGCCTACTGGTAATTCACGTGCTTATGAATACCATAATGAGCCTTTAATTAGAATGAGAAATACGTTTATTGAACCTGGCGATTGGACTCTTGATGACTTAATAAGTGATACTAAATCAGGTTATTTACTTAAAGGAGCAAAGTCTGGACAAGCTGATGCTAATGGTGAATTCATGTTTGGAACTCAAGAAGCTTATCTTATTGAAAGAGGAGAAATAAAAGATTTGTTTAGAGGCGTAACTATTAGCGGTCAAGCATATGATGTTCTTAAAACTGTTGATGCTCTTAGCGATGACTTTTCTTATGAAATTGGTTCAGGATATTGTGGTAAAGGACAATTAGCAAAAGTCGATGGTGGTGGACCTCATTTAAGGTGTGAAGTTGTATTAGGTGGAGAGCAATAAACTATATTTGATGTGAAAAACTTGAATTCTATTTCTATTATTGATATCTGTGAAAAAGCAGTAAATTTTGGACTTGAGTGTGGGGCTGATGACATTGAAGTCTTCTCCTCAGTTGAAAAAACAATAAATTCTTCAATTGAAAGTAATGCTGTTAAGACTGTTACGTCTCATCAACTTCAAGGTTTGGGTATACGTGTTATAAAATCAGGTTCATTGGGATTTGCTTCTACTAATAGTTATGATGTTATTGATATCAAAAATACTATTTCTAAAGCGTTAAAAATAGCTTCCATGGTTCCTTCTGATCAATTCAATAAATTACCTGAATCTAAGTCATCTTCGTTAGTAACTAAATTGTATGATCCTCATGTTGAAGAATTTAAAATTGAAGACGCATTTGAAAAGACCTCGAATATGATTTTAACCACTAAAGAAACTGATCAACGTATCTCTATTGATAGTGGTGGTTTTAGTTCTTCTATTGGTGATAGTATATTAATTAATAGTAATGGAATTAAAGCTGAAGAAAAAGAAAGTTTATTCTCTTGGAATATAATGGGAATGGCTTCTAATGGCGTTGATGTTTCTAATTTTGATGTTCAATATGGTGGCTCGAGATCATTAAAAGATATTTCTTTATCTCAATCAATAGAAGAGTTTGCTAATAATGTAACTTCATCCTTGGGCTCTAATAAAATTGAAAGCTTTAAAGGAGATGTAATTCTTAGTCCAGAAGCATCTTTAGATGTTTTAATTGAACCTATAATTCATTTAGTTAACTCTAAAAATGTACAAAAAGGACTTAGTAAATTTAAAAATAAACTTAATGACTCTATATCATCTGAATTATTGACTGTATTTGATGATGGAACTATTAATGGTGGACTTATGTCTTCAAATTTTGATCGAGAAGGCGTTCCTCATAAAAAAACTATTATTATTGACTCAGGAATTCTTAAGTCATATTTGTACAATAATTATTCTGCGAATAAGGATCAACTTCAAAGTACTGGAAATGCTTCTGGTTCATATAGATCTATTCCATCTATTTCTCCTACAAATCTCATGCTTGAACCGGGTTCTTCTAAATTATCTCAAATAATAACTAGCTTATCTAAGGGAATCTTAGTTACTCGTTTCTCAGGAAATGTTAACCCTATTAGTGGTGAATTCTCAGGTGTTGTTAAGGGCGGTAAATATATTGAAAATGGTTCAATTAAGTACCCTATAAAAGAATGTTTAATTTCTGGAAATATATTTGATTTACTTATTGGACTTAATGATATATCTAAAGAAAATAAACGCCTTTTTGGTTTTACCTTACCTTATTTACACGTCAATAATGTTTCAATTACTGCAGGATAAAGTGCTTCATTTGAGTAAAACCATTAAAGCATTACGTGTTAATTCTAAAGACTCAACGTGTGGCGTAGCATCGACGGGCGATCTGACCAATTAACGGGATGAAGAATAGAATCGTTGCACGTTGAGGAACCTTAATTTAATATTCAAATTAATTATATGGTGTCAAGTAAAATGTTGTCTGATTTCGAACAAGAACTTCTAAACGTTTCATCTCAAGTAGATGAATATTTAGACAAAAACCAATTTAAAGACGTATTCTGTCCTGATGAGATATTACATAGTTCCTTTCATTATTTAGAACTAGGAGGTAAACGACTTAGACCTGCTGTTACTTT
>CAZIZY010000008.1:0-1951 GCA_964544235.1 uncultured Nitrosopumilales archaeon
TAAAAGAAATGGGGTCTACTTCAGCTGTATTTAACCAACCTATGCATCCGTATACTATCATGCTTATGAAATGTTTACCCCGTCCTAATGATGACCGTTCTAATTTAGAAGTTATTCCTGGTAGTGTACCTGATCTTATTCATCCTCCTGCTGGATGTAGGTTTCATCCACGATGTTTTAGGTCGCATGATGATTGTAGTTCTACTCCTCATAAATTAGTTGAAGTCGAAATCAATCATTGGGTAAGTTGTTATTATCATGGCGTTGAAGGCTGATCTTTTTGGTAAAAAATCTTATTGAAGTTAATGATTTAGTGAAGCATTTCCCTGTAACTAAAGGAGTTATTTTCAAAAAAGCTATTGCTCAAGTTAAGGCTACTGATGGTGTTTCTTTTTCAGTTAAACCTAACGAAACTTTTGGGTTAGCTGGTGAAAGTGGTTCCGGTAAAACTACTACAGCTAGAATTATAGCTGGATTAATGTCTCCTACTTCTGGCAGTATTTCTTTTGACGGTGATGACATCTCTTCTCTTGATACTTCTGAAATGTTGAATGTAAGAAAAAAAATAGGAATGGTATTTCAAGATCCTTATTCTTCTTTAAATCCGCGAAAAACTATTCGGCAAATAGTCGAAACTCCATTATTAACTCATGGTTATCCAAAGGAGAAGATTTATGATCGAGTTACTGAATTAATTACTCAAGTAGGTCTTAATGATGAACATGCTGAACGATATCCTCATATGTTTAGTGGTGGACAACGTCAAAGGATTGCTATTGCTCGAGCTTTAGCTTTAAACCCTCAACTTATTATCGCTGATGAACCTGTTTCTGCTTTAGATGTTTCTATTCAATCTCAAATTATTAATTTGTTAACTGATCTTCGTTCTAAATATGGGATGGCTTTACTATTCATTTCACATGACCTTAATGTAATGCGATATATCTGTGATAATATTGCTGTTATGTATCTGGGAAAAATTGTTGAAGTCGCACCTAGTGAAGAACTTTTTTCTAATCCTAAACATCCTTATACTAAAGCATTGATTGCGTCTACTCCCATTCCTGATCCTGAATATATGGCTAAAAATGATATTGTGCTTCTTGAGGGCAGTATTCCTTCTCCTATTAATGTTCCTTCTGGATGCAGGTTTCATTCTAGATGTCCTTTAGCTAAAGAAAAGGGAATGCCTAAGGAGTGTACAACTATTGAACCTGATTTATCTAAAATTTCTTCTAAACAGTATGTTTCTTGTCATTTCGCTAAATAATTCTATTTATTCTACATTTAGATTGTTGTTGACTTATTATTGACCTCATTTCGAGACTTTATTGTTACTTTATCTTCTAATGATTCCTTTGAAAAATTTATGAAGAATAGTAATGTTACTAAACGTGTTAATTCTCAATTTGTTGCAGGAGATAACCTTAATTCTGCCTTAGATATAATTAGTGACCTTCATTCTAAGGGCTTTCAGACTAGTCTTAATTATCTTGGTGAGTCGGTTGAGTCTATTCAGATGGCTCGACTTGCAGCTCAAGAATATTCAAATGGATTATCTGAGATCTCTCGTCTAAATCTGAATTCTACTGTTTCTGTAAAATTAACTCAATTAGGTATTGATTTAGATGAAGATCTATGTTATGATTTAATGGTTAATTTGCTTGAGAAAGCTAAACAACATAATACTCTTATTCGAATCGATATGGAAAATACTCCGTATACTGACAAAACTATTGATCTATATTGGCGTTTACGTGATAATTATGATAATATAGGTCTAGTTCTTCAATCTTATCTTTATAGAACTGAAAATGATCTTAATTTCCTTATTATGAAAGGTGGTTCAGTAAGAATTGTTAAAGGAGCTTATTCTGAATCTGATGCTAATGCTATGGTTGAGAAAAAATCTGTTAGTGAAAATTATATTAAATTATTGGATATGGTTATG
>CAZIZY010000009.1:0-2388 GCA_964544235.1 uncultured Nitrosopumilales archaeon
TAAATAAACAGGCTTATTAATTGTAATTGATGTGCTGTTATAAGATCTTAATAAATCTACCATTTCTACAATGTTAGATTTATGAATTATAAGTGAAACGTCAATAGATTTAAGTTTTTCAGAATAATTAAATCCTTCTGGGATATCTTCTTTTCTTATTAGTCCACTATCTATTATTTCAGAAATTAATTTACTTTCATTGATAAGTTTTATTGATGTATTTATATTAACGAAAGATTGAGCGCGAATATAAGCTTCAATTTTCTCTAAAAGTGCTTTAAGAGACTTGAGTTTTAATTGGTTCTTTTTTAAAGAATCAATATTTGCAATTAAACATGCTTGTGAATTTAGTATCGAACCACCTTCTATTAGTTTTAGTTGATTTTCCCTCAAAGTAGTCCCTGTTTCAGAAAGGTCAGCTATAAAATCAGCTGACCCAATAGCAGGTGCGGCTTCAAGTGTTCCACTTGAATGTACAAGTGTAATGTACTGGATTCCGTTTTTTGATAGAGCTTCTTGAACAAGTTTAGGATATTTTGTAACTACTGTTAGTTCTAATCCATTTTGTTTGAACTCTATAGCTAATTCGGCGATATCTTCTAGGGATGTTACATCAATCCATTGTTCTGGAACAGCAAATACAAGTTCGCATTTCCCATAGCCAAGATCCTCAATTATCATTTCAACGGATTTAGATTCATTATTAGATTCTAAAAATCGATCTTTTCCAACAATACCGATATCTGCAGTTGTATCTTCAATCTTGAGAGGAATATCAGAAGCTCTTTGAAATAGGACAATTGTTTCCTTAAGATTATTAAGTGAACCTACATAACGCCTTCTACTAGCTCTTTCAATTGATGTGTCAATGGATTTCATGAAATCAAGCGTCGATTCATATAGGGCTCCATCACTTGGTAATGCTATTCTAAGATGATTAGAAGAATCCATATTATTTAATTTTAATTCATTCATCACTTTTATCCTCTTTAGCTTTAGCATTTGTAGGTGCACTTTTGATTATATTAATGATCGGTTCTATAGAGCATGCAAATCCCATTGCGCAAATATCTTTTTCTCCTCCCATTAACCTAACCAATCCATCATATCTTCCTCCACCTGCAAGGTTGGAAGAATTCTTATCAGATTCCGAACTTAATTCAAAAACAATACCACTGTAATATGAGATGTCACGAACTAGACTAAAATCCACATTTACTGAGATATTTTTATGATCGAACAAATCAAATGCATCTATGCTTTTTTTGAGTAATTCCAAAGATGATTTTTCTAATTTATGTTTTATTGTTAGTTTTTCTAATTTTGAAAATGCTTCTTTAGGATTACCTTTAATTTTTATAAGAGATAATACAAAATCAATGGCTTCTTCAAAACTTGAATAATCTTCTCGTTCGTTAACTTTCTTATTTAGACGATCTAAAATCTCTTTAGTTGATCTCCTTCCAATATAGGAATCAACTTCGTTAGTTATTAAATTAGCCCGAAGTGATTGAATCTGAGATTTATTAATTAGAATCTGAGAATCTTCATTTTGTTGTGGATCCTTAATAATTCCAAATTTTTCTGCTCTTTCTTTGATTACGAATGCATCTCTTAAATTATTGTCAGCAATACTTCTAATTAAAAAATCTAAGGATCTACTTGATAAATCGAATTGTTTAATTAGTTCAGTAACAACTCCAATATGCCCTATCGTCAAAATGATTTTTTCAATTCCTACTTTTTGTAGGCTTTGGCATGCGACAGATAGTATCTCTGCGTCAGCATCCGGACCGCTTGCTCCGATTAATTCTGCACCAACTTGATTAAATTGTCTTAGTTGATTATGCGAGTCAGAGAATCGAAAAACTGGGCCAGAATATTGCCAACGGATTGGAACTGGAGTATTTGTTCCTTTGTCTATAAACATTCTTATGGTTGACGCTGTAAATTCGGGTCGTAAAGATACTTGATTTCCACCTGAATCAATGAATGAGTATATTTGAGAACCTAATTTGCCCCCAGATTTTCGTATGAAAATACTTGTTGGTTCAAGTATCGGTGTTTCAATTAAGGAATATCCGTTTGAACTGAGAACATCTTCTAGTTGAGTTAAGTTATAACGAAGCTTTTTTAGTTCCTTTTCGTCAAGATCTGTCATGCCTTTAAGTATTTTTGTTTGCTTAGATTTCAAGTTTCACTTCCCAGATTGGAATGGCTTATCAATACACTTTAATATATATTCTAATTCAAGGCGCAAATGGCTTCAAATAAAAGCTATAGTCTGTATCTGATGAAGTTGTTTATAAATGGATAGAACCAAGAAATAGTAAATAATTTACTCAAAGACTTCGTTGATGAGATTTTCTACAAATCTTTCCTCTGACA
>CAZIZY010000010.1:0-20415 GCA_964544235.1 uncultured Nitrosopumilales archaeon
GAACATCTTTACGTTATAATTAGAATCTAATGGAATATTGAATAAAATTGGGTGAAAAAAGCGAAATAAAAATATTGGTAACGGGAGGACAAGCTAATGCTGGTCCACCTTTAGGTCCAGCTTTAGGACCATTAGGACTTAATGTTATGAGCGTTGTTAATGAAATTAATTCTAAAACAGCTGATTTTCCTGGTATGAAGGTTCCTGTTAAAATAGTTGCTGATACCGAAACTAAAACTTTTGAAGTTGAAGTAGGTCTTCCTCCTACATCTGCTCTTTTGCTTAAAGCAGCAAGCATTGAAAAAGGATCTGGAAGTGCAGCTGAAACTTATGTTGGTGACTTAACCAAAGAACAAATTGTCGGTGTCGCTAAATCTAAATTACAACAATCATACGCTACTACTATTAAATCAGTTGTAAAAGAAGTTCTTGGTACTTGTGTTAGTATGGGAATTACAATTGAAGGTAAAAATCCTAGAGAAACTTTTAGTGATGTTTCTGAAGGAAATTGGGATGATATTCTATCTAAGGAAGATAATTAATAAATGGTAAATATATAGATGTGATATAATTGGCTAATCAACAAGCATTAAAACAAACCGTGATCCAAGCACGTAAAGACGTTAAAAAAAGGAATTTTTCTCAATCCTTTGAACTTATAGTTTCATTTAAAGATCTTGATCTAAAGAAACAGCCTTTAAATCTAAATGAAATTGTTCGATTACCTAATAACTTTGGAAAAATACCAAAAATATGTGTTTTTGCTTCAGGCGATTTAGCTCTTAGAGCCGAAAAAGTAGGTGTTGATGATCTTTTTAATGAAGATGAGCTTAATGTATTATCATCTCAAAAACGAGATGTTAAAAAATTATCTCGAAAACATGATTTTTTCCTCGCAGAATCTAAATTTATGGTAAATATCGGTAAACTATTAGGGTCACAATTAGGACCACTTGGTAAAATGCCTACTCCTTTGCCACCTAATGCTCCTATTGAAGATTTCATTGAACGATTCCGATCATCTGTTAGAATTAAATGTAAAAATGTTAACGTTATTTCTTGTAAAATTGGTGATGAAAGTATGACTGATGATCAAGTTATTGAAAACAGTTCTACTATACTTGATTTTATTGAAGGTAAACTTCCTTTAGGTTCTAAGAACCTAAAAGATATTTACATCAAATTATCTATGAGTAATGTGACACATCTAAAAGAGGAAAAGAAGAAATGAGAACAATAACCAAATCTGTTGTTAATCCTAAAAAAGCAGAATTATACAAACAAATTCAAGAATATAGTAAGGATAGCGATATTATACTTATTTCTAGTTTACATAAGGTACGTTCTGCTCAATTATTATCTTTAAGAAAATCACTTCAAGGTCAAGTTAAATTTCTTGTGGCTCCTAATCGAATTGCATCAAAATCTCTTTTGGAAGGTAAGATCGTTAATGAAGATTTTGCGAAAACATTGACAAACCAGAATGTGTTAATGTTTAGTAAAATAGATCCTTTTAAATTATATCTGACATTAACTAAAAACACTGTAAATCTCGCTGCTCGTGCTGGAGATAATGCTACTGATGAAATTAAAATATCATCTGGTGATACTGGAATTCCTGCTGGTCCGGTCCTTAGTGATTTTCGTGAAGCTGGTGTTGCTACTCGAATTGATTCTGGTAACATTTTAGTAACCGAAGATTCTATAGTTGCAAAACAAGGCGATGTTATTACAACTAAACTTGCTTCTCTTTTATCTAAACTTGGACTTACTCCAATAAAAGCGGGCCTTTCAATTTCAAAAGCTTATTGGAATGGAACTTTATTAGATGGCTCTGAAATAAGAATAGATATAGATGAATACATTTCTGAAATTCTTAAATCGTCTCAATCAGCTCTTGTTTTAGCTGTTGATTTACAGTACATTACTTCTGAAACTTCTAGCATTATTATATCCAAAGCTTCCAATGATGCTTTACAATTAGCAATAGCTTCTGGTTATCTTAGCGAAGAAACTATTCCATCAATTATTTCTACAGCAAATCAAGAGGCTAATTCACTAAAAGAATCTGTAAAATCAAAAGGATACGAATAATTTTAGTTATTTACTAATTATATTCTTTTTTGATAAATTCTGATATAACCAATCTATTCCTTGAGTTGTAATTTTATATTTTGCTCCATCGTCATTCTTTTCTCTTAAAACATATCCTGATTTCAAAAGCTCACTAATTCTTGAACTTAATGATTTAGTTTTTAATCCAGTTACTAATTGAATTTCTTGTATTGTTGTATTATCGCTTGAATTATTTCCAGTTTCAAATCCGATTTTAACTGCTACTAATTGTAACGCTACAATGTCTTTATCACTCATTTTTATTTCTCCAGTCCATACTCTAGGTCCTTCTGGGGTTATTTTGATTACTTTATGAAATCGATCAATTAAATCCTTAGCTGAAAAATTTACAGATATCTTATGAGCAAGATCAATTTCTGGAACATTTTTTAAAAGAAAGTTAGTCGTTGCAATTGCAACCTCATTAGGATTACCTTCAAATTCAAACTTAATTTGATTATAATTAATAATTATGCTGAGTTTTTGACTTTCATTACTCAAATTACATTTTTTATGTAATCGTTATGATTTAATGCTTTCTAGATAATTACTATTCATGTGATTAATTTATCGATGAGATATATACAAATTCTCCATTTTTACCTTTAAATCTTCTTAGTTTTCCTGATTGTGCTAATCTTAAAAGTGAAACCGCTACTGATTGCCTAGGATATATTAATCCTCTTGATTCTAATGCTTCTTTTACTTGGTTTAATTTACGTGGATTCTTCCCCCATTCATCCTCAAACATTTTAAAAATTATAACACTTAACGAATCGTTTTTCTCTATTATTATCTTTGGATATTGTGATGAATTTGGTTCTGAATTGAATGATTGATTTTCTTCTATTGGATTACTTTCTTCTTTATTACTTATTTTTTCTTGTTTTAGATCTTTTTCAGATAACTTATTGATAATTTCAGGAACTAATTCTAATGATTCTTGAACATCTGAAATTGTCCCTTCAATATCAATTTCGTTTTCTCCAATTTTCACTTTAATTTTTACTCTTGATTTTTTCGGCTCAGAAGATTGAAATTCCACCATTTATTTTTATCTCCAATTATTTTATTTTTTTATTACTTTCAAGCATTTTTCTTATTTCATTTGATACTATTGTATTAACCTTTTTCCCATCAACTTTTCCTCGAACTACTTTCATTATCATTCCCATGATTGGACTAATTGAACGTTCTTTTCGTTCTAGTATTATTTCACGATTCTCTGAAATCAATTGGTAAATTATTTTTTCCGCATCTTCATTTGATAATGTTTTTATTCCCAGATTCTTTATCGCTTTCTCAAATGATTTTACATTACCTGAAGAAAATTCTTTAATAATTTCCGGTATAGCTTCTTTTGATGTCATTCCTTTAGAAACACCTTCGAAAATATCTAATAATATTTGATCTGTTAAAAATGATAAATTTCCTCCATCTCTTTCTATACTAACTAATGTTTCTGTGAGTGTGGCTGCAGCTAAATTCGATGAAATATTTTTCATTCTTGAAATCTTCTCAAATAATTCTCTATATCCTGAATCTATTATTTGTAAAGCGAGTTTCTCACTTAAACCGTATTCTTTTTCTAACTTCTTTATTTGTTCTTCCCATGATTCTGGAAGTTTATTTTCCAATTCTGAAATTAATTTATTTCCTATTTTTATTGGAAATAGATCAGTTTCTGGATACATTCTTAAATTACCTGATTTAGGCCTCGAATATTTGGTTTCACCATCGTATGTTGGTGATCTAGTTTCACTCGGAACACCAATAATATACATCTTTGCTCTTTCAACTAATGATAATGCAGCTGAATTAACTTCATCATAATTTCCTGCTATAAATATAAAACTATCTTCTTTTTCAAAATTTATCATAATCTTCAATTCTTTAATTTCTTTATCTGATATTCCTTTTATTGGAATTTCATCTGAATGAAATACTCCCCCAAGACCATATGTCTTTACAATATCTGACATTTCTTTCCCAATTCTATCTCCTTGAATAAATTCATGTGATAACATTTTAGTAAAATTGGGCAATCTTATTGCTAACACGTTTCCCTTTTTTTTAATTGCATTTTGCAATATTTTATTTTGCGTATTTCTAAAAATTTCTGTAACATCTATAGGATTATCTATTTCTCCTTCTTTTACTTCTCTTCTTTTCAATTCATTTTTTATTTCCAAAAGAGATTTTTGTCTTTTAATTTCATATTCCACGATCTTTGAAATTAAGTCTAATCTTTGTACACCTTTAACTTCAACAATTCCTTCTCCAGGGAGTGAAATATTAATATCTTGACGAATAGTTCCTAATCCTCTTGATACAGTTCCTGTTGATCGCATAAGCCTTCCTAAACTCAAAGCTATCTCCTGTATTTGATTCGGAGATTCCGAAATTGGTTCTAATGCTACTTCAACTAATGGTATGCATAATCTATCTAAATTGAATCTTTTTCCATTTTCCCATTGTTCAATTAGTCTTGATGCATCTTCTTCTAAACATATTGTTTGTACTTTTATCACTTTTTTATTTACTTGAAGTTCTCCATTTAACGCAGTAATTGCGGTTCTTTGAAATCCTGTTGTATTTGAACCATCAATTACTATTTTTCTCATCACATGTAATTCATCTACAATATTAGCTCGTAAACTAATTGCAATCATTATTACGGCTTCTAATGCATCTTGGTTAAGTTCATGTGGTGGCTCTTCATCAGCTTCAACTAAGCAAGAATTTTTTTCACCGAAACAATATTTCATTATATTTCTTTTTTTAAATTCAAATAATACTGCTGGATCAATTTTACCAGTTTCACTTTGAGCTGGTCTTAGTATTCGAGAAAAGTCTCCTTGTGATTCTTCTTCATCTTTTATTTCACATTTGCAAAAAAGCTTATGGTTTGTGTTTATCTGTTGATGTATTTCTAGTCCAATTAATGCTTCAATGTTTTTCATTAAATTTTCACTTTGAATTATTAATTAAGCTTCTTTCTGAATATTCCATGGCTACATTCTTAGTCATTATTTCTTTACATTGCTTATTATCATGAAAATTCCCTAATGCCCACATTAGCTTTACTAATGCTGTTTCAGGAAGCATATCTTGTAATGGAATCACTCCTAAATTAAGTAGTTCTCTCCCCATATCGTATACTGTCATTCTAGTCCTTCCCCATAAACATTGAGATGTCATGCATACTATTGCTTTTGAAGTAGATTTTTTAATGGATTCAAAACATTTTGAACTTACATGCCCTAAACCAGTACCTTCTATTATTATTCCTTTGTATCCGTCTTTAATCAAAAAATCTATTATTTCTGGATTAAAATTAGGGTGAAATTTAATTAAACTCACTTTTTCATTAAATTTTGTCCGTGGACTAAATTCTGAAGATTTCATAATATTGGATTTACTTTGAATTATTTCTTCTCCTTTAACGTAAGCTAAAGGTAAACTGTTTACTGATTCGAACGCCGCACGTGAGCTTGTATGATTCTTTCTAGCTTTAGTTCCTATATGAATTGCAATTCTATCATCATTTAGATCTTCATGCATTGCTAAAAATACTCCTGACTTGTTTGATTTTAAACAGAATTGTAATGCGCCCATTAAATTAGTAAAACCATCTGAAGATGGCCTATCAGTTGATCTTTGTGATCCAACTAAAATTATTGGAATTGGAGTTCCAGATAGTGAAAATGAAAGTGCAGCTGAAGTATATGCCATTGTATCTGTTCCATGAGTTATTATTACTCCTTTGTCTCCTTGAATTATTTTCTCATTTATTCTTTCAGATAAATTAGTCCAATGTTGATGATTTATATTCTCACTTGAGATGTTGTACATAAATTCTGGTTCTATATTCGCATATTTCGCTAGATCCGGTAAAGATTCCTGTATTTCTTCAGCAGTTAAGATTGGTGTAACAGCTCCAGTCTTATAATCTACTTTACTGGATATTGTTCCTCCTGTACTAATTATTGAAATCCTTGGAAGTTTATTATTAATCTCTATTTTTTTCTTACTCTCATCTTTAGCTTTTGTATATTTTTTAATTACATCTATTTTCCTAATTTTTTCGCTTTCAATCCCTACGTTATATCCATTTTTAAGTTTAATCACTATATGTTTATCATCTAAATTAACAGCTCTTGGTAACAATAATCCTTCGTATTTTAAGTCATCAGTTATTATTGATAACAGATCGTATACATCAATATTATGCTCTTTTATTAATTTGAGAGATTCTCCTATATACTCCATTATTTTTCTCACACAATCGATAATACTGTCAAATTATGTATCGAATTATATTAATTCTAGGGCGTGATCCTACTTAAAGTTCGAGGAAATAATGATGTTGATCTGATATGTTTTACTCCACAAATCCATCTAGTAATACGCTCTGCCCCTAATCCAAATCCTGAGTGATACGGTAATCCGAATCTTCTTAAATCTAAATACCATTCAAAAACTTCTTCTGGTAAATTATTCTCTTTTATTCTTTTTTTAAGATCAGAATAATTATGAATTCTTTGACCACCAGTTAGTAATTCACCATAACCTTCAGGAGCAATAAGATCTGCAGATAATGTGACTTTATTATTAGTTTCTTCAGTCATATGGTAAAAACTTCTAGCTGATAAAGGATATCCTGTTATAAAAAACGGTGTATCAAATTCTTTAGCTATTTCTTTTTCAGCTTTAGTGGGAATATCTTCTCCCCATTCAAAAGGTATATTCTTTTTAATCGATAATTCTCTAGCTTCGTCATATTTTATTCGTGGAAATGGAGTACTAAAATTATTTATTTTTCTTTCAAGTATTTCTAATTCATTCTTCTTTTTATTGTTAATTTCTTCAACGATATATGAAACGAAATCTTCTTGAAGTTTCAAATTATCTTCTTGACTCTGAAAAGCTACTTCAGCTTCAATCATCCAAAATTCTGTTAAATGTTTAGTGGTTTTTGATTTCTCAGCTCGAAATGCTGGTTGAAATATGAATACTTTTCCTAATGCGCATATTGCTGCCTCTTCATATAATTGAGCACTTTGGCTCAAATAAGCAGTATCTCCAAAATAGTCTACTTCAAATAATGTTGAACCTCCTTCAACAGAATTCTTAACTAGTGAAGGGGCACTAATTAAATGAAATCCTCTTCCTGTGAAAAAACTAAATGTACTATTAATTATTTCTGATCTGATTTTAATTATTGCTGAAGCTTTTTTTCCTCTGATTGAAAGGTGTCTATTATCAAATAAAAATGAAGAAGACGCTAAAGCACTTTTGGTTATTGGCCATTTATCAGCTTCAGCTAGAGTTTGAAATTCCTCAACAGATATTTCTACTCCTCCTGGGGCTCTTGTTTCTTCTCTTATTTTACCTGAAACTTTTACTGCAGATTCAACGTTTACATTGATCATTTTATCTAATGATGAATCTGAAGCAACACCTTTTTTTCCAGCAATTTGAATGTAACCACTTCCATCTCTAAGAATTAAAAATGAAATTCCACCCATGCTGCTTTTAGATGCTACCCATCCCTGAATGCTAACTTTTTCTCCTTTTGTTTTAGTTAAAGTTTGAGATATATCTAAGACCATCTTATTTTATAATATTAAATTCTTAATCATTTAAAACATGCTACTTTCATATTTTAATCATATTGCAAGTTGTTCTTGTATCTACTGATACATTTATTGATTCTGAACAATTTAAAAAAACCTTACTTTTACAAATTAAGAACTATCTATCGTCTAAAGAGATTTCTTTTGAAAATGTTGTCATAGATCAGGATTGGATTATCATCAACACTGATGATCCTGTAACTTCAGCTGATTTAATCTCTGACTTTCCTGGAGTGAATTTCACTGCAATAGTTGATGAAACTAATTCTAATTTTGATGATTTACTTAAATTAATTATATCCGTAGGTAAAAAAATAATTTTTCCAAATCAATCCTTTAAAATATCTGTTGATGTTGATGGGGAAGTTAATTTTAAAACTCGTGATTTAGAAACTATTGCTTCTTCTCGATTAATTTCTGATCTTGCTAATTATGGCTCTACTACTGATGAGGATTCACCTTCAAAAACGATATACGTCAAAGCTAGATCTGATAAGGCGTATGTATTTAATGTTAAGTATGAAGGACCTGGTGGAATCCCTGTTGGCCTTTCAGGTAAAGCTATTTGCCCAGAGCTCGGAATTGTTCAAACTACTCTTTCTAATTGGACTACTGTAAAAATGGGATTTGAGCCACACTTTATTTTGTTTAATCTACAACCTTACTCTTTAAATGAACAGCTTATTTCTTCTGCTAAGTCAATATTATCTGTCTTTCAAAAAACTCCGTTAATCGAATCTTCAGTTACGATGGTATCTTTAGGTCAGGAGTTATCTACCTTGTTTAATCTTGATCAAAAGAACTTCCCTATAATTATGCGAATATTATTGAGCCGAATTATTAATGACGTAGCTATTAAAACTAAATGTGATTATTCATCCTGGTTTGCAGGAATTAATGAAAACCCAATATGGCTGCAAAATTTTATTCTAAATACGTATCAAAAGAATAATATTCGATTACTTTTTCCTGATTCAACATTAACTGAAAAAGAAATTACTAGAAATATGCATTTATCTAATTTACCTACTAATTCTTTTTTAGATAATGACTGGTTTCAAAAACTAGATAGTACATACACTTATTCTGAAATGCAAGATTTTGACAATTCATTAAAACTTTCTGAATTGTCTTTCAAGATTATGAATAACATTAAAACTGTCACTATAAATCAGAATTCTGATCTAGATTACCTTGATTTATTTTAATATTTACTCTAAATATTTGTCAATTTCTTCTAATACAGTTTCTATGCTGTTCATATTATTTGCAATATTCTTTAAATTATTAGATGAACTCTGAAATTTTCCATCTGTTAATGCTCTATTAATAGAATTTGATAAAGAATCCTCAGTTAATTCATTTTGATTTAGATATATTCCTGCTTCGAGCTCATTAATTTTTAAAGCATTATTATATTGTTCACTGTGTCTTATAATCGGAATAACTACCATTGGTTTTCCTGATATTATAGATTTACAAATTGAAGAATGTCCTCCTCTTATCACTACTACATCTGCAATTCTAAATATTTGATCACTTTCTAAACACCATTCGTATCTCCATCCCCATTTTTCTTTGATCGGGCTATTCTTTCCGTCTGGGTTTCCTTCAGAAATTATTGTAGTATATTTATTTTGAAGATTCTCAGCTGCTTTCTTTGATAGCTCTATTAAGCTCTTTCTTGTTTTTATTGGTCCACTTATCTGAAAATAAATTATTTTCTTATCTTTCAAGCCTAATTCACTTTTAAGCTCCCGTATTTGTTTTTGATCTTCTTTTTTTAGTTCTAAAATAAATCCTACAAATTTGATTTTGTTTCTTTTCCAATTAATTCCATTTACATTATTGATTGATATTGTATTTGGTAAGGGTAAATCCGGTATTATTACCTTTTCACTTATTGTCCACATTAGAGAAAGGACTTCTGCACCAATTCTTTCTAAAAAACCTTCAAACCTTGATTTATTTTCAGTTGGAATGATTATTTTTAATTGATTTAAAATTATAATAGTTGGTATTCTGAGAATCTTCGAAGCTATTAATGTTGATAATTTTGAATCTGATATCACTATTCTTGGATTTTCATTTTTTAAATTTCTTAATTCAAGAATTATTTGTTTAAAGAATATTGGAATGTCTTTAACAAGGCGTAATATTGTTATTCTTAGTGGCGCAACTTCTCCACTAGATGTCCATTCAACATCTATGAGTGGTGTTTCATAACATTTGAACCCTGATTTTCTGATCATCATTATAGCTTCGGAAGATGAGCAAAATGAAACTTCTTTTCCTTGTAATTGAAGCTCATTAGCTATCGCTATCATTCTTGATGCATGACCCAATCCTGAACCGTTAACTGCGATGTATACCGATGACAATTATATTCTATTTTAACCTAAAATATTATTAATTGTTTTTTTAATATTTTCGCTTTAAATTTTTAAAAAATTTCAAAAAATTGAATTAAGAATGTGTATTTAGCCTAAATTTTAATTCATCTTATAATTTGCAATTTTTATTCATTCGCAAGCATGTATTCGAATACGGTTTCTTCTGTTATTACTCCAACTATTTTTCCATTCTCAACTACTGGTAGCGTAAATAATTCTTCATTTTGCATTATATCTATAGCTTCTTTCAAAGAAGTTTTTGGATTAATTTGTATTCTTAATTTAATCATAGCATCATACACTAATAATTTATTTAAAATCACATCAAGATTTCTAAGCGAATTTGGAATAATTGCTTCAAATAATTTACCTACAATTCCTCGTTCGTTTATTATTCCTATGCTTCTTAAATTCTCTAAAACAATCAATGTTTTATTTTCTTCACTACGAATCCTTGAAAGTACATCTATTAGTCTTGCAGAAGCATTCGCTGTAGACTTTGAATCTTGAATAATTTCTTTAACAGTGACATCATGGTTTTCCTTTAAGAGATCTATAATTGTTTTACGGCTTATGATTTTTCTAGAAATACCGTCTTCATTTAATATAGGTACGGCACTTATTTTATTTTCACTTATTATTTTAGCTGCCTCTCGGACAGTTTTATTAAACTTAACTGAAATAAAATTGCTACTTACAAATCCAGTCGCGCTCATTGATGTTGATGTTGGTTTCTTAGTTTTTTTTACTTCAAGTTTAAACAAAATGTCTTTTGAGGTAATTACTCCTTTGGGTTTCCCATTTAGATTAACTATTACTCTATCTAAAGATCTTTCTTGCATTATATTTATTACTTGAAATATTTTTTGACTCTTATTGACGTTTATAGCTTCTTCTAATGGAGCGTTTTCTAAACTTATTTTATTTAGTTTTGTATTTGGCAAATTCTTTTATTTCACACTCAAAATACATAACTCTGTTTTTCTTTTTGCTGAATAACTCATGCGCGCTTTTCTCTTATAATATTGTTATGACAATGACTTAACAATTTCGCTTAGTTTCTATTTTTAGTAACATGATCATTTCTAAATATGTTTATTATGACCTACTGTGACATTAATCTGTATGAAACATATTTCATTTAATGCTTTAAATTTTAATCAGCTGTTAAATAATTATGTATACAGCTTTCTTGATTATATTTTATTAAACGAGGAAATTAACTATTCATTCAAGTATCATTAAAAAATTTTGATGTGTAAAACTGTTGAAAAAATTTAAAGTGAAAATAAACAATAAAGAATACAAGGTGGATGTTGAAGAGATTTCTAGTGATCCTCGTAAACTTATTTCTTCTAATTCCCGAGAATCTGTAGTTGGTAAATCTATTCGAAAGCCTACTAAAACTGTTACTTATAGTAATGTTAGTGAAACTTCTTCTGCAGAAGAAAGTGTTAACGATATAAAGGCTCCTTTACCTGGAGTAGTTTCATTGAAATGTAAAGTTGGTGATAAAGTCAAAAAAGACGATTTATTATTAATTTTGGAAAGCATGAAAATGGAAAATCCGATAATCGCTCATAAATCCGGAGTTATAAAAAGTATTTCTGTTTCTAATGGATTTTCTGTAAAATC
Source organism: uncultured Nitrosopumilales archaeon (assembly GCA_964544235.1). Lineage (GTDB taxonomy): Archaea > Thermoproteota > Nitrososphaeria > Nitrososphaerales > CAZIZY01 > CAZIZY01. Next base: position 11,783 of record CAZIZY010000010.1, read on the forward strand.
AGGTGATACTTTGTTAGTCTTAGAATAATTTCAATTTTGTTGTTAATTATTTATGAAAATATAAAGAGTGTAATATCGTGATGCATAGTCCAAAAACTATTGAAATTAATTCAAGAGTATTTAGTATTCAACATATGCAATTTAATAACGGCTTATTTTTTTCTATATGGGAAGGATCTGAACAAAAAATAGGTGGATTAAGTTTGGCAGTAAAAGTAATGGAACAAGTTACTTCTAATACAATAATCCCTGTTAAATATGGTGAAGCATTTGGATTAATGTTAGCTGAAACAGTGGCATCTGCATCTGATGGTATAGCTCTTATTTCATTATTTGTTTCTTCTGAATTGGATAACTTCATCTTCCAAAGAATTCAAAAAGAATTGTTTGATATTGTTCCATAATGCCATTTAACTGGCTTATTTACCGCTTTTTCTCATAAATCTTATATAGACATAATGAAGTGTAGATTCTACGACATTAAATGGAATATATTTACGCAGCATTACTTCTTCATAAACTCGATAAGGAAATTACAGAAGATAGTGTATCAAAAATAATTGAAGCCAGTGGAATCAAACCTGATGAAGTAAAAGTTAAGGCTTTAGCTTCAGCTCTTGGTGAGGTAAACATAGAAGATGTTCTCAAAAATAGTGTATTGCCTGCAGCAGCTCCTGCAGCTAGTACTGCACCCGTTGCAGAATCTGATGAATCTTCTCCAGAAGAAACTAAAGAAGATAAAAAATCAGAAGCTGCTGATGAAAAGAAAGAAGAGGAAGCTCTTTCCGGATTATCATCATTATTCGGCTAATCAGGTGATTGGTTACATCTCGCCCTAGTGGCTATTAGGGTGATTTTCTCAATTAAATTCTCAATTATGAGACTATATTGATTGAGGAGGCCTCTTTTGGATATATCTGTAGTTTCTTATAGTACCTACTCTGGTTAGTATGTTTTCACGTACTAGATCAGTTAGTGTGTGTGAAACTGCAGTTCTATCATAATGATATCCCTTCCTCGCTAATTCTTCATGAACTTCACCTAAACTTCTTTCTTGGTCTAACCATTTTTCAGTCCATAATTCCTCTATTAAATTCCTACATGTTTTATGTGATTTTCTTTCTGATGAATTCGCTTTAATATTATTTGGCTGAATATTTGAACTGTTTATTTCTTCTTTAATTATTTTCTTTATTATTTCCTTTAAATCATCTTCATTTCTATTTGCAATTATTGATTTTGAAATATTTTCAAGAGTAGTTTGGACTTTATCGGGCTCAGTATTTTCTGGGAATTCTACTTCGATATTCCATTCTCCTTTTTTGAGTATTACTCTGATTTTTTTATTTCCTTCAATATCTTTGAATTGTTTTTCTTTTTCTGACATGTCATTCACCAGTTATATTGTTTAACAAGTTGAGCAAGTTGCGCAATACTTATAAGCGTAATATGTTGACATTATATTGTTCAAGATGCACAAGAACTTAAATCTTCTCTATTCATTAACTATTCAAGAATTAGTTGATGAAGTCACTTCTAATATTTCTGTTTCTCAAAATAAGTTGATTCCTGATTTACCTTCTTATAGTGATAAACAATTTCAATTAGGACAATATATTAATGGAGTTAAACATTTTTCCGCTAAACGTTCACAAACTCCAATAGTGAGTTTTGATTCAACTTGTGTTACTGCATTACATTCAAAAAATTATTTAATATTAGCTGCTCGTGCTGTTGCAGTTAATAAAGATAAATCATTATCAAAACAATATCATAGATGGGGTCCTTTATTCTTTAGCCGTATTCAACAAAATATTGGTATTGATCAATCTAATATAGATGGTAAATATGGTTCAATTTGGATTGAAGAATTTATACAAAGTCAAGTTAGACTTTCTTTAGAATTATGTTTACTGAAACGCGCCTTTAATACTTCAGATAATTCTATTATACTATTTGACGGTTCTCCTAACTCTAATTTTACTGATTATAGCTTATCTTCTCATTTAAATCATATTAGCAATCAACCAATTGCTATTGTAGGAATATCTAAAACGAGTACGTCAGAATATTTTGGTTCCCCATTTGAATTTCTTGAAATGACTTCAAAAACTCCATCATATGTCGAAATTAAACATAATTCTTCTTCTAAATCATACTCTAAATGGGCTACTTTTGCGGTTAAATTCTCTAATTCTGGTTTGCCTTTAAGGGTTGATATTTTACCTTTAAAAATATCTGATCCTATAAAAATACTAGAAATACTTGCTGGAAGTGATAGTTTTTACTCTGGTTACCCTGAATCTTTGCGATTAGCTCATCATCTTTCTGTATTTACACCATTAGAATCTTCAGGATTAAAAAATCTAATTGAGACCAAAACAAATCATCGTAACTTATCTTATCGTAATAGACGATTAACTTTTCTTGGAAGTATAAATTAATGGAGATTTGGTTAATATTTGAAAATTCTAAAAAAAGATGGCTCTGATCTCTTAGTCGTAGCTTCAAGATCAGAAAATGTTCATCGAGGTGACTATTTGATAATTTTTGATGATGTTGATTCTAATCAACTTATTGTTCAAATATACGACGAAACATATCTTGATAACCCTGGATCTACTGAAGAAATTATTCGAGGTGAAATTCTTCAAATTAAAGGTATTGATGAAGATCCAGTTGATTTAAGCTCTATGTTAACGCTTCTTAAGGATCTTAGAGTATTAAAATGCCGATCTAGAGGAACTCTATTAAATGGAAAACATATACCAAATTCAGAATGGCTTCCTTCTCGAGCTTCTTCTACTGTGTTAAAAATACCTCTTCCACAATTGATCTCTTCTAAAGATTCTCCTTTTTCACTAGAGATTGGTTCAACTTATGACGATGAATCTATAACTATTCCAGGAGAAGCTTTTGACGCAAGTATTAATATTATTACGGGGAAAAAAGGAACTGGAAAATCTCATCTGGCTAAAGTCTTGATGGCAAATCTTGTTTCTATAAAAGCAAATACTATGGTTTTTGATGTTAATGGCGAATATGAAGAATTAACTCGTCGAAAAGATGGAGAACCTAGTGAATTGAATGATAAAGTTATAGTTCTTAAACCAGGTGAAAACTTGAAATTCTCTCTTCCATATTTGGGGAAAAATGCTTTAACTGATATTTTTCTTCATACTCTTGATACTAATTATAACACTGTTCGAGAATTTTCTCGAATATATGATATATTAGCCTCTCAGAATTCTGTTAATTTAAAATCTTTACGTGATACTATTTCTGGATTTAATTGTAATGATAGAGTTAAAGAAGCCTTAATCTCTAGATATGATTCACTAATTTCTTCTAATATATTTTCTGATAATTTTGATGATTGTTTAAGGATTGAGGATGAATTTAATAATAAAACAGATGGGGTTATCTTAATAATTTCTTTAAAAAACTCTTCTTCTTTTGTTAGAAAACTTATCGTTGAATTAATGTTATCTAAAGTAACACAACTTCTTGAATTCGGAATTATTCGTCCTTTATTACTTTTTGCAGAAGAAGCTCATCTTTATCTTAAAGATACTTTCTGGGATGATATTGTGACTAGGATGAGGCATCTTGGAATATTTACTACTTTTATCACTAATCAACCTGATTCGATCAACGAAAGTATTCGAAGACAAGTTGATAATATTTTTCTCTTTAATCTAGTAAATGATTCAGATCTCGATGCGATATCTCGAATCTCTGTAGCTGATTCAGATACAATTAAATCAATTGTTAAAACTCTTCCTAAAGGTTATTGTCTAGCTGTAGGTAAAGTTGTTTCTGAACTTCCATCAGTTCTAAAAATATCTGATCCTAATCTCATCACTAGTGGAGCGTCAAAATCATTTTTGTTTCCTGAATTGTAATTTAGATCTAATTTACTGTATTAATGACACAAACTCAATAAGTCACGATTATGATTAATATCGTTAATGGCTATGAATTCTTATTTTGACGAAACTATTGCTAAAATTGCTGGCGATGTTATTCTTTCTAATAATCCAGGTCAAATTCTAAAATATTGGAGAAAAAAATTACAGATTACTCAATTAAAATTAGCGAAAGAAATGCAAATATCTTCTTCTACCCTAAGCGATTATGAAAATGGAAGAAGAGTTTCTCCTGGAATTATTTTCTTGAAAAAATACATAAGCTCACTTGTTACGTTATCAAAACCCGATGATTCATCGTTTATGAATAAAGCTGATGAGCATGGAAATAAGCCAATTATTGCAATTGGTGAATTCTCACAACCAATTAAAGCTAAATCAATTCTTTCAGCATTAAATGCTAAGCCTGAAACTGGTAAACATCTTTTAAATTCATCTATTTATGGATATACAGTTGTAGATAGTATTGGAGCTATTTACTCTTTATCTGGATTTGATTTTTATAGAATATTTGGAGCAACTTCAGAAAGAGTATTGATCTTTACTAAAGTCGGTCTTGGAAGATCTCCATTTGTTGCAGTTAGAGTTTCACAATTAAAGCCAAGAATGATTATATTACATGGAACTGAAAAAGTTGATTCTTTAGCTGTCGAACTTGCAAATAAAGATAATATTCTATTTGGTCTTTCTAAATCAAAAAAGGAAAGCGATCTTCCAAGGATCTTAAAAAGCTTTGAATAGTTTTCTTATTCTTATATTTCACATCTTTAATTTACTGTATTCGTTTGGTATGAGAATACAAAATTACTTGATATAATGAAAGAGCATAATAAGATCAACTTTTAATTCATAATTATTGAAATATGAAGATATAATTCGGTTAGCTACTTCAAAGGGATATTATATTCAAAGTGGAGAAATATATCCAAATGCAGCTGCTGGTTTTTGGGAATATGGACCACATGGTACCTCTTTAAAGAGAAAACTTATTGATTTGTGGAGAAAGTTAATTTTAAAACAAGATAATATAATTGAAATTGATGGCTCTCAAATACTTAGTCGTGATGTATTTGATGCTTCTGGACATCTTGAGAGCTTTTCTGATCCTATTACTACTTGTACCAATTGCAGTGTTAATATTAGAGCTGATCGATTAATTCAAGATAAAATTGAAAAGAATGTATCCGAACGAATGCTTCCCAAAGAATATGATCTCATTATTGATAATAACAAAATTGTTTGTCCTGATTGTAAAGGAAAATTAAGTTCAGTAAGACAATTTAATATGATGTTTAAGGTGGGGATTGGACCCTCATTTGATGAAGCTTATCTTAGACCAGAAACTTGTCAAAACATATTTATTGATTTTCCTAAACTCTTCAAAACAATGAGAGGTAAACTTCCTATGGGTATTGCTCAAGTAGGCAAAAGTTTTAGGAATGAAATTGCTCCTAGGCAGAGCTTGTTGAGGATGAGAGAATTTAATCAAGCTGAAATTGAAATATTCTTTAATCCCAATAATATTGATATTTCTAAAAAATTTCACAAATTCTCCTCTAAGCAAATAAGATTAGCTGAAAAAGATGGTACCGTTGAAATGACTTTTCAAGAATCACTTGATAAAGAACGGTTACCTAATAATTTTATAGCGTATTATATGGGTTTAATTCAAAACTTCTATGAAATAATTGGAATAGATCCAAAAAAATCTAGATTTAGACTTCTTGATGATGATGACAAGGCTTTTTATGCAAAAACAGCATTTGATTATGAAGTTCAAACGGATTTAGGTTGGATTGAATTAGTCGCATGCAATAATCGAACTGATTATGACTTACAAAAACACGCTTCACTAAGTGGTAATGATTTCACTGTAGTTGACAATGACGAAAAAATTGTACCTCACATATTTGAATTATCAATGGGAATTGATAGAAGTATATATTGTATATTAGATCATTCTTTTACAAAAGATGAAGAACGACAAGTGCTTAAATTAAAACCAAATATGGCTCCAATTCAAGTAGCTATCTTTCCTTTAGTTAATCGAGACGGTATAGATGAAAAATCATTAGAGATCACTAATACTTTAAAAGAAGAATTTGATGTATTCTATGATCAATCTGGTTCTATAGGGAGGAGATATCGGCGAATGGATGAAATTGGAACTCCTTATTGTTTGACTGTTGATTATCAAACTCTAGATGATGAGACAATTACTATCAGAGAAAGAGATACAATGAATCAATCTAGAATATCTATTTCAAAACTTGAAAATCATCTGTCAACTCTCTTTAATTTAAAAAGTAATTTCTAGAATAATAAATATAATCGCTCCTATTAGCGATCCCGATAAAGTAGCTAGTAAATTGACCGTGTTATTATTGATATTTGATGAACCTGAAATTAGAATTGAAGATTTTCCATGATGAACTAAATCATCTGTAATTATGTTACATTTTACACATCTATATTTTCCTTGGATTATTGCTCCTAATACACTATCAATAATTGATCCGAATAATCCTGATATTGTTCCAATTAATATAATTCTTATTGGTGATATATCTCCAATATTGAGTATTATTGCGGTAATGCTGATTAATAAAGCTCCTAAAAATGAAATAACTATTCCTATTATGGTTATTCCGCCGGAAACTCCTGGTGAGACTATTCTATTAAAATTGGTTAACATTCTTGTAGGACCTTTACTTATTATTCCAATTTCAGTTGCAAGTGTGTCTGCTAAAGAAGTAGCTATTGTACCAATGAATGCCGCTGCAAATATCTTTCCTCCAAATATGTTTTCTAGAATTACAATGGATGATGCTATTAAGCCATTAGAAATTACATGTGTCCATCTTCTTATTCCTTGTTCATTATTTGAATTACGTATTGATGCTTTATACTCTCGTTTATGTTTAGTGAAGATAAATGCTGTTAAAGTAAAAATAATTACTAAAAACAGCCAATTTATTCCTCCTCCAAATACTAATATTAATCCAATAACAATCGAGGATATTGATCCACTTTTATCTAAAGACTTACTGATATATCCAATTAATGAAAAAATTATAACAATTAATATTTTTATTAAATCATGATTAAATACAGCCGTCTCTAATGTTTGACCCCTTCTTTTGTAATATTCTTTAAAGGACTTATTTCTAGTGAAAAATCTTCAGACAATTTAAAAGTGCATTTTGGGCATTTTCCATCCAAATTCTTTATTATTTCCTTAGGTGATTTTACTAAAAATCCCCAATAAAGTACTTCATCGCAATTAGTACATAAAATCTCGTGTGGCATTACAAATTTTTATTGTTTATCTGTGTTTTTACTATCGGTGTTAAATTACATTGACTAGTAACTGAAATTATAGTTACAGTAATTAAATTAATTGTGTGATTAAACCTTTAATGTTTAAAACCTTCTTAAATTAAAAATATATTATGCCTCAGTAGCTCAGCCTGGTAGAGCGTTACATTGGTAATGTAAAGGTCCCGGGTTCAGATCCCGGCTGAGGCTCTTTTTTTATTTCATTAAACATATGTCTATTTGAGTTAATTTATTGGGCGTTCTCCTAAATTAATCATGATCTTTATTTCTTTTTCATCTCGAAGAATTTCTAATTCCACTTCTTGTTCTGGTGATAGAAAATGTTCCATAATGTATGGAATATCATGCAACTGTTTAACTGAAAATCCATCTAATTTAACTATTATATCTTCTACTTGAATATCATTATTAGATGCTGCTGTTCCTTCTATTATTTCTTTAATTAAATATCCTGATTCAACGGATGGAGGTAATTCATTAATTTCAATTTGTAACGGATCTAAAAATACTCCTGATATTCCAATAAATGGATGTTTATATTCTCCATTACTAATTATTCCCGTTATTATTCTATTAGCTATGCTTGAAGGTATTGCAAACCCTAATCCTTCAAATGTTTGACCCGTATTATCTTCAATAAATTTTATTGTATTTATTCCTAGAACTTGACCTTTTTCATTTAAAAGTGGGCCTCCAGAATTACCTGGATTTATTGGAGCATCCGTCTGGATCATTGGAAGGATAGAAATTCCTGTTCTATTAGCTTGACTTACTACTCCTGAAGTTATACTTCCTACAAATCCTGCTGGGCTTCCTAGCGCGTAAACTGGTTCTCCTATTTTAATTTCCATTGAATTTGTAAGTTTAAGTTCTATTGCTGACGGAGGTAATTCGGAAACTAATAGTACAGCTAAATCTCCAAGTGGATCATTTCCTATTAATTCTCCCCTTTTCATTGCTCCATCCAAAAAAGTTATGATATATGATGTTCCTGTGTCAATAACATGATTATTTGTTACAATGTGCCCTTCCGTATCAAAAATAAATCCTGATCCTGTTCCTACAATAACGTTATCCTGATTATATACTGATATTGATACAACTCCTTTTGATGATAATTCATATACTCTTGAAGCCGAATGTGATTCTTTTTCTTGTTTTGTTATTGTTACTTCAGATATTATTTGCTCCGTTTCTTTTGTTATATTGTTATCTTCAGCAATAAACACGATTAATGCAATTGATATTAAAATTGATGAGAATATTATTAAAATAACTGCTAATATTGGAATTGATAACGAATCGTTCTTTGTAATCATTGTTTTGATCATCATATTTATGGTTATATATATCTCTTTTTCTTCT
>CAZIZY010000011.1:0-8845 GCA_964544235.1 uncultured Nitrosopumilales archaeon
ATTTGAATAATAATACATTTAGCATTCCAGGTATAGGACGATTAATGTCATCATAAACTTGTCCAGTAATTGCATCTAATATGTATCTGGATTCATCTGCAAGAATGAACCCCGTATTAGAAATATGAAAAGCTCGAATAACACAAGATAATAAAGTAATTAGAATAGTAATAGTAAATATTTGATTATTAAACAAAGTTTTGAAAGATGACCATATTAAATGTAACATATTAGATATTTTATGTGGGAAAAACAAATTTGATCACAAATTATAATTTAAACAGAATAACCAAAATAACTATTGGATGATAGGTATTCACTACAAATATTAATAATAATATAATGCAATTTAACCATATATCTTGAGAAATAAAAAGCAATTAGATGAAGATTGCTATAAGAAAAATAAAGAAGAGCAAATAACAAAATGGTATAGTGATGAAATTTGGGGAAAAAAGATACAAGATGATAATATTCTATTTGAAGTAATGAGTCTACAGATTTTCCAAGCAGGATTAACATGGAAGAGTACATTATTACGAAGAGACGAATTTCGAGTAGCATTTAATGGATGGAGAATAGAAGAAGTAGCATTATTTGATTCTAAAAAAATAAATCAAATGCTGAATAATTCATCAATCATAAGAAATAGAATTAAAATTAAAGCATGTGTTAAAAATGCTAAAATAATTAACAAAATAAAAGAAGAACACAATACCTTCTGTAATTGGTTCTATAATGAGACGAAAGAAAATGAACTTGAGAAATTGCAGAAAATAATGATAGATAGATTTGAATTCATGGGGCCAGAAATAGCTAGAATGTGGTTAATGGCTTCAGGAAGAATATAAGAATTTAATAAAACAATAGATTAATAAATTAAAATCATCATTATGAAGAATAGATGCGGTTTATAATTTACGGAGCAGGAGCTGTTGGAAGTATAATTGCATCAGGATTAGCCATGAATGGGTACCCGCCAATAATTGTGGGAAATTCTAAACATGTAGAAAAGATTAGAACCGACGGCTTAAAGATCGTTAAACCTACAAAAACATATAAAATAAATATTGAAGCATATGAAAAGGCTGAAGAAATAGGATCGTTCAAAAAGAATGATGTGATAATTCTAACAGCAAAATCACAACATACAATACTATGTTTAGGACAACTAAGAAATGCAGGTGCGTCTAAGAAAATACCAATAATTTGTTGCCAAAATTCAATTGTGAATGAGCCATCAGCATCAAGAATATTTGACAATATTTATGGAGCAGTAATAAGTATCGACGGAGTATTTCTAAAACCTGGCGAAGTAGCAATAGCCTCAGATGGAAAACTAGGTTATGTAGAGATAGGCCGATATCCAAGTGGAAGTGATGAGATTTCAGAAGAAATTATAAGATGTTTCAAGAAAAGCAATATAGATGCACATGTAAGTAAAACAGTAATGAAATCGAAAGGAGCAAAATGCCTTTTGAATTTAGTAAATGCCTTTGAAGCAATTACAGACAAGAAAATAGAAGATTGTCAAATTGCAAATGATATTGCGGATAAAACAAGAAAAGAAGCACAAACAGTTTGGAAAGCAGCTGGAATAGAATGGGAACCCATGGACGAATATTACAACAAAAGTATAGCTACAAGATCAATAGAAAAAATGCCTAAAGGATACAGTAAAACTGCGAAAAGAAGTTCAACATGGCAAAGTTTAGCCAAAAAGAAAGGTAATGCTGAAACAGAGCAGATAAACGGAGACATAGTAGAAATAGGAAAAATGTTAGGGATAAAAACACCTTATAACAAAGCACTAACAGAAATAATGAAAGAAATGATAAGGAATAAAGAAAAACCAGGAAAATATAATGTGAAAGAACTTGAAAGAATGTGTAAAGAACAAGAAAATAAATAGAATAATGACTACGTAATAAAACATAATTAGGCAAAAATAAAATATAGAACGATGTTTTTCAGGCGACAAAATTGGGAAAGATTAATTCAAAAATATTAAAAGAAATATTTGAAACCATTGAAAAAAAGAAAACCCCAATTATCGGACCAATGGTGGGATATGATTCAGGAGTACATGAATTTGGAGAAGACAAATACATGGTTATTTCAACAGACCCATGTATAGATGTTCCACAAAAAGAATTCGGTTGGTTATTAATTAATTATGCAGCATCAGATGTCGCGATTTTTGGTGCTCATCCAGAATACTGTGCAGTAAATTTATTAGCTCCAGAAGAAACAACTGATTCAGAGTTTAAGGAAGTAATAACCCAAATACATTATGCTGCAAGTGAATTAGGAATTACAATAATTACAGGGCACACAGGAAGAACAAATAAGGTAAGAGAATGGGCAGGAACTTGTACCACTTATGGTTTTATTAAAAAAAATAAATTACTAACCGCTAAAGGAATAACTCCTAAGCAGAGAATATTAATTACAAAACCAATAGGGTTAGAAATTCTAACTAATTTTGCTACAGCAAAAGCAGAAATATCAAATCAGATATTTGGAACTAAAAAGACAAGAGAATTGGTCCAAATGAGCAAAGTACAAACTTGCGTAAAAGAGGCCTTATTACTTGCTGAAAAGAAGCTAGTAACATCAATGCATGATATAACTGAAGGAGGAATAATATCAACACTTAATGACACCTCAAATGTTTCAGGAATGGGATTCACTATAAACATTGATGAGATTACAATAATTCCTGAGATAGAAATACTAGCGCAACATTTTGAATTAAAATTAGGCCAAATTCTTTCATTATCATCTACAGGAACAATTTTAGCTTCAGCTTATTCAAAGAATACGGATAAAATAATAAAAAGCATGAAAGAAATTGGGTTAAATGTAAAGAATGTTGGAGAATTTTCTGGAGATAATAAAAGGATAATGATTCATGAGGGAGAAGAAAAAGAATTTCCAAAAGAACATAATGATCCATATATTAAAATAATTAGCGACTAAATTAAATCAATAACAAATTCAAATATAAAGAATAAGATGCATAATGAATAGAAACAATATAGCTGAAAAAGAAATAAAAGAAATTTTAAAGAAGATATCTTATTCAGAAACGTTATCAGAACAAGGATGGTTAGGAGGAGAATTAAAATTACCTAATTTAGAGCAAGGATGGGAAATAGCTTTTAAATATGGAGAACAAATTTTCGTAGTAGAATATGATGACGATAAACATTATCGGAATACACTAACAATAAAAGCAGATTTAGAAAAAGATAGAATAGCAAAAGAATTAGGATACAAGACAATAAGAGTACCTTATTGGATTGCAATGGATAAAATAATGATAGAGCATTATTTTGGAATAGAATTTGATGTGAAAACAACAAATAAACATGGGTTTACTGAAGACGATCTGTTTCCAGCCTCATTTTGTGAAAAAGGAATTGAACGATTTAAACAAGAATATGATGAATTGCCTAATAAAGTAAAAAAAGAGATACAGAACACAATAGGAAAAAGAATAGAAGAAATTGGCCAGGAATTCGTTTTACCTAACTCAATAAAAACATTAAGATGATTAAAATAAAATAAGGTTATAATCTTAAGCCAAAAGCTTCAGTAAATTCTTCAAACTTAGAATACTCATGTAAGAATTGAATTCCTTGTCCACTTATCCGATAACGAGAACCTCTTGTTTGAGGTATTTCAAATAATAGCCCAGAGCTTACTAATTCATTTAACAAATTAGCTAATCGAGAATAAGATATGTTAGCCTTACGAAGAATAACAGAAATACCTACGCCTTCAGATTCATAGTGATTGTCTTTAGTCGCAGAAAGAACATCAGCCACTATTTTAATTTGAGTTCTATATGTAACCATAATTAATCAAAACCCCATTAGTGGACTAGAAGTCCATCGCTTGATAGTACTTTGAGAACTCCAAAGACGAGTAAAACGAATTACAGGAATAAATAAAATGCTTAACCCCATTACTTTAGTGACAAGAGCGTATAAAAGAAAATTAGGTGAAATCATTACATATAATGAGCTAGCCCAAGTCAGAGGAACACTCAAAGAAATAGCCATTAATCCCATTGAGATAAAGAAGGTATTAATGTTTTTGTTACGGAAATAAGATAATAAAGTTTCAACAGCGCCAAATAGCACAAAAAAGAATGAAAGAGATTGCAGAATAACAGAAAGATTAAGTTTAGGAATCATAAAAGTAGCTAATAACCCTACTTTCGAAGAAGAACGGACGTTAACAATATGAGAAAATGCAAGGAAAAAGTATCCAGTAGCCTCAAGACCAGAAGCAATGATAACAAGTAAAGATAAAGCCAGAGCAAATATAGGGATAATTCCAAAAGATGTTAAATTAATAATAGTGTCAACAAAGAAAGATAAAGAAATAAAACAAAAAGAGATGGCCAATCTCAAAAGAGTTGGACTTTGAGTTTTTTTATAACCAGAAACTGATATAAATGCAACAGACGAAGCTATAACAATTCCTAGAAAATGTAGAAATAAGAATAGCCAGTTATTCAATAACAACATTATACACTAATATAATAGAAATAAAGGAGACATATAATAAATCTTTATGACTAAATGGTCAATTTTTTATAAACATAACAAAAAGAAAAGAATAGAGAAAGACGTAATATTTCAAGATTGAAATTAATAAATAAGAACAAGACATCTATAATGAAAGAATGAGTAACATGAATGACACTATAGCTGAACAAATAATCAAATTCATGGGAAAACAAGAAATTGAATTCGCTTTTGGACATCCTGGAGGTCCAATACTTCCAATATATGACGCGTTAGCATCAGTTTCAAAACCTAAAGGAATAACAGTTAGACATGAGGAATCAGCATCATTCATGGCGGACGCAATAGGGAAATTAACTGGAAGACCCGGATTATGTATGTCAACGATGGGTCCAGGAGCAGCAAATATGTTAATTGGAGTAGCAACAGCAATGTCTGATTACACTCCAATGATAGCGATAACAGGACAACTAAGACAAAATAGGTTAGGGAAAGGCGATCAACAAGAAACAGATCATAATTCAATATATGAAGGAGTAACAAAAGAAAGTATACAAATAAAAGATCCTAAAGAAGCATTAAAAATTATAGAAAAAGCTTATAAGATTTCCATAGAAGGAAGACCAGGTCCAGTCCACATAGATTTACCAAGAGATGTATCATCAGCTAAAACAGAAAATGAATATGAAATTAAGAAATATATTAAAAAAGAAAATAAAACAATAGACTTACAAGAAATCAAAGAAGCAGTAGAACTAATAAAGAAATCATCATGCCCAGTAATATTATCAGGAGGAGGAACAATAACAGCTGGAGCTTCAAAACAAATAACTGAATTAGCAGAATCAATACTAGCCCCAGTAGCGACCAGTTATAATGGAAGAGGATCCATTTCAGAAGAACACCATTTATCAATTGGTAGAGCTGGAGAGTTTACCCCAGAATACGCCAACAAAATAATATCTGAAACAGATCTAATAATAGCTATAGGATACAGATTCACTGATGTTTCAATAGAAGGAATATCAATAAGAGAAGATGCCAAAATAATCCAGATAGATATTGATAGAAATGAATTGGGAAAAGTCATCCCAATAGAACTACCAATTAGAGGAGACGCTAAAGTAGCTATAGAATCGCTCATTAATGAAGTTAAGAAACAAGGATTATCTTCATCAAGGCTTAAGAAATGGAATGATAACGTTAACAAAGCTAAAGAATTATGGAAAAGAAAATATCAAACTATTGAGAATTCTGATTCAAGACCCATAAAACCACAAAGAGTAATGAAAGAGATTAAAGAATATCTTAATGACGATACAATAATTACTGCAGGAGCAGGTAGATGTAAGATGTGGGCAGCATCAGTATTGCCAATTCGTAATCCCAGAACATGGATACATTCAGGAGGATATGCCCCAATGGGATATGAAATATGTGCAGGAATAGCGGCTAAGATGGTGAAACCTAATAATCAAGTGATTAGTGTTAGTGGTGACGCGACATTTCAAATGGTATGTCAAGAATTAGCTACAGCAGTAGAAAATAATGCCCCGTTTTTAATATGTGCATTAAATGATAAAAGTTTAGGAGTAATAAAATATGCCCAAATTAAGAATTATGGAAGAACATTTGGAACTGATTTTGAGTTGGATGTAAATTTAGCTGAAGTTGCGAAATCTTTTGGAGCTGAAGGCCATAGAATCGAGAGACCTTCAGAAATAGCTTCAGGTATAGAACAAGGACTGAAATCAGACAAACCATATTTATTAGATATAATTATTGATGGGAATGAAGATCCAACATTTAGAGTATAACCAAAAGAAACCAAGTAGAGGAGACATCACACCAGTTCATAATTATGGACGAAGTGATTTTAATAAAATAACACAAATAATTAAAGAGATAAAACACATGTAAATTAAAAACGTAAATATAAAGAGCCTATAGAAAATATTGTTTTATAATTTTGAATCAAAATAAAACAAGTAAATCAATGAAAGTTTCAATTCGAGTGATTATATTTTTATTATTATCAGCAACTACAGGAATAATTTTACTGTTAACAGATGCGGAAGTATGGGATACAGCTCCAAGTCATGCGTACGCATTGTTAGTATTAATTTTAGCAGATATAATATTAATTGTAATGATGAAAAGATCAGATGGTGAATTTATTTGGAAAAACATTATTTCCAAAAAGTATAATGGAAAATTAAATAATATTCATCAAATAACAGCTATATGGGGAATAATCAAAGTTTGCCTGTTTTTGGGAGACATTTTAACAGCTCCACAACTTGGACAAACTTATCAGGAGTTTGCAAGATATCTTTTTAGTGTTTGGACATTTGATGCATTAATAATAATTCAAATAATGATAGTGATTACATCAATGCTAGAATTAAGAAACCAAAAGAATTAACTAAATGATGAAGAAAAATAAGAATATGAATAATAATATTATTCCAATAGTTACATTAATAACAATAATAACAGTAATTTTTCTTCAATTTCCAATAATTCAATCAGCTGAAGCTGAAAATACTGTAAATGTTACTCTTTATGCTAATAATTATGGATATAATTCAACAAAAGGAGGCCCTGAAATAAAAGCCATAGTAGGAGACAAAATAATAATTAATATAATAGGAAATGGGACTGGGCCAGTACGCCATAATTTTGTACTTGACAAGGATTCCCCATCACCATACGAAGTATCTAGTGAACGTTTACGTAACGGAGAAAAAGACGAAATAATATTTATCGCAAATAAATCTGGAAGGTTTCAATATTATTGCAGTATAAGTCCACCATATGGTGATAGTCACAGAGATAAAGGTCAACAAGGAATAATTAGCATAGAAGAAAAAGAAGGGTCAATCGATAAAAGTTATGATAAGAAAGTAACTAGCCGCGAAACTGAAAAACCTAAGAATGAGCCACAAGTTGGTTCATATGAGCACCAAAAAAAGATGGTAAAAACAATCGAAGAGATAATTGGGGCAAATACTCAAAGAGCACAATTTATTGCAGGAGCAATATTTTTTATTGCCATAATTATTGTAGCGCAAAGAAGTAGAACTAAAAGCGCATCATAAATCTAAATTGAGATAACTGATAGATAAAAACAATATAATTAGATTTAGATGATATCAATAATTAACTTGGGAAGATTTATAGGCCAAAAGTACATATAGAATATTTGATTTAAATGACTGAATCAGGTAAGAATCCAAAGGTTATTATCAAGACATCGATGGGAGATATCAAAGCTGAAATATTTGAGAATGAAACCCCAATAACTGCTAAGAATTTCCTAAAGTATGTAGATGAAGGACTATTAGATGGCACTACATTTTATAGAACGGTTAAATTAGAGAATCAGCCTCTAGATACACAACCAAGTGCTGGAATGATAAAAATAGAAGTAATACAAGGCGGCACTAAACCAGCTCCTAAAGGTAGTGAAGAACGTGAGAAATTAGGAGTATATCCTTCAACTTATCCACCTATAGAACATGAAACTACTCAAACTACTGGAATGAAACATGTAGATGGATCATTATCTATGGCAAGAGGAGATCCAGGAACGGCCACGTCCAGCTTCTTTGTGGTTATTAATGAACAACCCGAGTTAGATTATGGAGGTATGAGAAATCCAGATGGTCAAGGTTTCGCATCATTCGGTATAGTTCGAGAAGGAATTGATGTAGTAAGATAGATTCAAAGTCAACCCGATGAAAAACAAAAGATGAAGACTCCGGTAGACATCATATCAATTAAACGTGAATATAAAGAAGACACTATTTCAAAAAAAATAGGTGGTAATTTAGATTACCACCAAAATATTTTAGGACAGAATATAGCCTTAAGATAAGTTGTTACTTAGAAATATTAACGTCCGGATAAAATTTTCGCACATATTCAAGAGAGATATATTCTTGTTTATAATCATCAAGAACCTTATCACGATCCCTATCATTAGGATCACCATAACCACCACCGCCACCACATTGAACACGGATTCGAGAACCTTTTTTCACAGGAACTCGAGTAGCTTTAGGAACTTCAATTATTTTCTCATCAGAATCAATAATAAAACAATTATTAGCTAACGCTTCTTTACCACCATTCAAACCCCAAGGAGGAAGCTTAGTACGCTCACAAACGGTTGTAATTTCAGCATCTTCTTTCATAGATACTTCAAAATTAACTCCTAATCCACCTCTAAACTTACCTGCACCACAACTATCCTGAATCAACTCAACACGATTAACATGCCAAGGATTCCTACTCTCCCA
>CAZIZY010000012.1:0-14867 GCA_964544235.1 uncultured Nitrosopumilales archaeon
AGATCAAGCCGTAATGAAATAAAGCCTCCAATCAAGAATAGAACAGTGGATAAAATAGTTAGTTGAGAATGAGAAATTGAACCCATAATAAGAATTCTTTCAGGCGAATTTATTTGATCAGCATTAATATCAGAAAGATCATTAAATGCACTAGCCGATATATGAAAAAAGAATATGCTTAAAGAAAGCGAGAAGATTACACTGAAATCAGTAATCCCTAGCATGTAAAGAGAAGCAATAGTAGTGCTTATAGTAGGAATTGTTCGTTGTATTCTTAATGTTCCAAATATAAGATTGTAAAACAAAACGAATTATATTAAACCATATAATACGAAAAGCAATGCAAAAGTAAGAGCGACTGTATTTATTAATTTTACAACAACGTGTAAAGATGGTCCAGCACAATCTTTCATAGGATCACCAACAGTATCACCAACTACAGTAGCCTTATGAGTATCAGAGCCTTTACCGCCTAAAGCACCAGCTTCTACATATTTTTTAGCATTATCCCATGCAGCTCCACCATTATTCATTAAGAATCCTAATAGAGTACCAGATATGGTAGCACTAATAAGAAAACCAGCAACGGCATCAGCTCCTTATAATAATCCTACAAGAATAGGGGTAATAAGAGGAATAAGGGCAGGAACAATCATAGCTCTTTGGGCCCAATAAGTACTAATATCAACACATTTAGAATAATCAGGAGTACCTTTACCCTCTAATAATTCAGGCATTTCTTTGAATTGGCGTCGAACCTCTTCAACTACTTTATCAGCAGCTTGTCCAACAGCTTTAATTGCAAAAGCGCTAAATGCAAAAGGTAATAATCCTCCAATAAATAATGCGGATATAATTTCAGGACGTACAAGATCAATAACCATATCAGCTTCAGAGATACCACGATGTCTAGCAATTTCAGAAAGATATGCTTGGAATAATAATAAAGCAGCTAAGCCAGCTGAACACAATGCATAACCTTTGGTTAAAGCTTTAGTAGTATTACCAGCTGAATCAAATGAATCAATACGATCTCTAATCTCTTTATCGCCATCAGACATTTCAGCTATACCTGCAGCATTATCAACAATTGGACCAAATCCATCCATTCCTAAAATCATTCCCGCTACTGAAAGCATCCCCATAGCGGCAACAGCAGTACCATAAACACCACCAATATGTTTGTGAACGCCTATTTCAGAACTAAACTCTGCACCAAAATAATAGCCAGATAGAACAGCTATAACAATAACTAAAACTGGAAGTATTGTACCCTCTAATCCTACTGAGAACCCAGAGATTATATTTAAAGCAGGACCACTTTCAGATGATTCTGAAATATCTTTCACAGGTCTATATTTAGACCCGGTATAATATTCAGTAATAACAAAAATAGCTAAACTAGCTAATACTCCTACTATTGCAGCATAATAGAGATTAAGACTTAGAATTGTATTATCAACTAATAGATATAATCCAACAACAATAAACAAAGTAGTAGCAATCATACTATTTCTCATAGGGATCATAGGGTTAGTGAAGTCTTTTGAACGTAAAAATGGAATACCTAATAATGTACCAAAGATTCCGACAGTTCGAGCTAATAATGGGAAAATAATAAAACTGATGTTTCCAGAAACTGAATAAAGTGAAACTCCAATAACCATTGCGCCAATGTTTTCAGCAGTCATAGACTCAAATAAATCAGCACCTCTACCTGCAACATCACCAACATTATCACCAACATTATCAGCTATAACAGCAGGATTTCTAGGATCATCTTCAGGAATACCAGCTTCTACTTTACCTACAAGATCAGCACCAATATCAGCTGCTTTAGTGTAAATACCACCGCCAAGCTGAGCAAATAATGCTGCAAGGCTAGCACCTAATCCAAGACCAACTATTAAAGATGGATCATTGAATAAATAATATAATCCAGAAACTGCAAGTAAACTTAGCCCTACATTGAAAAGACCCATAACTAGGCCACCATAATACGCTATTTTGAGAGGAGCTTCAAGACCAGATCGTGCAGCATAAGCAGTACGAGCATTTGCTCGAGTAGCTGTATCCATTCCGATAAAACTTGCTAAAAGCGAGAAAGCGGCACCTATTAAAAATGACGAAGCAACATAAGGGACCCCATTATTAGAAGAATAATCAAAAACGGCATATAGAATAATAGCTAAAACTATAGAAATAAGAGAAATAGTCTTATATTGACGTGTAAGATACGCTTTAGAACCTGAACGAATAGCTTCATAAAGTTCCACCATCCTAGGAGTTCCAATTTCATATTTATTAATAGACCATGCTAAATACAGTGCAAATATAATTGCTACAATTCCACCTATAGGTGCGATAATTAAAAGAGGATATGCCAAAGTATTACAGGAATAAATCCCAATAAGAATAGAATATAAAGTTTACTTAAGATTCATAAAAAATATCGATAGATTAACTGCTTAATCCCTCCAGAAATAAGATAGAGGTGTCCTTTCTACCCAGCAACCACCTCTAAGTTCTGCTCAAAGAACAACCTAGAATGGCGTCATGAAAGGATTAAAGAGATCAGTCCCCACATAACAGTAAAAAGTACACCAAAGAAGAAAAAACATCGTTAGTTTTAAAGTGTAGGGTAGATTGTATGAACAGATTGATAAATAAAAAAGAAATTGATTAGATACCGGTATTAAATAAATAAGAATTAATAATTAGATCTACAGAAGGAAGCATATTAGAAGAATCAATTATAAAATATTGGTATGAAGCATCATCAGATTCATCATCGTAAAGATACGTATTAGAATCATTTTTAGCAAAAGAAGTTAATTTTATATCAGCAGGTAAATTGGAAGAGGTAGAGCTAAGTCTAACAATAGCATGTAAATCATTATCTTGAATTTTTAGTGCTAAAAATAATTTGCCTAAATTTGAATTATCAGATTGTGATGTTGAAGAGTAAAATAATAATAAGTTTTCGTTACCAAGGTATGGTCTTCGTATAGAGTTAGGGAGTTTTTGATCAATTAAAAGAAGCAAATCATCAACGATTTTTCTAGTATTTGAATCCGCATAATTCATTAGGTATTCATACCATCCTCCAAATGAATATGTTTGATCAGGATAACTATCAAAAACATCCACACCATAATTTTGAACAGTTTTTTGTTTAGGAGTATTTTTTCGCGTCTTTTTCAATTTAGATACAGGTTGAGGTATAAGGTATTTTTTAAAGATTATAATTTTCATATCTAAGGCTTTAGTCATATAAAATAATTGAGAAGCCATAGATTCAACTAAATTATTCAATTGATCAGAAAGTAATAATATTTTAAAATCTCTCCTTGATACAGAAGATAATTGAGACATATAATTAGGTCCAAGAATTGAAGAAATTAGTGTCCTTTTTTTAGAATTAAGATCAAGTCCTTGTTTTATTAAACTAAGTATGTGTTCTTTAAATATTCCAGATTTTTCTGATTTAGAAGACAACCAGTAATAATCATAAAGTGAATTAACAATATTAGATTTCTTAGCAAAATTTGATAACTCATATTCTATAAGCCACAATTTAGGGTGATATTTATCATTTAAATCCAATAAGATTCCAGTAGGAGGATTAAAAGTATTATAATATTTAGACAACCAGAATTTAGAGCTAAATGAAACATTAAGATTTTCGAAAAACATATCGAAATAAATACATTGATCACCAAAAACAGATTTAAAAATAGAATCAGAGTTATTATAGAAATCATTATGAAAACTATCGCGATTAGAATAGACATTGATACGAGAAACGTTAGAATCAATCACGTGAAGAGATTCATCTGGATTAACGGTAAAAATACCCATACGATAATATAATTACATCATTATAATTAAATACAATCTTGAATTAAGAATCAGATTTTTGTGCAAGAATTATAAGTAAAGTAGGCATTATTCGAATATACCCACTTTTAGAAATAGATGAATTATTTTTAGAAAATGATGAGAATCTTTTTGAGGATCTTTTTTGAAAGGCATCAATATCTTGTCGAGATAAACCAGCATCTAGAAGCATATTGATTGTTGAATCAGAGAATGTGGAAGATTCAGTTTTAAGCTGCGTAAGAACATCATTTTTATCACGTTTATAATCGGAAATAAGATGAGCATTAGTTATTGTTTCAACAGTGATATTGATTAATCCAGAATTTAAACAAAGCCCAGGAAGTTTTAAGCCTATTCCTTGATCAGCCGATTTCTTTTTCCAAGCTTCATCAAAAGCTCGATTTAATTTTAACGAGATATCGGTATAAATTTGATCATCAGGATCATAAATTAGTTGAAATGGAGAAGCAGGTTCAATTAGCATTATGTGCCCATTAGGCTTCAATATACGAGTCATTTAATTAATTGCTTTAGGCGCATTATTCAAAACAGTAAATAGATTCTTGCATGTGACAAAGTCAGAATAATTATCAGGGAGAGGTATATCATAAACATCACCAGATTCAAAAAGAATATTAGATACATTCATAATTTGGGACGTTTTTATAGCCTGATTAATTACAGATGAATCAATATCAAACCCGATAACTTTTCCTATATTTTGAAGCTTAAAAGCTAACCATCTGGAATGAATACCTACGCCACAACCAATATCTACAAGAGTACTGATAGAGTTAAAATTAACAATAGACTCAATAGTAGTCCTGATCCGAAGATCGGATACGTCAGCTTGATCAGTATACAAGATCCACTAATTAGCTAAAAAGAATTAACTTATTTTTGAAACTACATTAAGAGTTTACCATCATCAACGATTTTTTCATCGTCACAATAGAAATCTCCACCATGTAAAGTGAAGTGAGTATGATTTGGAGCTATCCTTTGAGTATCACCTAATCCAGAATAATTGAGATCAGGCCCACCTAAGCCATGTCCATAATTTTGACCTAATGCAAAAAGCATAGTTCCAATAGCACTATGGTGATAAGCAGCTACATCATCAACAGTTCCTTCACCCCAAGCAGCTTTTTCATGAGTACCCCAACCAATATGAGACATACCATAAGCTTCTTTATCGTTGTAAGTAGCCATCAATCTTCTAAAGACTTTAGCCGATACACCCCCTTCAATTTTCGTGACATAACCACCTTCCCATGTTAATTTTATTGGATCAGTCACTACAGGATCAGGTTTAAGAGGAGGAATAACATCGCCAGGTTCAATAATAATAGTTCCTTCTCCTTGTTCAGTTCCAGTGGCTACACAACCATATCCGAAATTATCCCATCTTCCAGGAGTAGCAGCATAACCAATTTGAGCATGTCCAGGACGACCTTCTTTTTTCAAGGTAAAATCAGAGCCATTTTCACTAACATAACGAAGCTCTTTAGCCTTGTGCATTATTTTAGCACCTTCAATTGTTAATTCTGCTCTCTCAGGAGTAGGGAAATATTGTCTTTGAATATGAGGAGGAGTATTAAGATCAATCCAACGTGTTTTAGAGCCAATACGGTTTAAGAAATCATGATCTGTTTTAAAATCGTGATTTCCAATTTTTGCATTATAAGCAGTAGTAGCTTGAGGAGTTTCAGTTCTAGGACCAGCACCTACTCGACAACTAATTAAAAGATCGGCAGAAGCATAGATATCCCAATGCCATGGAGTAATTCCCTTAACATATTCTACACCTTGTAATTTAGGGATTACAACTAAATGGGCGCCAACAGCACCAATTTCAGCTGCAGCATTAATCATTGCAGATGTGTATTCCGCATCATATTTATTAGGAGTGGCCAAAACAAAAGTTTCATCTTTAGTTAAGGCACAAACTTCAAGAATAGATTTACATAGTTTAACTAAACCAGCATTCATAGAAGTAATATAGTAATCCTAATATTTCAAAGTTATTATAATTATAATTAAATAAATAGAAATAATACAAAATTAAGATAATATTAGTATTAAATCACCAGATTTTACAGATGACCCATTCGAAATAGCAATATCTTTGATAATCCCCGATTTAGGAGCAATAATTGGATTTTCCATTTTCATACTTTCTAATACAACTAATAAATCACCTTTTTTTACCTTATCCCCAACTTTACATTTTAAAGAGGCTGTACCTGGAAGAGGAGAATTAACTACACCTTCCTCATTTAAAAGATCAGTATTTGGAGCAGGTTTTTTAGAAATTATTTTATTAAAAGACGAAATAGAATCACGAGTTGATTTAGATGGAGAAATACTTGGTTTAATTTTATTAAAAGAATATGACATTTCTTGATCCTCAAGATAAGAAGAAATAGCAACTAGAATTGCCATAATTTCATCATCTAAGGATTTATCATTATTCAAATTAAAACAGTTCCAGAGTTAAATTAATAGCACAATTAAGTTATAAAAATAATATTATTGAGAAGCTGCAAGTTTTTCAGAGGAAGAAATCAAATGATTAACATCTTCATCAGTATGAGCAAAGGAAATAGCAGCAGTATGAGTAGGAAGAAAAGCTATTTGATAATAAGAAAGTAAAGCCATATGATAAGATTTTAAAGTTCTTTTATCAGTCTCATCATAATCTAAAGCATTTTGTGGTAAAGATTGATCAGGTGACAGAAAATGTGTATAGAATAAAGAACCCAGCCCAGAAGTTTTTACATTAAATTTAGTATCTTCAAATGCCTTTTGAATACCTTGACGAGCAATATTCCCTTTTTTCTCTAAAGAAGAATATACTTTACTTTCATTCTTCATAAGATAATTAAGAGTAGCTAACCCAGAATTCATTGTTACTGGATTTCCAGAGAAGGTACCGCCACCTATACCTACTCGCTCATTTTTTAATTTACCAGTACGAGGACTAGATAACTCTAATAATTCTTTTGGACCCGATATAGATCCTAAAGGAAGACCACCGCCTAAAACTTTACCAAAAGTAGTAATATCAGGATCAATTTTATAATGTTTTTGTGCTCCTCCTAAAGAAATTCGGAATCCAGTAATAATTTCATCTAAGATAAAAAGAGCACCAACTTTTTTAGTTTCTTCTCGAATCGTGGAAAGAAAATCAGGATCAGCAGGAATACATCCTGAACCTAGAATAGGTTCAACTATAACAGCAGCAAGATCATCACGAAGATTATTAATTACTTCAGAAGCTATTTCTGAATCATTATATGGTATTGCCACAGTATATTTTACATCTTCCTCAAGCAAACCTAAACTATCAACAGCATCATATGGAGGCCAAACAGATTTCATTAGAATTGGATTAAATCCATGCCACCCTCCCTGAATCTTAATTATGATCTTTTTACCAGTATAACCTCTAGCTAATCGACAAGCATACATTGTCGCCTCAGCACCAGTATTAGAGAACCGAGTCATTTCACATGAAGGAAGTACTTTAGCAATAAGCTCAGATAAATCAACAGAAGCTAAATTAGGAAAACCAAAATGAGTTCCATCAGGTATTTGAGGAATTAATTTATCGACAACTATTTGAGGAGAATGACCCAAAACAAGTGCCATGTGTCCCATCCAATAATCGCAGTATTTATTCTGATCAACATCCCAGATATATTGACCTTGAGCAGATTTAACAAATAATGGATAAGGATTATAGTGTCGCGCATTTTGATTAACTCCACCAGGAATTACATTCTTAGCACGATCATAAGCATTTTTAGAACCAGGGGTAAGTTTTTTATATTGATCGATTGAATCTTTCCACAAAGTTTATCCACCTAAATAAAGTTCACACAGCAATATAGAACAGAACGCATCATTATGATTATTAATACTAACAGATATGTTTTAAGTTAATTGCTTTTAAACAAAGAAATCAATATTCATTACCTAATCTAGGAAAGATAGGTTCAAAACTTGATGCGGAAGATAAAATATCATTTAATTCGTCAGAATTACCGGGAGTAAATTGTTTTGCTGCATTTAGAATCAAAGTAAATAAATTGATATCGCCGGCAGTAACAGCAGAATCAACATCTTGCGAAAGAGTATATTTAATTGAATTATTTATTGATGATTGAACATCAAATGGCTCATACCATGTTCTATATTTCTTTGAAGAAGTACTCCACCTCTTTTTCGCTATCGCCTTAATAGCTAAAACACCCATTCCTTTACTACGAGCTAATTTAATAACAGGTTTAAAATCTCGAGAATGATCATGATAATAATCAAGAATAAAATTAACAGGACACATTAAAGTATCTAATTTACATTTAGAGATAATTTCAAACAAAGCTTTTGGATCATGACCAGTAACACCAATATATTTTGTTAATCCTTGTTCTTTTGCTTCAAGTAAAGTTTCCATAGCTCCATCATTATCCAAAGCCAATTCTACATCTTCAATTGTTTCAATAGCATGTAATTGGTATAAATCAACTGAATTGACATTTAATCGTTTTAGAGAAGAATCAAGGTCTTTTTTAGAATCTAATCGAGTTCTTTTTGCAGTTTTATCTGCGAGAAATATACTGTTTTTATGATTTTTTAACCAAGGAGCAATTCTAAGTTCAGAATCACCATAAGAAGGAGCAACATCAAAGTGATTAACCCCATTATCTAAAGCTAATTTTATTATTCGATCAGATTCAATTTGAGAAATATTAGCAAAAGCTATTCCGCCTAAGACAATTAAGCTACTATATTGATCGGTAGTTCCTAGTCTTCTTTTTTCCATAAAACACTATCACGCTACAATTCAAATATACTGACTATCGTATAAAAACAAGAGTAATAATAAAAGAAAGCTAATGAAAATAATGAAGAGATTATAATAAGTACAATGATAACTCATCGATAGCCCTAATAACAACTCTCTGTTAGAATGTTATGTTACTGATGGAAACTAATCAGGAATCACATGAGATAGAACCCATAATTAAGACTATTTTATTAAATGAGTTTAATGAATTAGGGACTAGTTTACCTGAATTAGCTAAATCAAGCGAACTATCAGAAAAAGAAATAACACAAATATGCAAGAAGGCAAATTCTGAGAATTTAATTTATGACGAGGATGGAAATAAACGTCTGACTGAAAAAGGTAGAAAATTAATCCGCGTAGTTTTATGCGGAGGATTTTTTGACATGATACATATTGGGCATATAGAAACACTATTAGAAGCAAAGAATATTGGAGACATTCTCATTGTATCAGTAGCACGGGATCAAACAATAGTTAAAATTAGAAATAAGCCACCAATACACGATGAATCTCAAAGAGTAAGATTAGTTCAAGCATTAGAATTTGTAGATATTGCATTATTAGGAAGTGAAAAAAATATTTTTGAAACTATTAAAAGAATATCACCAGATGTTATTGTTTTAGGATACGACCAGAAACATGACGAAAAAGAATTAATAAATGAAGCCGCAAAAAGAGGAATTAATGTAAGTGTAATTAGACTTTCTTCAAACGTTCAACAAATAAAATCATCAGATATTAAAAGTAATACAGGATACATTTGGAACATATAATATAGCGGCAACTCATATCGCTATAAATTAATCGTAATTTTCACGCCAGACCCGTCAATAAGATTTAATTTAGATCTAACGTGAATAGGAAAAATTAGTTCTAGCACAGAAGTATCATAATGAGTACGCTCAATAATTAAAACAGAACCAACGATCGAATGATTCAAAGTAGCATTAAAACACCAAGCTTGACCATAGGTTCTAACATTATCACTAAACGAGTCAATATGAATAGCCTCATTACGATTTAATCGGCCAACATATTCAGAATCTATTAAAGAAGTAAGTTTAACGTTAAGAGTACCAGGATATGGATCAAACCCTAATTTATCTATGAACTGATTTCTATACCCAGGAAGATGTACATAATAAGCGCCTTCACCTAAACCTGTGAATATTGTTCCATTAATCTCAAATGGTTTTGTATTAGAACCAATTACTAAATCTAATTTGTTATAGAGTTGACTTAGCTCATTTAACCCATCATCAGTTATTTTAATTAATTTTTGCCTTGATTTTAATTTAGATTGTATTAATCCATTTTTTTCAAATTCAATAAGATGTGTAGAAATAGCTTGTTGTGATAAATTCAATTTGATAGCGAGATCGTTACTGTTAACAGCAAAAAAATCATCATCGATTCTTAATTCAAATAAAGAGATCATAGTATAGATTTGTGATGATTTTAATTTAGTCAATTTCTAGTTTTCCAAGTAAAAGTAACGAATAAAATATTTACAAAAGAAAGCAATATAATAATTGTCACCATTCGATATCTAATTCCCCAGTAAATCTAAGTGAATCCAGTAATCCTTCGGCATAACCAATACTTAAAACTGCTAATTCAGATCTACCCTCATTAAGAAATCTTTCGGAATCAGAAACATATGCTTCAACATTTTCGAAAAGAACTTTAAATTTAGAATCATTACCCTTTATTTTTTTAGCCTTATTAAGAGCCTCAATCGTTCTACTAGTGTATTTAGTAACCATTGAAGTTGAAATTCGTTTAACATTAGATGCATTATCATCTTTAATTTCACCATGTAATTGATCAGATAAAACAGATAATGAGTCAATTTCGGAAAAATGTAGTTTACCAGGAAGAATCAAAGTATGTGGATGCTCACCATAATCTAACGATGTTAAATTACTAAGTTGGCCAGTAATTATTTTTTGATCATTGAAACCAATACGTGATAATATTATTAAGAGTGTATTTTTAGAAAACACATTGTAACCATAATCGTTTTCAGAACTTAGAAGATTATTTAAAGTCTGATTTACAGTTAAATTATCATTTTTAGAAGAATTATATTCCATTAGAATTATTGTATGTAACCCAAGAACAAGGTTATCATAAACTGCATGATAGACAGTGATTAATTTTGAACCTGGTTCTTTTGTTGAAGTGACAGTTCTACCAAATTTGTATGCATGAAGACCAGTTTCTCCAGGGATAGAAGATAAAATAGAAGAGTTATGAATAACTTTAGCGTCTATGTTTTGTTCGCTAGCACGAATTAATAAATCAGTATGGGTAGTAGCAACAATAGGATCACCAGAAACAAGTAAACTTACATTATTATCAATAGATTCAGATAATATTTGTTCTCCATTTTCTAAGAATTCGCGGCCAACTGAAAGAATCTTTCTATTTAAACGCGTTTCAATAGAAGAGATTTGTTCAGGTGTAACAACATTAGTGTAAGTATCGATATATAATATATCAGAATTAACAGCTACATTATAGCCTTTCTCAGTAAGACCTTCATAACCATATATGCCTAATCCAATTAGTGTAAGGGCACACATAGGTTGTTAAAGTAATATGGAGTATATATTATAATTTAGGTAGAATAAGACGATAATTTAGATGGGATAAGATACTAATGATTGATAGTTTAAAGAATCAGCTAAAAGTTCTAAATAACTTTTAGAAGTAGCAACTCTTTTAGTGAAATCAGAAGTATTAAGAACACCGATTAATTTATCATCCGAGATTACAGGTAATCTACGAATTCTTTTTTTAGACATTAATCTAGCTGCATCTTTAATATCAGCAGATTCAGTAGTTGTAACAAGTGGAGAACTCATTATATCCTCAATAATTATCTTACGAGGATTTTTCCCAGTAGCAAGGATCTTTTTTAAGAAATCTTTTTCGGTAACAATACCGATATGATGAGTTCTATCTTTTACAATTAGATATGGGAAATTCTTAGAAGCCATCTTTAAAGCAGCTTCATGGGCAGTTATATCTCTTTGAACCGTGAGAATTTTTCTGTTCATAATTTCTTTGACACGAACCAAGATTTTTCTCTGTCAATTACCGGTATTGATCAGTATATAACATTTTAGTTCTAATCATTCTCTTGAATTTTAACTATTTTACCGTAACTGATTTAGCTAAATTTCGTGGAAAATCAGGATTACGCTGTTTAACAACAGCCATATGATACGCGAAAAATTGAAGCGGAATTACTTCAATTATTGGGTATAATAATGATTGTGCTTTAGGTAATGGAATATGAATATCATATAATTGATTAGGCAAATCAGAAACTCCAATTATAGTAGCACCTCTAGCTTTCATCTCCGCAGCATTATTCAAAGTATTAGTGTAACTATCATCAGAAGGATTGATAACAAAGACAGGTGTTTTTTCCTCAACAAGGGCTAAAGTTCCATGTTTTAATTCACCAGCTGGAAATCCTTCAGCATGAACATACGATAATTCTTTCAACTTAAGTGCACCCTCTAAAGAAATAGGGTAATGTAACCCTCTACCTATAAAATAAAAGTCATCACAAGATTTTAGGTCTAAAGCTAGTTTCTTAAGTTGATCATCAAGATCTATAATTTTTCCCATTAAATCTTCCAGATCAAATAGAACATCACTATTGATCATATCACGAGCCATAGTTAAAACAATAAGGTACAATATAGCTAATTGTGAAGTGAAACTTTTAGTTGCAGCTACTCCTATTTCTGGACCACAATTTAGAGGTATTGAAATATCACTTTCTCGAATTAATGAAGAGCCAGGAGCATTAACTAAAGATATAATTTTAGTATTTCTTAATTTAGCTTCTTGTACAGCACTAAGTACATCTGCAGTCTCGCCACTTTGTGAAATAGTAAGAAGAACATCATTATCATTTAATAAATCAGCATGATAACTAAATTCACTAGAAATTATTGCTTCAGATGGTTTCCGCAAAAACGTAGCAATTAATTGCTTCATTATTAAACAAGAATGATAACTAGTTCCAGCTGCAGTAATATAGATATTATTAGCATTTGACAATTCTTCTGCTACTTTCTCAAGAATTAATTTATTTTGTGAAAGAGTCGAATGAATTATTTTTGGTTGTTCTTTAATCTCTTTCAAAGTATAATGAGCAAACTCTTCTTTAGAGAATTCACTAGCTTCCCAAGCCACTTGTGAAATTTCCTTATTTATTGCTACGCCATCTAAGCCATAAATGGTACATGAATCTCCATTAACTTCAGCAAGTTCATAATTATCAAGAAACATAACTCGATCAGTATATTGAATAAAAGAAAGAATATCAGAAGCTACAAAATTCTGATTGACTCCAACACCAATTACAAGAGGAGCATCTTTTCTTACTGCGTATAGTGTTTTTTCATCAGAACTGAACATAGCTAGAATAGCAAAAGAGCCTTTAAGACGTTTAACAGTGTTAATAAAAGCCTGTTTAGGAGAATTAGTTTCTAATTCTATTTCAAGAATATGAGGAATTCCTTCAGTATCGGTTTCAGAAATTATTTTATGGTTTTTTTGTTCAAGCATTTCTTTTAACTCTAAATAATTATCGATAATTCCGTTATGAACCACTGCAATATCACCATTACATGAACTAATAGGGTGAGAATTTAATTGACTAACTTTACCATGAGTAGCCCATCGAGTATGAGCAATTCCAATATGTCCTTTAAGTAAAGATAATGATTCTTTTTTATCAATTTCTTCAACTCGACCAGTATTTTTCTTGATTGTTATATTACCATCATTTAAAGTGGCAGCACCTGCAGAATCATATCCTCTATATTCCATTCGTTTAAGCCCATCAACTAAAATAGTTGCAACTTCAGCTTCATTGATGCAACCTATGATTCCACACATCAATTAAAATCATATATCCGCCAGATTTATACATTACATAAATATTTTGAATAGAAAATCAATTGAATTCCTGTAAATTTAAAAGAAGTCATAATAATATTCTTAGAGAAATTGACATCAATTAGAATAACCAAAATAGTTAGAGCGCCAAAAGATTTTACGTTTAAATGGTGGACAGATTTACACTCTAATGATTCAGAAATAGTTACACCCCTTAAATCAAGAAAGATAATATCAAAAACTAAAGAAAGAATTCAAGTTGAAGATATAGTAAGAATTTTAGGGTTAAAAATGAAATTTAACGCGATTGTAAGAATGTACCCGCCCAATAAATGGGTAGCAGAATATAAAGGAAAAATGGCAACTGCAAGATCAGAATATAATCTTGAAGAAAGTGGAGAGGATACTGTAATTGAATATTCAACCAGAATTCAAGCTAAAGGACTAATTAGAATTTTCATGCCTTTAGCTAAATATGGAATTAAAATAACTTTTTCAAGTGAAATGAACAAATATAATGAACAGCTTATAAAAGATCTACAACAAAAATAAAAGATATAGAACTAGGCTCTACGACCCCGTCTTCCACCAGGTTTTCTAGTTACATCATGAGGAGTTGGAGTTACATCTTCTATTCTCCCTACTCTAAACCCAGAACGAGCTATAGCACGAATAGCTGCTTGTGCACCAGGTCCAGGCGTTCTTGGACCAATACCTCCTACAGCTCTTACTTTTATGTGAACGGAATCAATTCCTTTATTTCTAGCAGTTTCAGCAGCAGCAGTAGCAGATTTCATTGCAGCATATGGAGAGGATTCAAATCTATCAGCTTTCACGTGCCTACCACCTGAACTAAGTGCAATAGTTTCAGCACCAGTTAAATCAGTAATATGAACAAGTGTATTATTATAGCTACTAAATATATGGACAATAGCCCAATTAATCCCAGGATTTTCAGAATTAGAAGACATAATAATTCAACGTTACTCCTTAGGGGCATCCTCAGTGTCAGGTTGAGGTTGTGGTTCAGGTTTATTTTGTAACAGATCTTTAATAGTGCTACCTTCACGAAGTGATATAGAATCTTCTTCGTTGTTTTTAACAAGATAGCTTGGGATAGTGACTATTTGAGAACCAATAACAACATGTCTGTGAGTAATAACTTGTCTAGCATGATGAATAGAATTAGCGAATCCTTTTT
>CAZIZY010000013.1:0-49461 GCA_964544235.1 uncultured Nitrosopumilales archaeon
ACCAAATCCAATAAAGAGTATTTGCTATGGGTAAATAAAGATCATTTAATTCTGAATGTGTATAGTATCCTCTTAATCCTTCAGAATATGGATGTATAGTTTGACCTATTGGAAAAGTAGGTGGCATAAAATGAATTATTGGAAAAGTCTTGAAAGCTTTTTTATAATTCTCTAAATTATCTGTTAGCATAGATTTTACTGGGGCTATCGTTATCCCCATCTTAATATCTTCATTATCTCTTAATCTCATTTTAATCGTTCTTTCTTCCCATCTTTCTATATTCAGTATAGTAACTTCAATTACTTCTGATCGTTTTTCATTTAATATTTGTGATAAATCTGATACATTATTTACTTCTATATCATTTACTTTCACTATGATTTCATTAATCATTATTCCTGATTCTTGAGCAGGCATTCCTTCCATTGTATCAATTACTGTTAACCCGTTAACAGCTGGAGATAAACCTAATACAATCAAAAAAATTCCTAATAGACTTATCATTCCTATAATTACATTTATTGTTGGACCTGCTGATAATACTCTTAAACTTTCTCGAGCTCGAGATTCTTTCATTTTAGAATCATCTACTTCAACAAATGCTCCTATTGGTAATATTAAAAAAAATAACAATCCGCTTGATTTCACTTCAAATCCTAAACTCTTAGCTATGACTCCATGTGCTCCTTCATGAGCAACAATCCCAACTACGATTCCTATCCATCCGTAAATTATAGGTAGATAAGGATTAATTCCTGGAATAAGCAAAAGCGCTTGTGGACCTGTATCTCTTCCTGCTTCACGTATATCTGGACTTGATATTAAAGCAGTTAATGTAAGTAATAAAAAAAATACTCCTATTGCCGCAATTATTGGCATTACTACAAGACTAATCCATGAAGTCTTCTTAACTAATTTTTTTTTACCTAAAAAATTAAAAACTGAAGAAAATTTATCTGTTCTTAAAATTATAAATCCATATTTGAACTCTGAACGATTATTTTTATTAATTTGATCTTGTTTATTTTCCAAAATATTTCTACCCAGACTGTGAGACTTTATTTATTCTACAAAAATAGCAGGTTTGAAAGGCTTCGCAAATGCTGCTTTACTTTTCGGATCTCTTTTTGATTCATCATTTTCTTTGTACACTTCTATCTCACATGAATATTCATTTTTATAAAATGATATAGATTCACATAATATTTTATATTCATTAATATTCAGAGAATTTCTTTTATCCTTAATTTCTTTTGGAATGTTAGAAATATCATTTACAATCTTCTTAACAAACTCTGAAACTTCTTTAGCATTAGATTTGAATTTTTGTTCTTTCATTAAATTTTTCATAATTTCTTGAATCGGGGCTCTCACGTCATCATTCATTCTTAAAATCTTTTGATATATTTCCATTTTCCATTCTGCGGCAACAAAATAAATTATTTTATTTGGTTTTATTTTTGTCACTCGAAGAATATTTGAAGTATCATCTAAAATTTGTTTTATAAGATCTTCACTCTCTTCGGCTTCTGGATTAATTTTTGATATATCCATTTTCGGCCATGATTCCTCTGAAATAAAACCTGATTTACCCATAGTTTCCCAAATTTCTTCACAGAAAAATGGAGCGAATGGAGATAATAACTGGATTCTAATTCTTAGCATTTCATTTAAAATAAAGTTAATTTTCGAACTTTCGTTTTTTACTGAGTTCTTTGTTCGTCGAATATACCATTGAACGTCTTGATCTAAAGAATAAACAATTTGATGTAATGCTTGTCTTACTCGAAGATTATTTAATGAAATATCTGTTAATTCAATTGATTTATGAAGTCTTGATAACATCCATTTATCTATTAATTCCAATTCTCCTGAATATTCTTCATTTAACTTTAGATCAGATGATAGTTTGTATAATCTATCTAATCGATTCTGAAAGCTTTTAATCAATTCTATGCTCATATCTGCGTCTTGTAATAATTCTGAAGTAGACATTATAGCCAATCTTAATGGATCTGCTCCATATTCTTTTACTGCATCTTTAAGTGGAATTATATTCCCAAAAGATTTTGACATTTTTTTACCATCCATTAATACACTTCCATTAACCATTATTCCTTTTGGCCAAAGTTTTTTTGGGAATAAAGCTGTATGAATAAATGTAAAAAATGTTAAATGATTAGGAACTAAATCTCTTCCTGAATGTCTTGCGTCTAACGGATAAAAATACTCAAATTCTTTTCGCATTTTATCTATTATTTCACTAGATAAATTAGATTCTAGAGCAATTTTATTTATATCTCCTTTACCTAAAAATACGTAGTCAAACAATTCATCAGTTAATTCTTCAGATTTAATTGGAATGTTGTTAATAAATCCTGATATTGTATAATAAGCCATGTAAATGACTGAATCTGAAAGACTTTCAATAATCCAATCTTTATCCCATGGTAAAGTTGTTCCCATTCCAGATTTACGAGCACATGCTTTTTCTTTTAACCATCCGATTGTATAATCAAACTCTGGTTTAATTTCTGTTGGAATTAAGGTCATTTCATCTAAACAGTTTCTAGTTCGTTCTTTCCATTCTTGTTCTCCATAATTTATGAACCATTGTTTTTCTAACGTTCTTACTACGCATTCTGTCCCACATCTGCATAGTACGGGACTGTTCATTATATAATACGTTAAATCTGCAATATTATTATCAATCATATCATCTTTTATTTCTTCTTTTGCCTCGTTGACTGAAACATTAGCATATTTTTCTATCCTCTCATTCATTTTACCATTGTGAAATTCATGTGCGTATAGCTCTGCAGTTATTTCTTCTAATTTATTATCATTTTGACCTTTAATTTCATTTTTATCTATAATTTCCTTAGCAGGTATCTCTCCATATCCTTCCGAATAAATGACTGGAATTGGTTTGATACCTTCAATATCTTTTATATCAAAATTCGACTCATCTATTTTAATAGTTTTTTTGAAATCTTCTAAAGCCTGAAAATCATATGGCGCATGTGCTGGTACTGACATAACTATTCCCGTTCCATTTTTAGGATCGACAAATGAAGCTGGTAATAGCGGAATCTCAGTTTCAGTCATTGGATTTAAAGCATTCTTACCAATTAATTCTTTAACTGAAAATGAATTAATTTTTCCGGTATTCTTAATGTGTTTAATGTTATTTGCAGCTTCTTTAGTTAAAATCCATTTTTCATTATCTATTTCAATTTCAACATATTCTGAATCAGGATTTAGCCAAATATTTGTTACTCCAAAAATAGTTTCAGGTCTTAAAGTAGCTGTTGGGATTATTTTATCATCATACCTGAATTTAATTATGGTATATTGTCCGATTTCTGGTTCTATATCTCCTATGGTATCATGTTGCCCAACAGGATTTCCATCATTAGGACACCAACCTACTGGATGACTGCCTTGAGATATATGTCCTTTTGATTTAAGTTGACGAAATTGCCATTCAATAAATTTATTATAGGGTTGATCTACTGTTGTAAACTCTCTTCTCCAATCAATTGAATACCCAATATTGATCATTCCTTGTTTAATTTCTTGATGAAAGTAATTTGCAATTGCTATTGGTTCTTTAAACTCTCTTAAAGAGGATTCTTTAACTTTATAGATATTTTTAAATGTAGATATAAGATCCGAATCTCCAGACTCTAATCTTTTAGCCATTGCTAAAATCGGTGTACCTGTATAATGAAATCCCATTGGAAAAAGAACATTGTATCCTTTCATTCTTTTATATCGAGCGTTAACATCTGCTAAAGTGTATGTTCTCGCATGACCTATGTGCTGGGGTGAATTTGGATATGGATATGCTACCGTTAAAAAATACTTCTTTTTATTTCTGTTTATATCTATTTCAAAAATTTTAGCGTCGTTCCATCTTTTAATCCATTTATCTTGAATTTCTTTCCATTTTATATCTGATTTCATATGATATTCCTCATAATTTTCTTTTATTATTTTGAGATAACATTATTAATTATCTGTAAAACTGTTTCTTTAACATCTTTTATTTTTTTAACATTTTCTCCTCCACCTTGACCAAATCTTGAGTCTCCTCCACCTGATCCTCCTACTATTTTAGATGCCTCTTTAACAATTTCTCCAGCTCTAATTCCTTTGGAGATAGCTTCTTTTCCTACAAAAACAAATACTTTGACCATTTTTCCTTTGTTCGCTAAACCTACATAAATTAATTTAGGCTCATTCATTATTGAAGAGTTCCCTAATTCAATGTGATATTCTTCATCTAAATCATAGTCCGAATTAAAATAGAGTTCAACATCTTTAATTTGGATTGCTTTTGAAGAAATTTTCTCTAATTTTAATTCTATCAATTCTTTTAATAAAATCTTCTTTCCTTTTTTCAAGTCTTCAAGTTGTGAAATAGTATTTGTAACTGCTTCAACAACTTTTCCACGTTGAGACTCTAAACTTTTAGCAATATCTTCTATATTCTTTTCTTGATTTTGTAATAATGAAAGAGCAATGTTTCCTGCAACAAATTCTAACCTTTCTACACCATCTTGTATTCTTTCACTTTTTAGAATCTTAATCAATCCGATTTCTCCCGTTCGATTTACATGTGTTCCACCGCATGCTTCCACATCTACATCTAAGATATTCACTATTCTGATTTCTTTACCTGGAACCACTCCTCCTTGATATATTCTAAAATCATATTTATTTTCAGCATCAGCTCTATCAAAAAACTCTTTTTTTACTGGGATATCATTCATCACAATTTCGTTAGCCATTTTTTCAATCTCTAAGATTTCTTTTTTTTCTAGATGAGCGTGATGGGTTATGTCTAATCTAGCTATATCTATATCTTTAAATGAAGAATGTTGCCAAACCCATGATCCGAGAACTTTTTTAGCTGAGGCATTAATAATATGTGTTGCTGTGTGATGTTTTTTCAGTATTTCTCTTCTAGTCTTATCAATAGTGCCTTTGATTAAATCCCCTTCATTTAATTCCTTTATATTATCTACTTGATGAAGTACAACTTCTCCTGATTTTATTACATCATTAACATTAACCAATCCTATTTTCCCATGATCTGGCTCTTGACCTCCTGATCTAGGATAAAAGGCTGATTCTTTTAGTACCACGAATTTATTATCTATTATTTTTAGTATTCTAGATTCAAATTCTAGACAATCCTGGTCCTGAAAATAAAGTAATTTCGTTTTTGGAACGTCTAATACCTCATTATTTAATTCTTCTTTCTTTGATTTTTCTGAAAGATGGGTTGAAGATACTTTAGTGTAAAAATCTTGAGGAATACTGTCTATTGCACCATTTTCTTTTAATAATTCCGGAGTTATTCCATCACTATCATATAGTTTTACCAGATCATTGTCCGTTAGAGACTTTTTAGATTTTAATAATGATTCTATAGTTTTATTTACGCGATTAGTGGAATTATTTAATCTGTCTTCTTCAACATTTAATATTGTTTTTATTTCTTTTTTATGTTCTCTCAATTCTGGAAAAATATTTGATAAATAATCAACATGTAAATTAGCTATATCTTCTAAGTCTACTTTCCATCCATATTTCTTAATTAATGTTGCTGCTCTTCGTAGTATTACTCTTAGATTATATCCTCCTCCAACGTTACTTGGTAATCCTCCATCAGATATTGCAAATACTAAAGTACGAACATGATCAGTTACTGCATACAATGATTCTATTGGCTCCATTATTGATGATAATTCTTTATGTGTCATGTTTAATTTTTTGGCGATTTCAATCTTTGAACCAACAACATCATGAGTTTCTTCTATATTTAATGTTCCAGCCAACTTAAAATACTCAATTAATAATTCTTTTTCATAATTTATTTTGCAAATATTCTTTAATTCTTCAAGAACAGGACCAAATGTTGACTCATAGCTTGTAGGAGTACCTTGAGTCATCCATGTGAATCTTTCTAATCCTGCTCCCATATCCACAACTTTTTCTTTCATAATGTTGTAATTATCTGGCGTCCCTTCGAATTCAGTAAACACCGCATTTCCAATTTCAAGACCTTTAACATAATATTCTAATGAAAACCCAAATGCACCATATCCTACCCATACATCTTCTACAAAGACTATATCTTTAGGATCGATTGCAAAGACGCTAGTTAAAAGCTCATAATCAAGGTCAATACAATTATCTTTATAGTATCCCTCATTATTTAGGATACTATGTTGACCGATCATGCATAATGATGTATTATGTTTACCTGTTATTCCAACGTTAGCTATGTCGTTAAATCTTAAACATATTTGAGGTACGATAAGTGGATTTGCAGGAAGATCAAATATTACCCTGTCTCCTTCTATTCTTTGAAAATCTATTATTGATGCTACTGTAAAATATAAGTCAGGTCGCCATCTACAAACAACTGGGTATCTTCTTATACTTGAATGTCCTTTCTTAACAAAAAATCCTTCTATTTCTTTCCATGTTTCAATGTAATCCATTTTTTTTGATGTTGGTGGATTTCCTAAAAACTCATAAAGTTGACAAGTTTGTTGTGGGCATTTTTCTCGTGACGAATCTAAAGTCCAAAAGAATGTCCCACAATTTGAACATGCTTTACGATCAAAATTCTTTTGTTCAAAGAGATTAACTTTATAATATTTATTTGGATCTGTAGAAAACTTTTGCTGAAGATCCTTCTTTGTTGACATGTCTATTTGATCATTGTATTATCAGAGCTTAATATCAATTTTTAGTCTAATTCTATTAATTACTAGTTAAATACTACTAGCTTTTCTTAAAACCAGATATCTGATTAATGAATCCAATAACTCTTGCATTATTAGGCCTATTCTTGTTTTATGGCCTCATGTATGTTATGGGGTGTCTTGTATACTACAAAAATGTGAAAGTTAATTATACCCGAAAAATAGGTCATTTCAGTATTTTCTTTATTCCAATATTCGCTGAATATTTTTTTCTTGATGGAGGAAATGGAATAACGAGTCTTCCATTCTTTTTATCTATTCTTATTGTAATTCATCCAAGTGTAAGAAGTAAATCTTCTTTCTTACAGAGATCATTTTTGGCTCTTGATCGACCAGAGGATAGACCTTATACAGTTCGTTGGTTCTATACACAAGCTTTTACCACATTTATCGCAATTGTAATTCTAGTTATTTTAGCTACAGAACTTAAAGTTGATTGGTTTGGGATGAATCTTCTTTTAATTCCTCTTACTGCTATAGGAGATGGACTTGCAGAACCTATTGGTGTTCGTTTTGGAAAACATAAATACAGATCATTTAGCTTATTTCCACTTATAAAAAATAAATACTATCGAACTTTAGAAGGAAGCGCAGCAGTTTATATTTCGAGCTTATTTGTATTATTATTTTATAGAAATTTCTTTATAATATCTCAATTTACATACGCATTACTTTTACTACCAATAATAGTAACTATTGCTGAAGCTATTTCTCCACATACTCAAGATTCGGCTTTCCTAAATTTATCAGCTGGAATTGGAATAATTCTTATCAAGCTGTTTATTTAAAAAATTATTTAAGGCAAGTTTTTTTTATAAATTTGCTTTAAAGCGATTTTCACGCTATCATTTTGATTAATTGAATTTTCTTTTATTGCTTTTTCCCAAAATGATAAAATCTTTTTCCTATAATTTGAATACTCTGGATATGTTCCTTTCATTTCGGTATCCTTCACATCCTTAATATATTGAGTGAGATTTCTTTTTTTACTAATTAAAAACCCATTTTTTTCACTCATTATATACCGCCGTATAAATTATTATGAGGTTTTATTATTTAATTTTTTTTAAAAGTTTTTCATATTCATTCTTATTCATGTAAAATGAGTTATTATCTTTAGGAAACTCATTTTCTATTACTTCTTTTTTATATTGGTTTAAAGCTTTAGTGATATTACTCCGAAGATTGGCATAACGCTTAAGAAATATTCTTTTCTTTTCGTCAAATCCTAAAAGATCATGCCATACTAATATCTGACCATCGCAATTAGGACCTGAACCTATTCCTATTATCGGTACTTTAGTGTTATCCATTATAATTTTAGATACTTCATTAGGAACCATTTCTAATACAATTGAAAACACTCCCGATTCTTCGATTGACTTAGCGTCCTGAATTATTTTTTCAGCCTCTTTTGAATCTTGACCTGATCTTTTAAATCCCTTTGATAATGATGCTGATTGAGGTAATAATCCTATATGTCCCATTACTGGGATTCCTGCTTTAACTAATTTTTTGATTAAACCCGCATATTCAGATCCTCCTTCAATCTTAACAGCATTCACATTAGTTTCTTTAATTAATTTACCTGCATTCAATATTGCTAATTCATCTGAAACCTGATATGATAAAAAGGGCATATCTGAAATTATGATGGTATTTTTAGCAGCTCTAGTTACTGCTTTAGAAAACAATATCATTTCTTCGATAGTTATTTGGACTGTATTATTATGACCTAACATTACCATTGCAGCCGAATCGCCTACTAATATGGCATCTATATCTGATTCTTCAGCTAATGATGCTGAATGAAAATCATATGCAGTAGTCATGCATATTTTTCTTTTC
The DNA here is from genome assembly GCA_964544235.1 of uncultured Nitrosopumilales archaeon. Classification (GTDB taxonomy): domain Archaea; phylum Thermoproteota; class Nitrososphaeria; order Nitrososphaerales; family CAZIZY01; genus CAZIZY01. Next base: position 8,635 of record CAZIZY010000013.1, read on the forward strand.
CCTTTCAACATCGTAAAATCCTGTAATGTATTTGGTTTAATCACTGACATTTTTTTACACTCTCTTTGAAGCTTTTTCTAAGTTATTTAACATTCTTAACACTACTTTAGAAATATTATCTTTATTATCAAATGATTCCTTTATCTCTTTTAATTCTTTATTCGATAATGATTTCATTTTATTAGCTTCTTTAATTAAAATGGGCATTATTCTTACAATATTATCCACTATCGTTATATCTGATGATCTCGAAGTTCGAGATAACGGATTTAAGTCTATTGTAATTACTGTTTTCCCCATTTTTTTTAACGCTTCAGCTCTATCTCCATCTTCTAGCGGAATTAAAACTACATCTGATATGAAAATACCTTTACTATCTACTGTTCTTCTAGTACTTTTGATTTCAGAAATTATCTTCTGATCATGTTCGTTAATTCCTAGTATTTCTTGTGCTCCTTCTTCTACTAGTTTTTTATTTATTTCCTTAATTCTCTTTTTATTACCATAAAAAAGATTAACTTCGAGTTTAGCTCCTGTAATTCTTGATAATTTAACTAATTCATTGGGACAAAGGGCTATTGAATTGCCGTTTACAGAAATTATTGCAAGTTTCGCTAATAAAATAGTGGCAATTGCAGCTTTACTGGCTTTAATTGATTCTTCACAGGTCTCTTCGCCTAAAATATAATCAAATGCTTCTCCACGCCCATGTGCAATTAATCCGGCAGATGCAACTACTTTATTTTCGAATGATTCAGTTATTTTCTTTCTAATAATTAATGAATGATACCTGGGATGATCTTTTCGAATTTCTTTAGCTTGAGTATGCACCATTATTATCCACCTTTGAAATTATTATTTGAACTTCATTTTGGATCGGCTCTAAATAATTTATAATTCTTGATACCTCTTTCTTTTCTATAAGAGTAAACACTCCTTCTCCAAACATTATCATTCCTGAATTATATCCTAATTCTTCGAATTTAGTTAGAGCCTTATTCACTCTCGGTGTCATTAAACCTATGCTCTTGGTAAATTCAGAAGAACATTTAAGAAATGTTTCTACATCGGGACTTTCTATAAGGCGATTTAAAAGAGGTCGACCTATTATATTTATTCGTTCTCTTAATACTTCATTATTTAACATTTTTGAGGTAGGCATTGGACCATATACTAAAGCAACGCATATTAAATCAGCAGTTAATGGGATTTTATTAATTTCTCCAATTCCTGGTGCTCCAGCAACTGATCTAAGATCAATTCCTCCTTCTAATTCAGCTGATACAGTTCCTAATCCTGTTCTTACTGATACTTCTGCTTCATGAGCTAATTGTGCTGCTTCTACTCTAGTCATTCCTAACTCTAATATTTCATTTAATGCAAGACTTAGGCTTAATGCTCCTGCACCACTTGTTCCAAAACCTGATCCGATTGGAAGATCCGTATAATGATTAACTTTAACGCTATATGATTCACTCAAATTTTTTAATGCTTTTTCAATGACATATTTTGATGTATGCGCGTCTGCTCTTTCCAAATTATTAATTCTTATTTGGATTTCTTTTTTCTTATTTTGCTTTACACAAACTTTACTAATTACTCCTTCACTTATATTGACTCCAGCGCCTATAGATCCTGCTTTCAATATTTCTTTTTCCATACATATTGAAAATAAACCTGTTATATGTCCTGGAGAAAAAGCTTTACTTTCCACAAGTTATTGACTATATTTAATCACATATTAAAATAGTCTATAAAAACTATATAGATCTATATATTATTAGTTATCAATTCTTATTTTCCATTCACTAAATTATAGAAAAACCCATTTAAATCATTCAAAATATTTTATTAATAAATATGAATGGATTATCTTTAAAGTCTCTTAATTCAGCATTATGTCGAGAAATTGAATTTAAGTTCAAATTAAAAGATAGAATTCCTATAGTTTTTCTCGATTACGATGGAACTCTTGTTCCTATTATAACCAATCCTAATGATTCTTATCTTTCACAAGAAACTTTTGATATTCTATCTAACCTTAAAAAATTTTGTGAAATTGGTATTATTAGCGGACGTGATTTAAATGATGTAAAGCCTCGAATTAACCTTGATGGAATTACATACATGGGGAATCATGGATTTGAAATCATTGATTCATCAAATAACTCATTTCAACAGAATCAATGGTTGAACTTTGTTTCTCTTTTTAATCAAATTGAATTTGAATTAAATTCATCTCTTAAGCATATCGATAATATTCAAATTGAACGTAAAAAATATTCGATATCAATACATTATCGTCAATTAAATAATTTCGATATATCGAAATTAGAAGTAATTATTGATCAAAATGTCTCCAATTATTCATCACTAAAAAAAATTAATGGGAAAAAAATCTTCGAGATCGTTCCTAATGTTAATTGGAATAAAGGTAAAGCATTAATTTTCTTATTAAATAAATTGAATTTGAAATCCAATGATATTATCCCAATATATGTTGGAGATGATGTGACTGATGAGACTGTTTTCTTATCTATTCGAGATATCGGTATTGGAATAGTAGTTGGTGATGATGATCGACTTACCTTTGCTAAATATTCCTTAAAATGTCATAATGATGTTAAATTATTTCTTAAAAATCTTATTTCTATATTAAAAGAGAATAATTTTTAATAATTTCCTTTCATTATTCTAATTTTTAATATTTACTTCATGCAAACCAAAACCAGTCACTTTCTATTTCGTTTACCATGTTGTTTTTCTCAAGATTAAATCTTGAATATGGTTTTGTTAAATGCCTTTGAGATCTTAAAGGAGGCAGATATATTCCAGGTTTAATATCTCTTTCAATGTGGCTCTTCATTTTTTTAGCGTAAGGATATCTTTTTCCACATTTTTCACATCTATAACCTTTCATAAATCCCATTGATTCCATTCTTTTTTCACATTGTTTACAAATATCATTCATGTATTTGTACGAATTATTCATCTCGAGAATTTCTATTTGTTCTACATTAAGTACTAATTTATGTTTAGTAGTTGGCTTCCTGATTCCCCCATATATTTTCAAATAATCACCTTCATTTAGTTGAGTTGCAATCTTTCTCAGATCTCCTGATGGCTCGTAAACTGCACAAATACAACTATTATCTAATTTAATTATTTCAAAATAAACATGTCCGCCTTTTTCTACCCATGCTTTCCTTGATAACTGACCATCAATGTATCCGGATGAATATGATTTTAATTTATTTACATCTAATTGTTGATTAAGATGTTCTCCTGTTCCTTGATTACTTCTAAATATTATAAATGATTCAATCTTTTCACCTAACTCTACTAAATTTAACGCCTTAATCAAAATCATAGGATTTTCTCCTCTAATTCCTACTAATACAGGGTCAGGACCATTAGGTGATACTAGTAATTTTTTTTTCTCTGAATCAATATTGCTAAAAGTATCTTTACCTGTTATTTCATCCATTTTCACTACAGAGTCATAATCTACATTTCTTTTCATTCCCCAGTTTTCTTTTTTTCTATACGCAATAATCTCAAACGTGTGATCTTTTTTGAAATCAGCTCCTATTGATGATAAGGCACCTATTACCCCTAATCCTCCATATGATAAAATCCCATTTTCTTTAATTATCCGTTTGGCTCGATTAATATTTATAATTCCATTTAATGCATCTTTATATAAATTCTTGATTTCAACATTTATTTTTTCCCCTTCATATAGAACTATTCCTGAATGAGATTCTTCAGGAGCTTGTTGTTTTACTATTTTACTTATTTTGTTAAACACATCTTTTGGATTATCCGCATGGAATCGAAAACATACTGCAGCATTTCCTTTAGTCTTCCATGGTACATTGGGGTTTAATCTTACGAGATTCGGATAATCGATAAATTCATAATTAATTAATTTTGATATTATTTTACTTGCAATATATGTAGTGCATTGTCCTCCTCTTGAATCTGTATCATCTATCCCTACATGAATAAACAATTTTAACTCTCTACGATAATCATTGTTAAACTTGCCTTTATATCATTAAATTGCCTTATACTCATGATTGTTTTTTTCATTTCTTCCATAGTTTTCGCTTCGACTTTTATTATGATATCATATATTCCGTAAACAGTATTAATTTCAATTATATTCTTTATTTTTCTTAAATTATCAACTATCTTCTCGTAACCTTTTTCCGTATTAACTAAAACATAAGCTGAAGGCAAAATAGATCTATTTCTTATTATTTTATTACGTTTAAAAGTTAAGCTTTTTTGAGATTTGCTAATTATTCTTTAATTAATTTTAGAATTACCGCTTCAATTAAATATTAATTAAATTAAATTTTTAGTAGTTTGAATAGTCTGGGCGTAAATATAATTAGAGATGCTACTGTTACTTTATATAAATTCACTGATTTCTTTCAAGGTTTTGAGAAAATAGAACAAGTACGTGATCTTTTCAAGGAAGATACAGAAAAAGTCCTAAAAGATTTGAATATCGAATTCTTTTCTTCAAAAAGCGGATATATGGGGGTAAGTGATGATGATGGTCATATTCGTATAAGTTCTCATTATTTGAAAACTGGTGATGAACGTTCAATCTATCTGGATATAATTCATGAACTCGTTCATGTGAGACAATTCTTCGAAGGTAAAGCTCTTTTTGATCGCAATTATGATTATTGTGATCGACCTACTGAAGTAGAAGCTTACGAAATAACTGTTGAGGAAGCTAAGAAAATAGGAATGACTTATGAAGAAATCGTAGATCATCTTCAAGTTGATTGGATGGATGATGAAGATTTGAAAAAACTAATTAATAACATAAAATTTAAAGAATTTTAATTTACCTGTAGTTTTTTTATTATTCTTGTAATTTTAAACTTGATTTAATATTAATTAATATATATTGTTAGATTCTAAAAGTAATAATGGTACTTGCTTTATCTCAAGATGATATAAAATCTCTATTAACTATGGATGATTGCGTTCAAGTTGTTGAAGAAGGATTTGCTCAATTATCTCTTGGAAAAGTAGAATTACCTTTAAGACCTGTTATTAACGTTAAAAAACAAGGCGATTTCTTAGTAATGCCTGGATATGTCGAAGATATGGGGATAATTGGACTTAAAATGGTTACTGTTTATCCGAATAATTCTGCTAACTATAATTTACCTTCGATTATGGGCACTGTTCTTCTAGTTGATCCTTCCAATGGAAATCTTTTAGCAGTTATGGATGGAACTCATCTAACTGCAATGCGTACTGGCGCTTCTAGTGGAGTAGCTACTAAGTATCTTTCTCGTCATGATTCTAAAACTGTTGGTATTTTTGGAAGCGGAGTTCAAGCTCGAACTCAAATCTCTGCAATTTCTACTGTAAGAGATATAACAAAAGTAAAAGTATATTCTTTGCATCGTTCTAATTCTGAAAATTATTCCAAAGAGATGAGTTCTATTTTAGGTATAGATTTTGAATCTGTAGATTCACCTATTGATGTTATGAAGAATTCTGATATTATTATCGCATCTACTAATTCTAAATCTCCAATCTTTAATGGTGATTGCGTTGAGGAGGGTATGCATATTAATGGAATAGGAACATATACTCCTGAAACTAGAGAATTTGATACTAAGACAATAAAGCAATCAAAAGTTTTTGTTGATTCTTATGAAGCTTCTTTATTGGAAGCAGGTGATTTATTGATACCTATCTCTGAAAAAGCAATAAATAAAAATCACATTCATGCTGAAATTGGTGAAGTTATAACTGGGAAAAAATCAGGAAGATCTAATGACAATGAATTGACATTGTTTAAATCTGTTGGATTAGCAGTTCAAGACTTAGTTACTGCTAAAAAAATATATTCATTAGCTAAAGAATCTAACGTAGGAACTAAATTTATTTTATGATTATCTTACAATAAAATTATTTTAAAACATTAATTTAGGTTAATATTTTGTCTTCAAAATCACTAAAATGTAAATATTGTTCATCAGTATTTAATTCGCAAAGATCTTTATCTCAACACGTAAAAATAAAACATTCTTCTCGATATTATTCATATAGGATATTATTTGTTTTATCTATCATTCTTGTGTCATCTTTTGTAATCTATAACATTGATGATTTTACCTCGCCTTATCAACCAAAAGTTTCAGGACCAACGTTATTAGTTTCAGATTTTAATTTACCTATAATTGATTCTAATGGAATATCATCTAATAATATTGATTCATCTTATCTGAAAGGTAAACCTGTTATAGTGGAATTCATGGTATCATGGTGCCCATATTGTGAAAACATGGTCCCAATTCTAAATGCTCTCCATTCTGAATATGGTAATGATATCAATTTCATTTCAATAGCATTATCTTGGAGTGAGTCTGATGAGATTGAAACTTCTCACTTTATCAGAAAACATAAACCATCTTGGATTCATGTTTTTGACGCAGAAAATTCTTTTGCTGAGAAATATTCTATCGACGCTACTCCTACTTTTCTAATATTTGATAAGGATGGATCTTTAGTAAAACGAATTGAAGGTGAAATATCTTACCAAGATTTAGAAATTGAGTTGAAGAATCTTGAAAATTGATTACTTTAATCACTTAAGACTGTTTAAAATAACACTGGTTTTATCGATCTTCGGCGTATTAATCTCATCTTATCTGACTTTTCTTACTTTTCAAGATATCAAATCTTGTTCTCCATTAGATCTTTTTGATTGTGGCTTAGTTTTATCTAGTTCTTATTCTAAAATTCTAGGAATACCCATATCTGTTTTTGGACTGCTTTGGTTTATTGGTTCATTGATCTTATCTCTTCTTGGAATTTATGAATATGATTCACGTAAAAAATTATTTATTTGGAGTGTAATATCTATTTTAGGCATAATTACTTTAACTTATGTTGAATTTTTTTTAATTAATTCTATATGTTTCTTATGCACTTTGACTCATATAATTGGAATAATTATATTTGTTATTTCTATTTTATTAAATAAAGAAAGAATATCATTTAGTTTTTTTTGAAATAATATTAATTAACTCTTTAGAAAAAATTGAGTTTGTTAATGCTGAACTGCATCCAGCGTTCATGCAATCTTTCATTAAATCTTTCCTAACATGTGGGTAGTAACCTATTATTTCAACTTCAGTTGATGATCTTCTTATCTTTTTTATTGTTTCTATAGGATTTAATTGTGAATCTGAGAGATCAATAATTATTAAAGATGAATTATTTAATTCTGAATGATCATTAATTTCCCGTAAAAATGTTAATTCAATATTTTTATTTCTTGAAGCTTCTTTAATTCGTGATACCCAGAACATGTCTCTTACTATCGCTATTATTTTCAATGTATTCATACGTATTCTATTATTCTAGTTTAAATAAAACTTAATTCTGATTATGTAACAGTTTATATTAGATTAGGAGCGCTAGAATTGGATACATTAAATTTTGATATTATAATAGTTGGTGGAGGTGCTGCTGGTCTTCGGGCTGCTATGTCTGCTATTGAATATAACGATAAGCTAAAGATAGCTATCGTTTCAAAAGTGTATCCGATGAGAAGTCATACTGTTTCAGCTGAAGGTGGAGCTGCTGCCGTTTTGAAAGATTATGATAATCTCGATTTACATTGTTTTGATACTATTAAAGGAAGTGATTATTTAGCTGATCAAGATGTGGTTGAATATTTTGTAAATGAATCTCCTGATGAAATACTTAGACTAGAAAATTGGGGCTGTCCTTGGAGTAGAGATTCTGATGGTAGAGTTAGTTCTAGGGCATTTGGTGGAATGAGTGTTAAAAGGACAGTTTATGCTGCAGATAAGACTGGATTTCACATGTTACATTCTTTATTTCAGCGAACTTTAATGTATGAAAATATAGAACGTTTTGATGAATGGTTTGTAACTTCTCTATTAACTGATAAAGGGAAAGTGACTGGATTAACTGCAATCGATTTGAAAACTGGAGAATTAAACGCTATTTGCGCTAATTCAGTTATTCTATCTACTGGAGGAGCTGGAAAAGTCTATAAATTTACTACTAATGCTTCAATATGTACGGGTGATGGTATGGCTTTAGCATATAGAGCTGGAGTTCCCATGAAAGATATGGAATTTGTTCAATTTCATCCTACCCTTTTACCCGTTAATGGCATACTTTTAACTGAAGGAGCTAGAGGTGAAGGCGGTTACTTAGTAAATAAAGATAATGAGCGATTTCTTAAAAATTATGCTCCTGAAAAAATGGAACTTGGTCCTCGTGATTTACTTTCAAGAGCTCTTCTTACAGAGATAAATGAAGGACGAGGATTTGATGGTCCTTATGGATCATATATTGGTCTTGATTTACGTCATCTTGGTGAAGATGTTATTGAAACTAAACTTCCTTTAGTGAAAGAAATTAGTGAGAATTTTGCTGGAATAAATCCTTCTCAGGAACTTATTCCCGTTAGACCTGGAGAACATTACTCCATGGGTGGAATTAGTGTTGATATTACTGGAAGTACTTCCGTTAAAGGATTATTTTCTGCAGGTGAAAGTGCTTGCATCAGCCTTAATGGAGCTAACCGTTTAGGATCTAATTCGTTAACTGAATGTTTAGTGTTTGGTGCATATACTGGAAGAAGTGCCGCAGAACATGCTACAAATAGTAAAAACAAATCAAAGGAAATTGATGTTAACTCTTTGTTATTATCTGAAGAAAAAAGAATCTTTAGTAATTTGCTTGGAAAAGAAAAAAATACTGAAAAAGTATCTGTAATTCGAGATGAAATGCAACTAAATATGGATAATCTTGTTGGAGTATTTAGAAATGAGGAAGATTGCTTGAAAGCATGTAAAGTTATAAGTAAATTAAAATCCCGATTCAAAAAAGTCGGTGTATCTGATAAAGAAAGACCTTTCAATACTGAACTTGTTTCAGTTCTTGAACTTGATTTTATGCTAGATGTAGCTGAAGCTATTGCTCATTCTGCTCTTAATAGAAAAGAATCTAGAGGCTCTCATTATCGAAATGATTATGTTAAGCGTAATGATTCGAAATTCCTTAAACATTCTCTTGCGTATAAGACAAATGATGGGCTTAAACTCAAATATATCCCTGTCACTATAACTAAATGGAAGCCTCAAGAAAGAGTTTATTAAAATTGAAGAAAAAACAAATTAGTATTAAAGTAAAAAGATATCGGCCTACAGAAGATTCTGAACCATATTTCCAGGAGTATAAAATACCGGTAAAACCTGATATGGTTGTCTTAGATGCTTTAAATTACATTAAAGACAATGTTGATGGTTCGTTAACATATAGATGGTCATGCAGAATGGGTGTTTGTGGAAGTTGTGGTTCAAATGTTAATGGTAAACCAAAATTAACATGTGAAACTTTCATTGATGATGTCGGTGATAATTTAACTGTTGAACCTATGGCACGATTCCCAATAATTAAAGATCTTGTTGTTGATATCGATAGTTTTATGACTAAATTAAAGGATGTTAAACCGTGGATAATCAATGAAACCGAAAAACCCATTGAAAAAGGAGAAAATCTACAGACTCCGGAACAAGTAGATCTCTATAAACAACAAAGTATGTGTATTAATTGTATGCTTTGTTATTCAGCTTGTCCTGTTGTAGGAACTGAAGATGATTTTATTGGCCCAGCTGCTCTTGCTTTATCATATCGATATAACATGGATTCACGAGATCAAGGTGAAAAAGAGCGCTTAAAGATAACTTCTTCAGAAGAAGGTGTATATGGATGTTCTTGGATTGGTGAATGCACTTCCGTTTGCCCTAAAAATGTTGATCCAGCAATAGCTATTCAAAAATTAAAACTCACTGGTTCTTTACAGACTATTAAAGAACTATTGCTCCCTAAATTTGTGAAGTGATAACTTATTGAGTAAAGAATTCAAACCTTATGTCGAAAAAAATAATAACTTTTGGTGGCTTACTAATCGCAGGTATTTCACTTATGCAATGAGGGAAATTTCTGGCTTAGTTATGTCCTTATATGTATTGATTTCTATTTATGAAATTTCTCAGCTTACTAGCGGATCCTCTTCATTCATCGATTTTCGATTATTAGCTGCATCGCCATTAATGTTCATGTTTTCTGTAATTGCTTTAGCTTTTACTTTATTGCATACTATAACTTGGTTTGAGCTTACTGGTAAAATTCAAAAAGATCAGGTACCTAAAATATCAGGAAAATCTCCTCCTATATTTGCACTAGTCATAGTTAATCTGTTAATTCTTTTTGCGGCTTCTTATTTGATATACTTCTTATTCTGGTGATAAAAATTGAATAAAAAAATTCATGCTTTATTATGGGGAGCTTTTTCAACTGGAGGATTTGTCGCCGCATTCCTTTTACCGTCATTTATTATCTTGAATAGCATACTTTTCCATCCTTCTGGAATTATTAGTTCTGATCCTATTTCTTATGAAAATGCGATTATTCGTTTTAATAATCCATTATTTAAAATGTATTTACTTGCACTTTTTTCTACAACATTAATTCATGGACTTTATAGATTCAAAGCTTTCTTATTCGAAGTAGGATTCTTGCCTTATAAGAAACCTATAACTGGATTAGTATATTTGATTATATCTATCGGAACTGCATCTACGTTATTCTTCGTATTATCTTCTTTATTTTAATCTTCTTTTAATACATACCTGTGAGTTAACGACGCAATAATTCCTCCAATTATTGGACCTACCCAATATATCCAATGAGCATTAAAGTTACCTGAAATTAATGCGGGTCCAAAACTTCTAGCTGGATTCATGCTTGCGCCTGTAATAGGAACTCCAGCAAAATGAAGTATCACTACCATGAAACCTATTGCAAATCCAGCCCACCCTATGTTTGCTTTAGGTGAAACTGCTACTCCAAATATAGTGAAAACTAAGAAAAATGTTAAGATGATCTCAACAAATAATGCCGTTACTACGTTACCATTTATTACCATTCCTGGTTGATGTAGTCCCCATTGAACTTTATTCCCAATATCAAAAATTGTTCTACTGATACCTGACGCTATTACTGCTCCAATTATTTGAAATGTTATGTAACCTATTGCATTATTTACATTAATTTTGCGGCTAACTAACATGGCGATAGTTACAGCTGGATTAATATGACCTCCTGAAATGTGACCAACGGTATAAATCATTACTGATATAGCTAATCCATGGGCTAAAGCAATAATTATTAAACTTGAAGGGTCAAGAGTATTATTTCCAAGTATTGGAATTGCTACTATAACGGATAATGTTCCTATTAATACAAAAGTAAACGTAGCTATCATTTCTGCTATCCACGCTTTAACATTTATTGATTTTTCGGACAAAGTTATCACTAATTCATATTTTACTGTTTAATTAACATTAAGTAAATATTCACTATCTAATTAGATAGTAAATATTCACTTAATATAGAACTTAGAAGTCTATCTTTTCTGTCACTAATAGTGCGCCTATAATTACGTGTGTTAGGCAAGCAAGTCCCCAAGAGACAAAACCAAGTGTACCTGCGCCTGAAGCTCCAATGAATGGTGTTAGAACGAATACAATTCCTGATATTACTAAAAGTCCTTTTGTCCAATCCATCATATTCTTAGGCTTTGAAGAACCTGAAATTGTAGCTAATCCAAGGATTATCAGTCCTGAACCCCAAATCCAAGGTAGTAAACTAGTTGTAGCAGCTGCCATATGGTTAATTACACCAGCAGTCATCTTATCGCCAGTGCTATATAGCCAACCTGATGATTGCCATAGACTACCAGATACGATAAACATAGTTAATGATGCAGCAAATGCAAGTTTGGAAAATGCAAGAAGAGTTTTGTATGTTGAATCAGCTTTCTTTATTAATCTTTCAGTAATAATGAAAGCACCTGTTTGCATCATTCCAAATGAAAGCCCTCCCATGAAAAGGAATGCTATTGTAAGATTGTTTTCCGCTAATAATTTTGCGTTCTCTATTCCCGGATCAGTTTGTCCAGCAGGCCATAAACCTGCAAATAAGGCAAAGAGCATTATTGCTCCAATGCTCATAAAAATGCCAACTATTTTATTGCTCATAATATACTTTAATGATGTTTTTTTGAAGATATAACAATTATGTTTAGAAACCCATAATTATTCATAGTTCCTTATTTATTTATCATGATTATTCCATATGAAAAAATAACCCCTACAATTAACGAATCAGCATTTGTGGCAGAAACAGCCCAAGTAATTGGAAATGTTTTCTTAGAGGATCTTTCTAGTGTTTGGTTTAATAGTGTTCTTAGGGGCGATATGGATAAAATAATCATTGGAAAACGTTCAAATGTTCAAGATGGTTGTATACTCCATTCCGAAATTGATGGGCCTGTAATTATTGGTGAAAATGTAACTTTAGGTCATGGTGTTATAGCTCACAGCTGTAAAATTGGATCTAATACTCTTATTGGAATTGGATCTATAATTCTAGATAGTGTAGAAATCGGTAAAAATTGTATTATAGGTGCAAATTCTTTAGTTACTGAACGAACTAAAATTCCTGATAATACCGTCGCATGGGGTTCTCCAGCTAAACCTGTAAAAAAAACTGGAGATAAAGAACTTGCTTTGATAAAAGCTGGTGCTAACGCTTATGTTAACCTTTCAACGAAACATAGAAATTCTTAAAATTTAGTTATTAGCTAATAGCTATTTCTGTCCCTGAATCTTCTTTTTCGTCTATTTTATTAATTTTAACCTCTAAAATACCATTTTTATAGCTACTCTTGGCTGTTTTTGTATTAACTCTCTTAGGAAGTGACAATTTCTTTGAATATTTGTGTTTTTCTGAATCAACTATTATATTTAGTTCTTTATTTGTCGCAGTTAATTTAATGTCACTCTTTTCAACTCCTGGAATTTCTGCTATTATTGTTAATTCTTTTTCTGATTCTAATACATCTACTAATGGCTCTCTTACTTCGTTAACACCTATTCCTGATTTTATTTCCGAATTCTTCATATTTCCAAATTGTCTTATTACTGGTTTACCTTCAGGTCCTATAGTTACTGAATAACCATATACAAATGGACCAATTTCCTTTTTTGTACTTCCATCTTCTTGTTTCTTTTCTCGGACTAAGTTATCAGGTATCTCTTCTGGAAACTCTTTAATTTGATTGTTGATTCTGTCTTCAAATTCTTTCATTAATTCCTCTAAATCTCCAGAGAACATTTTAAATGGAAATTCTATATCAAATGGTAATTTTTTTTTATTGTTGAAGAATTCTTCATCCCAACTCATATTACATTCAACCTATACTTTGTATATCTACTATATAAATAATGTGATTTTCATATTTTACTTATTTAACTTCACTTTCTTTATCCTTTAACCATTTTAAAGCATTTCCAAAAGCTTGTGCTGTTTCTAATGTGGTCATCACTGGAATTCCAAGTTCAACTGCTTTTCGACGTATTGAATATTCATCTTCAAGAATATGCTTGTATTTCGAAAGTGTTTCAGTTGAAGGTATATTTATTATTAGATCAAATTTTCTTTCTACCAAAAAGTCCTGTAAATTAGGTTTCTTTTCAATTTCATCCATCTTATATAATATCTTAATATTATCAAATTTATTTTCCTTTAGATATTCCCCAGTATGTTTTGTACTGAATATTATGTATCCTGTTTCCTGAAGTTTTTTAACTATTGGTAAAATTCTTTTTTTATTTTTTTCGCCTCCAATTGTTATTAAAATATTACCATTTTCTTTTGGTATTTTGTATCCTGCAGATTGAAAAGCTTTGATTAACGCATCATTAAATTCTTCACTTATGGCTGCGGCTTCTCCTGTTGATTGCATTTCAACTCCAAGATGAGGATCTGCTCCCTCAATTTGCATAAATGAAAATTGAGGAACTTTAATTCCTATCAATTCTTTTTCTTTTTTCATTTGGGTTATTGGTAGTTTATTATTAATCATTGATTCCGCCGCGATATCTATCAAATTAATTCCTTTTACTTTTGAAACGAAAGGCATTGATCTTGAAGCTCTTAAATTACATTCAATCACTAAAACATTATTATCTTTCACTAAAAATTGAATGTTAAATGGTCCTTTTACTGAAAGAGACTTTGCAATTTTTTCCGTATATTCAACTATTTTATCTTTAATTGATTGTTTTATAGTGTAAGGTGGAATTACCATTACTGCATCTCCTGAATGAATTCCTGCTTTATCTATATGTTCAATTATTGCACCTATGTATACTTCCTTTCCGTTACTTACCGCATCAACTTCAATCTCTAATGCATCTTGAATAAATTTACTAATAACTACTGGATATTCTGGACTGATAGTTGTCGCTTTAATTAAAAATTTCTCTAGATCCTTGGATGTCCATATAACTTTCATTGCAGCTCCACTAAGAACATACGAAGGTCTAACTAGAATTGGATATCCTACCTTCTTAACAAACATATTTACATCATTCATTGAGGAAAATTGTTCCCATTCAGGTTGTGCAATTCCAAGACTATCTAATAATTTACTAAATTTTGATCGATTTTCTGCTCCATCAATACTTTTACTATCACTTCCTATAATCTTAATTCCTTTTTCTCCAATTTTTGGCGCAATATTATTTGGAGTTTGACCACCAACTGAAGTTACTACTCCTTCTGATTTCTCTTTATCATTGATATCTAAAATTCGTTCAAGCTTTATTTCTTCAAAATATAATTTATCACTCATATCGTAGTCAGTTGATACCGTTTCAGGATTACAATTGATTATGATCACTTCATCAAATTTTCTTTTCTTGAGAGACCAAACCATATGCATTGTTGACCAATCGAATTCTACAGAGCTACCAATTCTGTACGTTCCTGAACCAAGAACAATAACTTTTTTACTTTCTTTAAATTCAATGTCGTCTTTTTTATCTCCATAAGTTAAATACAAATAATTAGTTTTAGCGGGCCATTCTGCAGCTAATGTATCAATTTGTTTTATTGCTGGTACAATTCCATTTGTTATTCTTGTTTTTCTCACATGATCAAAAGTTGTTCCTGTAATAGATGCTATATTTTCATCTGAGAATCCTAGCTTTTTAGATTGATATAACATTTCAGCATGTGATTTATCTAAAATTCTTTTCGAGTTACTTCTTAATTCTTTGTCTAATTGAACAATATTGTTAATTTTATTGATAAACCAAGGATCAATAAATGTTAATTCTCTTATTCTATCTACTTCCATTCCTAAACTAAGCGCTTTAGCTACATGAAAAATTATTTCGTCATTAGGATGATTCAATAGATCTTCAATGTTTTGTTCTACTTTTTCATCATCATCTAAATCCATTACATTGTCTTTATTGATATCTGACATTCTTACTGCTTTTTGTAGTGCTTCTTCGAATCTCCTGCCTACTGCCATTACTTCTCCTACTGATTTCATTTGTGGACCTAATATTCGACTAGATCTATCAAACTTAGTTAGATCCCACCGAGGCATTTTTAGAACTAAATAGTCAAGTGAAGGCTCAAAGCAAGAAGTAGTTACTCCCGTAACTTTATTCGTTAACTCTGCAAGTGTATATCCTAAAGTTAATTTCGTTGCTATGTACGCAATTGGATATCCTGTTGCTTTAGATGCTAGTGCTGATGATCTTGAGAGCCGTGGATTAATTTCTATTACGTAAAATTTTTCAGAATTTGTATCCAGAGCAAATTGAATATTACATTCTCCTAAGATGTTACAAACTTCAGCTGCTTCAATTGATATTCTACGAAGCATATGGTATTCTCTATTGTTAATCGTTTGTGATGGAGCTACAACAATATTATCTCCAGTATGAACTCTCATACTCAAAACATTTTCCATATCACATACAGTAATTGAATTTCCTGAACAATCTCTCATTACTTCAAATTCTATTTGTTTCCATTGCCCTACATATTTTTCTACTAAAATTTGATTTGCTAAGCTACTTGATAATCCTCTCTGGGCTATTTCGTCAAGTTCATATTCATTAGATGCTAATCCTCCTCCTTTACCTCCAAGAGTATAAGCTACTCTGATAATTACTGGATATCCGATTTCTTTTGCAGCTTTTCTAGCTTCTTCAACTGAATTTACATCTTTACTTTGAGGAACAGGTATTCCTGCTTTCCTCATTTTTTCCTTAAATAATCCTCTATCTTCCGTGGCTTGAATTCCTTCTATAGGTGTTCCTAATACTTTGACATTATTTCTTTGTAAAATATTTTTCTCTGATAATTCTACTCCACAATTTAAAGCTGTTTGTCCTCCAAATCCAAGTAAAATACCATCTGGTTTCTCTTTCTTTATAACTTCTTCAACATATTCTGGTGTTACTGGATAATAATATATCTTATTAGACATACGAAGATCGGTTTGAATTGTAGCTATGTTTGGATTAACTAATACTGTTTCTATATTTTCTTCTTTGAGAGCTTTAAGACATTGGCTACCGGAGTAATCGAATTAGTGGCTATTTTATTAGCTTTCACCTGCTTCTCCGATCTTTATTGCCCCACTCCCTAGAACAAGTATTTTCTTCAAATTTTCTCTTTTTATCAAAGTTTCACCTCCTTAAGAATCATCGATCGAAATTCATCGAAGATAAATTCCGTATCATATGGTCCTGGTGTAGCTTCTGGATGAAATTGAACAGCTAAACAAGATTTATTTTCATGTTTCATACCTTCAATCGTGTTATCATCTGCATTAACAAACCATTTTTTTAATCCTATTCCTTCTATTGATTTCTCATCAACTGAATAACCATGATTTTGACTTGTAATATAACTTCTATTTGAAGGTATTTCGATACATGCTTTGTTCTGACCACGGTGACCATATTTCATTTTATATGTATCTCCTTCAAGTGCTAACGCTATAAGTTGATGACCTAAACAAATTCCTAATAGCGGAATATTCATTTCTATTATTTCTTTTATTGTTTTTATTGTTGAAGAGCATATTTTAGGATCTCCTGGACCATTACTTACAACTATCCCTGCTGGTTTATGTGATATTATGTCTTTAATTGGAGTATCATATCTCACTCTAACGACTTTGAATCCTTTTTTCACTAAATTCCTTAATATTCCATTTTTTATCCCACAATCAATTACTACTATCGTATTATGATATTGATTTCCAATTGTGTTAAAATTCTTATCAGTTACTTCTTCAACTAAATTCATTTGTTCATATGTTTTTGTTTCTTGAAGATTATTTTTTAATTCAGATATGTCTATTGGTTTCTCTGATGTTTCAAGGATACTCATCATCACTCCATGTGTTCTAATTTTTTGCGTTAAGAACCTTGTATCCACGTCACATATTCCTGGAATATCTTCTTCTAATAACCATTCATTAAGATTCTTAACAGACGCCCAATGACTAGGTTTTTCACAAAGTTCATGAATTATCGTCCCTCTAACTTGAATTTTATTTGATTCGAAATACTTCGGAAATCCATATTCATCTTTATTCTCATATTTTGGAACTCCATAATTTCCTATCAACGGATAAGTAAAACAAAGAATTTGTCCACCATATGAAGGATCGGTTAATGATTCTGTATAACCTACCATTCCAGTGTTAAATACGGCTTCTCCAGTTACACGTTTTGGTGCGCCAAATCCTTTACCTTTAATTATTGTCCCATCACTGAGAAGCAAAACTGCTTCAAGAAGTTTTGATTCTTTTGTAATCGATGGCAGATTGTGAACCCTTTAACGAGGGCGTCAATAATTGTATTTAAGGTTATATCTTTAATTAATTCTTTTTTACAAATAGCTTTAAAATTTATTATTCGTTTTTTGTAATTGAATATATATGGCGGCCATTTGTGCCCCCTACTTTATTTATTAATCCTTTATTCTCTAACTTCTTTAGCATTCTTACAGCTATTGATGCTCTAACTCCCAATACTTTTGATGCACCATAAATTGTTACTGCTTTAAGTGGTAATAATGTCTTTATTGCTTGTTCATCCTTTAGATTTGGATCAATTACACTAGTTATTTTTTTACCCACAAATTTAGAATTCTGTTTATTCTGATTAAAACTACTTTCAGATTTATTATCATTATTCTTATTGAAAGAATTATTTTTTGAACTCATATAATTAAATTAATAATTATACTTCCTTATGATATTTTTGTTTTTGTTATTATAACTGAAATTATTTACTTTAAATTAATAAATTAGTAGCCCGGGCCAGATTCGAACTGGCGTCACCGGCTAACCCCTATGATTAAGATCCAGAGGCCGGTATCCGTAGCCCTTTGGGGTTTGGCCGCTAGACGACCGGGCTTCAGTATATTCTTTAAAGTTGAATCGGTTAAGCATTGTGTTCAGAGTGATATTCAATATTTATTACAAAATATTACTCATTAATTCTTTCTAAAATTGGTGTTGCATGCTTTAATGCGGTTCCTGCTTCTATATTTGATCCATCTAATCTTAAACACATTTCTAAAGCTGTCAACGCCGCTATTACTTCTTTTGCAGTTACATTTCCAAAGTGCCCTATTCTTAGAGCCTTATCCCTAAGTTCTCCTAATGCAGTTGATAAGTGTACTCCAAATTTCTTTAACATCATTTTTTGTAGTTCTACCGCATTATCTCTATGAGTATAAAATGCAGTAACTGTGTTTGCTCTATATCCTTCTTCTGCAACTATATTACATCCTATTGAAGTCACTCCACTTCTAAACGCATCTGCGATTATCTCATGACGTTTCCATCTGTTTTCTAAACCTTCTTCTTTTATTATTTTAAGAGATTCTCTTAAAGCAAAAATTGATTGAACACTTGGTGTTGCAAGATATCTTTTTGGGTTATCCATTATTTTTTTCCATCTTAATAAATTCATATAATATGATTTAATTGGAGTTTTTCTCGATTCAAAAGCTTCTATTGCTTGTTTAGATATCGCTAATACAGCTACCCCGGGGATGCTAGCTATCGCTTTTTGTGAACCTGTTAACACTATATCTGCATTTAATTCGTCAAAATTTATTTTACATCCAGCTATTCCTGCAACTGTATCTACTACTGTATATGCATTATTTTCTTTTGAAACTTTAACAAGTTCGTTAATAGGATTTTCTACTCCTGTAGATGTTTCCACATGGGTCATAAATACCGCTTTGTAATCGCCTTTTTCAAGCTCTTGTTTTAAGATTTCAGGTTTAGCTGCCCCTCCAATTTCTGGCTTAATTTCAGTTACATTTGCACCATGAATTCTATTAATTTCAGAGAATCTTTCTCCAAAATATCCTGTAGCATAAACTATTACATTATCACCTGGTTCTATTAGACTTATTACACTTGATTCCATTCCTACTGTTCCTGATCCAGTAATTAATATTGGTTCTCCTCCACCAAAAAGATATTTAGTTAATTCTATTGTTTCAACAAATGCCTCATACATTTCTTTTCCCATGTGAGATATTTGTGGACTACTCAAAATCTGAGTAACTCGTGGATCTACCATTGTTGGACCTGGAGTTAGTAAAATTTCTTCTTTCATAATTTTTCATACTTTATATTTCTTCCTTACAGAAAAACTATTCTATTCTTTTATCCCTATATTTTGTTTGGAGATTCAATTCCAAGTAAATCTAGTGTTTTTGTAATTGTATTCATGAATGCTTTTACTAATATTATTCTACTTTCTTTCAACTTAAGGTCATCTGTTTTAATTACAGGACATTTTTCATAAAATTCATTAAATGAAACTGCTAAAGACCAACAATATCTTGCAAGATGTTTTGGCGCTAAATTATTAACTGTATCTTCCACAGCTATATCAAATTTTGATATGTTTCTGATCAATTTTTTTTCTGATGGCTCTATTAATAACTTCGTAACTTCTTCAGATACATCTATTCTATAATCCACTTTCTCTAGAATTCTAGAAGCTCGAGCTTTAGAATAAAGTAAATATGGCCCCGTTTCTCCTGTCAGTTTTAATGAATCAGAAATATCAAATGTGATTATTTTATCTAGATCTTGTTTTAACATCTCATATCTTATTGATGAAGTTGTAATTGTTTCTGAAATATTTTTAATCCAATCATCATTTTCATTGGGATTTCTTAACTTAGTTTCTGAGTATGCTTTTTTATTTAGCGTGTCTAACAAATAATCTGCATTTACATAAGTTCCCTTTCTTCCAGACATGTGAACCATTGAATTACCATCTAAAGATAACCCAAATTCTTGAGCTGTTCTTTTGTTTAAAGTTACGACTTCATATTTTAAATGTTGGTAATTCTTAGCGACATTTTCTCCATGTAACTGTTTAATTATCCATGTTACTATTTGTTGTAATCTTGTTTGTCTTGAATCAATAACCGTTATACTCTTTTCGACACCATTAAAAGAGAAATTATTTGATTTATTGTCTTTATCAGATGTAGCCCATATGGATGAACCATCTGATTGAGTTATAAATTCTTTATATTTGAATCTATCATCTATTATTCCCAGTTTCCAAAATGCATTAGCGAGATCTTTAGCAATATACGTTGTTGTTCCATCACTTCTCACTAATACTTTTTCATCTCCTTCTACATCCACAATTATGCATCCATCTAATTTACCTCCTTTAACTTTTTTAGCTATATTCCTCTTTTGTATTTTCTGAAGAACTTCTTCCCAAAGTTCACTATTCAAAATACTTGATTCAAAACATAAAATATTATATTTCGCTCCAACTCTCCAACAAGTTTTCAATTGTTCTTCTAAGATTCTTTTTGATATATCTTTAGCGAATATTGAAATTGCCGAATTATTTTTCTCCATTTCTTTTAATATTTGTTTAACTTTTAATTGGAGTTCTTCACTACCCTCAATTTTTTCATTAGCTTTTACATATACTGTATCACCACAATAATGATCAAATTTTGTATTTGATGGCGAAGTAGTAGAAAATTTTAAATCTTTAAATCCTAGTATTAATTCTGCAACTTGTATTCCTGAATCATCAATATAATTCATAATTGTCACATCATGATTAGTGAATTCTAATATTCTTGATATTGTATCTCCTAAAATTACATTTCTTAAATGTCCGACATGTAAAGCTTTATTGTGATTTACACTTGTATGTTCTACCATTACCCTCTTTTTATTTCCAATATTAATACTTCCATAGTCCTTGTTTTCTACCGCTAATTTTAGTACTTTAGCCGAAAAAGTTGAATATTTTATTCTAAAATTTATATATCCATTTTCATGTGCGTATACTTCTTCAATTAAATCTAATTTTTCGTCTTTTATCAACGAAATAATTTCTTCAGCAATTTCTTTAGTGTCTTTTTTAAGTATTTTTGTTAATTGAAAAGAAATATTTGTAGAAAGATCACCTAATTCAGGTTTTGGTGATTCTTCTAAATTAAATTGAATCTGAGATTGACCTATTTCTTCTGTAATTCTTGTAAGTGATTCTTTCGTTTGTGTTTTTAATTCTCGAAATGTCATTTTCCCTCTAATCCTAAATAATAATTAAAGAAATTTCTCTCTTATATGCTCAACTGATTCTATGAATCCTTTTCCCATTTTGTTTTTAGTTGAATAATTGGATTTATCTTTAACATGATTTGGTGATTGACCCATTGAAACACTATAACTCGATCTTTCAAATAATTCTATGTCAGTTTCACTATCTCCAATTGCTATGGTTTCTTTCCATGTTAATTTTAATTTTTTAAGAATTTCTTCAAATCCGTTCGCTTTATTCACATTTTTCCCACAAATATGGTATCCATACCCTGAATCTGTTAGTGTTACCTCTAATTTATTTTCTTTAATTATTTCTTTACCATGCTCTATATCAAATGTTCTTTCAACAACAACTTCAGTAAGTCTAGGAAATACATTTCTAAGATTTACGTTATTAATTTCTTTAACAAGATGTTCATAAGCATTCAAACATTCAGTTTTATCATGATTAATAACTAAGTCTTGTGGTGAATATACAATTACTCCGCCATTTTCAGCTACTGCCATTTTTGTTATCCCTAAAAATGATGCTAATGGGTATAGTTCATAGTGACTTCTTCCACTTGCTAAAATTACTTTGTATCCTGATTCTTCGAGTTGGCGTAATACTTGAACAGCTTGAAGATCTAATTTTCCTCCATTCTCTGTTATGGTTCCATCAACATCTACAGCGAAACATTTTATTGACATTAACCGATCATCTCTTGATATCTGAATAATATTATTACTAATATCCTTATAATAATGAATTGTATTTGATTCAATTTAGGATCCGTAGCCCAGCTAGGATTAGGGCGTCGAAATTACTTTAGTGCGTATGCCTCCGATTCAACTTTGAGTTGAAAGCCGGAAGTCCGGGGTTCAAATCCCCGCGGATCCGCATGTTCTCACTCTTTTTCTCTTAATAGTAATAAACCCATCATTAATGCTATTATCATTAATATTCCTGATAATGTAAAAGGACTGGATGTTCCGACTCTTTCATAAAGCAATCCTCCCATAAATGGACCAGGGACTCTTGCTAAACTAGCTATTGATTGTGATATTCCTAATATACTTCCTTGTTCATCTCTAGAGCTTTTTTTAGATATAATGCTTGGAACAATCGTCATCATTATTCCTATTCCTATTGATATGACGCCTGTTAATATTAAAAAAACTATGAAATTAGTGAATATTGGGATAATTAAAATACCAACCATTAACAATATTCCTATTGTTAGTAGTTTTTCATCTTTGATTCTCTTAGTTATTTTACCCATTAACCCTTGAATTGTTGCTTGCGTAATTCCAATATATACAAAAATTATTGACATCAATTTAGCGTCTAGATCAAAATATTCTATTCCAATTAACGGATAAATTACAGGAATCGTGAAAAATGAGAAATTACCGATAAAAAAAGTAGCTAGCAAGATCTTGGTCGTTTTATTCTTGAAAACTAATTTAATAGATTCTTTTAATTTCTTATTTTGTTCTTTTTCTTTTTTTGTTATTGATTCTGATAACCAGAAGAAAGCTAAAACTAAATTTATCGAAGCTATTCCTGCCGCTACTATTCCAGGAAAAGCAAATCCATATGAAATTAGACTTCCACTAATTAAAGGCCCAACTATTGTCCCTATTCCAAATGCTGCCCCAATTCTGCCCAGCCATTTCACTCTATCTTTTTGTTCTGTTGAATCAGCTATGTATGCTTGCGCAACTGAAATATTTGATGCTCCTGCTCCTGCTAATAACCTTGAAATTAATAATATGTATATTGAATTTGCGAATACGAATGTTACATGACCTAATATTGATATGATTAATGTTCCAATTATTATTGGTCTTCTACCTATTTTATCTGACATCTTTCCAATAACTGGTGATAATATGAATTGCATTAATGATGATGCTGCTACTAACACTCCTAATATTATTGGAGTTGCTCCAAATAATTTACTATAGAATGGTAATAATGGTATTATTATTCCAATTCCAATGAAGTCTACAATTATAGTTAAAATAATTATCCAAAGTGATGATACTCTTTCTTTTTTCCCTATTTTTTTCATCTAATGCACTACTATATGGATAATTTCATAAACCTATCATTCATTTGATATTTTTAATTCTTGGTCTAATGTCTCTAGAAAATATTTAATTTTATTTGAAGGTATTTGAGCTCCACTAGCTCTAGGATGACCTCCACCAAATCCTCCTATTTCTGTTGTGATTTGACCTATTAGTTCTCCTAAATGTGATTTACATTTAGATGAAGCTCTGATCGACATTTCTATTTTTCCTTTTTCTTCATTCTTTAACGCTATTCCTACGGGAACATTAAACACTCCTAATAGTATACTAGCTACACTTCCTGATGATCCTTTATCATTTATTACCCATGCTAAATTCTTCATAACTTTTCCTTCACTTTCAATTTGCTTTATTATTTCATTAATTTTTGCAGCTTGTTCTATTGATGATTCTACTACTCCTTCAATAGTGTGAGGCATTTTTCCATTGGCCATCTCTTTTATTAATTTCAATAAAAATTTTTCATTGGATTGTTTGATAACAATAGAATGTGATAACATTGATGCTTCATATAGTAAGAATACTCTATCTGAGTTCTCAATGATCTTTGAGGCCAAATATTTAGAATCCATGAAATCTCCTATTGCTCCGAATGCGGCTATCATTGATGCTCTTTTTGGAATTTCTTCTTTAAACCTTTCATACACTAACATGGCACATGATTCTTCGATTGAATGAGTCACTAAAATTCCTTCTTTTTCTAGTTTATTTTTAATATCTTCATTAATCGGATGATGATCTATGTATTCTACCTTTCCTTTTTTAGCTAACCTTGATGTATGTTTGATGAAATCGTTTGCGTTTTTAGCATTTAACCCTAAATCGCAAATATATAAATTATTAACTTCTTTTACTGAGGCTAACGTCTTTATAATGTCTGAATAATCAGCTAACAGCGTTTTTCCTCCTTTAGCCATTCTTACTATTGTAGCAGAACAAATTCCATCTGCGTCTTTAACATGTGATATGCATAAAACATCATATTTCATATTTTCACCCTTTAATTTTTCTCCATTCTATGAATATATTGTAAACTATATATCCCAATAATTGTTAGAACTGTAAAAAACTTTGTAGCGAATGTTAAATTCCATGGATATTCTGGATTGGGTGCTTGATTAACTAAAGAATCTGGATTGATTATTCCCATAGTTGCTTGCTGACTCATAAGTGCGCTCCACGTACTAAAGTTATAAAATACTTCATAAATGCTTATTGACGCTATTAAAAATGCTAGCATCTTGAGTATTCCTAACTTAAATGCTGATATTTTTTTAAATCTTTCTTTATTTAACTCCAAAAATGAGAACCATCCTATTAGTACAAAAGTGTACATCCATGTTACTGGTTTAGCATAAATAGGTAAAATTTCTGGTGAAGGTATCTCAAATGGCTTTCCATTTATGTTAACTAATGTATCTCCTACAATATCTATTTCCCAAATTAAACTGCTTATTATTCCATAACTAATTATAATTAATGTAATTATTATTGATATTCGTAAAATTATTTTATAGAAATTATTTAATTTATTACTTTCATTCTTTTTGAAATAATTCAATTAAGCTTTCTCTCGTTTATTCTTAATTATCAAAATCATCTGCTAATTTTCGATCGTCATTAAATCCGCATTCAATACATTTCACTCTGTCTCTAGTTCTAATCACTTTCTCTCCACAAATACTACAAGAAGTAAATAATACTCCACATTCTCTAGGTTCCATTGTTAATGAAATTACCGAGTTAGCTGCGCTTACTACCTTAGCTCTAACTCGATCTCCACTCTTGCAAAGAGTTCTTCTTCTTCCTCTTTCAAATCCTTGATTTGCTTTTAATATTAGTCCTGATAAACCTGAACTTGTTAAAATTTCGTTTACATATTCGATTTTTATCGCAATAAGACTTGGTTGGACTGTTTCCACTTTACCTACAATTAAATCATTTTTACGAATTACATTCTTATTTTTATGTGAATTATTTACTTTTATAGAATAATTCTCTTTATCAATCTCTGTTTTTCCTAATTGATTTGCTCTAATATTTCCTTTATCTATATACGTTCCTTTTCCAGCATTGAATTCTTCTATTATTGCAATACTGTCTCCCGGAATAACTTCAATATTTTTTTTTACCAATTAAATCACTCAAAAACCTAAAGCCAGTGAGACTTGCTTAAAAAGTCTCCAATCTCTTCTCCTTTATATATTTTTATTAGTGCCTCGGCTTGAGGCATTGAAAGAATAGGCTTTGCAAATGAATGATCGTCTATTGATACTCTTGGACAGGCTGTTTGTATAAACGCATCTATGTCTTTTAATATTACTAATTTGTCTGATGTTATTTCTCTTTGTGCCAATAAATGTACTTTTTTACCAAATTTCTCAAATTCATTTTTAATCTTTAATGAGCGTTTAAGCATTATTTGTCCTTCTTTTAATCCAATTATTAAACCAAAATTATCTGCATCTCTAGCTCGATATATTGCTAATGTAGCTTTCTTTTGAAGTTCATTTGCAATAGTATTGATTTCTTTAACTTCATTAAAATATGGATCTATCATGTATGTGGGTTTTCCAGTTGAAAGACCGACTCCAATAGCATGAAACCTACTTTGTCCAAGAAAAGCAAATGCATTCACTTTATCTTTTAGTTCAAAAGCAGGATAAAATTCACATCCAAATACTTGACCATCTTTCAGTTGTCCTTTACCTGTTCCTACATTAGCTTCTATTCCATTATTGTTAAAATAATCAACTATTTGATCAAGTTTATGAATATGTTGACTTGAAGTAGATATTCCTATTTTCTTATGTGGTTTTAGCGTTTTAACAGCTTCCTCTAATACTTCCTCAAAAGAAACGTCATCAAATGCATTTATCATAAAGGTTCTTGTCCCAATTTTTTTCATCGATATTGAATGACCTATATTGAACGCGACCTCAGCTCCTAAACGTTCAGCATCTGCATCAGCTATGTCACAACTTCCATAACAAGGATCAGTTAACACAAATGATGAAATTTTAAATTTCTCTTGTAATTTCATGGAGATCTCGTTAGTTTTATTCAATAGAGCTTCAGGACAATTAAGTACAACGGTGCTTGGCTTGTTTGCTTCAACTTCTTTGAATATTGTTTCCTCATCTATTTGAATTAATTAAATCATCTCTTATTCTTAACATTGTACCTTAAGTCGTTCTCGTTTATTATTTTTTCATTTATTGATAAATGGTTATTCTTCAATATAATTACAGTTATTTTCTTTTTTGCTGTTTTGGTTCACTTATTTCGGTGGTTAACATTTGTGTTCTAAATGGTAATTTACTTTTAGCTGCATCCATTGATTCTTTTATTCTATCCATTTTATTATTATAAGTTTTAACTTCGAATAAAACCGTTCCTGATACAACTCTTGCTGCTCTGTTACTAGGTTTACCCCAAGCTCTCCTCATTCCTTCTTGAAGTCTATCTGCACCAGCAGTCGCTATCATTTTATTTTCGCGCAGAATAACATGTGGATAAGCTTTTACTAATAGATGATAACTTTCTTCTTCCTCGCTGAGTTTTTTATTCATAGCAACTCTAGCAGCTTCTATAGCATTATGGGTAATTTGACCTCTTTGCTTAGATACTAATTGAACTTTAAGTTCATAATCTGGTTTCATCGTTCCCAGAGAAAATCTAGCTATTTTTACATTAGGAGCAGATGGAGCAAAAGCCTTACTTGTTAATGGCATTCCTCTGGAAAGCCTATAGTTACTTCCTTTCATTTATATTATCACTTAATATGAAATTTTTCATAGATAATTAACTTTACGTTTAATATCGTGCTTAATTATTATCAGATGCCTTTTCAATTTTTTTTAGTTGCCTAAGATACATTTTTTCAACTTCTTTACTTTCAGTTGCATCTTTAGGACTTTTATCTTTCCTTATTTTTCCTTTGAATTTTGGAAACCTTAGGGCTAATCCACTCCCTTTCCTAATATTATTAATTGAACAAGTATGAATTGGGCTTAACGTTATCTCTGATGCTATGATCTCAATTACCATATTAGGAATAAACCATACATCAGCTTTAATATTCGAATCTACTTTTTGATGTTTATTATTTATTTTATCTTTTTCGAGAATCTTTGGAAATTCTTCTAAGTCTTCATCAGTAAATCCTGATCCAATTTTAGTAATACTTCTAAAAAGATCATTTTCTTTGTCGTATACTGCTAGTAAATATGTCCCATATTTTCCAGCACGTTTTCCTTTCCCATAAAACGCTCCAATTATGACTAAATCAAATGAATCCTCTATAGAATTCTTATAATCTCTTTTTAATTTTATCCAAGAATATTCTCTTGCTCCTGCTCTATATTTACTGGATAATTTCTTCGCAACTAAGCCTTCACATCCATCTTTAATCGCGTTTTCCATGAATTCTTCTATTTCTTCAGGATCATCACTAATTTTTGATGGAACTACTTTAACGTCTTCATCTACTTTCACTATCCCTTCTAATATTTTTCTTCTATTACTGTAACTCTCATTCATTATTTCGTTGTTATCGCAGTAAAGGACATCAAAAAAGTTTAATGAAATTGGATATTGTTTTATTGCTTCTTCTATTCCATGTTTTCGACGACGATGCATTAATTCTTGAAAAGGAAGATATTCTTTTGTTTTGGAATTAATTGCTACAGCTTCAGCTTCAACTATAACTTCCTTTGCTCTAATTTGATTATTGACAATTTTAATCACATCTGGATATTGTATTGTAATGTTTTCAAGTCTTCTTGAATAAATCTTCGTTTCATCTTTTGATTTATGTATTTGAAGCCTTTCTCCATCCAATTTATATTCAATAGCACATTCACCTATTTTTTCTATGATTTCATTAGCTGATGATAACCTTTCTGCAAGCATAGGTCTTACGGGGTTACCTACTTTCAGTTTCAGTTCTTTTACAGCTTTTAATCCATTTGAAGCAACAATATTTGCTATTTTACCTAAATCGCTAGTAATATTATAAGCTGATTCAAGTTCTTTTTTATTTTTCTTATCTTCAGTAAATGCTTCTGCGAGAGCATCTAATACAGTTTGATCAGCTATCCCTAATCTTAGTTTACCTACAACTGTACGCATTATATATTTGGCTTCAATTGGCTCTGAATCTGCAATAATATTGTTCAAGTACCTGATCTTAGTTTCTATCGATTTTGAACCAGTTACGTTCGAAATTTTTTCTAACGTTTCATATACTCTTTCAACTGTAAGAGGCTCTGAAAAAAGGACACTTTGAGGCTTTGACTTAGAAGCAATTTCAGCTACTTTACCTATGTCTCCTACTTTATTGTATTCGTTTTCTAATTCTATTGAATTTTTTCCTGACGTTAAATGAATTGCTTTTAAGGCTAATTTATCTGATATTCCAATTTCTATTCCTTCATGTTCAGGTTTTAATTTTCCTTGGGTTAAGTAAATTATTTTATCTATATTAGATATTGACGTTTGTTTCAGTAAAGTCGTTAAAATACTCGTCATCTCAAGCCTTTTAGAAGTAAGTTCTAGGCTTTCGTATGTATCTGCTACAATTCTATAACGCATTAAACTCTAATTACTATTTTGATTTATTTATATTATCAATATATTCACGAATAATGTTAAAAAAATAAAATTTAGATAAATATATAGTTAAACTGTTTAGTTTTTTTAATATATCTATCTAATTTGATGATTTCATCGCAAGATCTATAATAGCGATTATTGCGCTTAATCCCACTAATACATATACTAATGTTCCTACTGCTCCTGCAGTTGCGTCCGCAATAATGGTAACCAAGTTAGTGTCAGCTACGCCGACAAGACCCCAATTAAGACCGCCTATAATTAATAGAATCTGTGCAATTTTACTTAAAGGCTCAGGTATAGAACTGTTTGCCATTGTAATAGTTCATAAAGTAAAAATGATATATATGTCTATCTTTTTTTACCTTATACGTTTCTGGCTAAATTATACCTTCTATAAACCCATTATTTTTGCATAATTAATGAAATACTGTCGCCATTTGAGATTCGATTAAGTATATCTTTATCTGATTTTATTTTTCCTATTAAACTCATTGATTTAGATACTTCCATATCTTTCAAAAAAATACCTATTGCTCCGTTTGAAGCTATGAATGAAATATCTCCCTTCTCAAATTTTTTCTTAGGTCTTTCAGATCCTATCTTTATAGGTGTTAGAATATATGCAAATGTTTCGTCTAATTTATTCATTCTTCCCTCAATAGGAATATTTCTAAGTATATTTCCTACGGCTGTTGGAGATAAGTGTTTAAATAAATTGACTTCAATTTCACCCTTATCTCTAATTATCATTTTTAAATTTACTTTTGATAATTCCAAATTATATTATTCCTTTTTATTTACTTAATTCTCAATTATATTCGTTAATATTTAACATTCTTATGGTTTAGATCCAAAATCTTTATTTGTATTGATGCTTAAGTTTCACTCTAAACTTGAGTAAAAGTGCGTCTAAGTCAAAATCTAAACAGAAAGTAAGTGTAAAAAAACCAACTAAATCTAATAACAGTAGTAAGAAACCTTTTGACATTAAAATCGGGTCTTCTAATTTAACTAGATTTGAAGAAGCTCGAATAATTGGAGCAAGATCGCTAGAACTTGCATATGGTGCCCCTATGTTTATAAAAATAAATTCCAAAATTCGAGATCCAATGTCAATTGCCAAAAAAGAGCTTAAAACTAAATCTCTTCCTATATCTATCCGAAGGTTATTGCCTAACGGTGATTATCAAGATATCCCTGTTGATATTTTAGTTTAAAACAAATATTGCTTATAATTAACCTTAATAGTCTCTACATCTTGATAGTTATTGATCAATGATGTCTAACGAAAACAATAATGAAAACACTAGTAGACCTTCTACTTCATCACAACCACCAATTCCACCTAATACAGTGTTTGTAGGCAAAAAACCTGTTATGAGTTATGCTATGTCTGCATTAATTCAATTAGCTCAATCTGGTGAAATTACAATAAAGGCTCGAGGAATGGTTATTTCAAACGCTGTAGATGTTGCTGAAATAGTTAGTAAACGTCTTGGTAATAATGCATATGAAGTTAAATCTGTCTCAATTGATACTGAAAAAGTAGGCGCTCCAGGAGAGGAAAGGAACGTATCTACTATTGAAATCAAATTAGGTAGAAAATAACTTATTTATCTGTTTTATATTTCCGTCATTATAGACTTCTCCCTAAACTAAATTAGGCATTTTAATTTCTTTTAGTTATTTTTAACTATCAGGAAGCTTAAATGAAATGATATTCATGCTTTATTAAAGCGGGGGTCGCCAAGCTTGGTCAACGGCGCGAGGCTTAGGAGCTTCATGTTAAGATACCTCGTCCTTTAGTGGTTCGTGGGTTCAAATCCCACCCCCCGCACTTATTTATTTGCGGGAACCTTGAGAAATCGCTATTTTCTTTTTTTCAGATAAGTTTTACGGAATTTTTCAGAAGCTAAAATAGAACTAAGCGGTTTATACTGAATTATTAATTGTATAAATGGTCCGATACTAAACGCAAACCATATAGTACCTATTCCTATATTTCCACCAAGAATAAAACCTGCTATAAGGACTATTGATTCCATTGAAGTTCGAGCTACAGCAATCGGAATTCCACGCTTAGCTAATCCTGTCATCAATCCATCTCTGGGTCCTGGACCCATTTCTGCTCCTATGTATAAAATAGTTCCCAAAGCCACTAATATTGGAGCAATTAATATCATCAAAAATCTGATAATTAAATTATTAGTATTTGGTAACACAAACATCCAGACATCGATCATTATCCCTATTACAATTACATTAAGAATTGTTCCAATTCCAGGACGCTCTTTAAGTGGTAACCACAATATCATTATTACTGCACCAACTATTATGCTGATCATTCCTACACTCGTTAGATCAATATTCTTTCCAAAAATTTGACTACTAATATCAGTTCTAATAGAAATTCCTTGATGTAAGATATCCCACGGCCCTAATCCTAATCTTGCTTCTAACATTAGAGCTAATGCAAATCCAAATACTATTAGGCCTATGTTGAGTCGAATAAATCGTTGAAAAAAGTTAGACATGTGTTTCATCAATATTAAAATTATATTTTTTTATGATTATTTCGATTATTTATTTAGTTCTATTACTGTTTTCAGTATGGTTTGATAAACATGAATTATGACAATCATTTACTTCCAGGAATGATTCTCACTATATTTATCTCTGCTTTATCATTCTTATTATGGCAATTCTATCCTTCAATAAGCACTTTAATGTGGTCTTTTATCTTTAGCATTATATTAACTAACATTATTACTATTCCTAAATCAATGATTAACGGGATTAATTTCTCTTCAACTATTTTGCTTAAAACCGCAATAGTGATGTATGGATTGATAATTTCTCCTTTAATCTGGGTTCAAGTAGGGTTTGTTTTTCCTATAATTGTGATTATGGTTCTTTTAATATTCTTTATTGCTATAAAATTAGGACAAAAATTTGGATTATCTGATGAACTTTCTACTTTAATAGGTATTGGTACATGTATTTGTGGAGCTTCAGCTATAGCTGCAACTGCTCCTGCAATAAAGGCTAAAGATGAAGAAATAGGAACAGCTCTTGCAACAATAACTATTTTTGGCCTTATATCCATGTTTTTGTATCCTTTTTTATATCATTCAGGCCTTCAAGGAATATTGGGTAGTGACACAGCTTATGGCCTCTGGGTAGGTCTTGGAGTACATGATACTGCTGGCGTTATTGCAGCAGCTTCCCAAATAAGTTCGAACACTGTGAATACTTCATTGACATTTAAATCAATTCGAATATTCATGATAGGTCCAATGATTATTTTATCTACGTTCTTGATTAATAAGAAAAATGAAAAATCATATTCGACTCCTAAATTATTTATTCCTACTTATGCAATTCTATTTGTAGTTGCTTCTTTACTTTCTGGATTATTAGATTAAGCTAACCAATATAACTATACATATCTATTAATACGAGATTGGGTTCTAATCAAAGATTTATTATCTGAATATTTTCTTCCATTTGTTTTAGGTACCGCGTTTGCAGGGGTTGGAATGAAAGTTAAATTTAATAACATTAAAAAAATTGGAGCAAAATCATTTTTAATTGGGATTATAATTGCATTTATTGCAAGTTTATTTGCTTTTATTGTTACTTTTGTAATAACTAATTTCCTTTAAATTTTATTATTTTTTTGTATAGTAAAGTTTACAATCTTGTTTGTTATCATTCTTGTAGTTTTGATTGCAAACGAAAAATTATTAATGTTACCTGGTCCTACTACTGTTTCTCCAGCAGTACTTCGAGAAATGGCAAAACCAATAATCGGTCATAGAAGTAAAGAGAATTCTCTTCTAATTGCTGATACTAAAGAAAAAGCTAAAAAAGTTTTTCAGACTAAAAATGACATGCTGATAATAACTGCTTCTAGTACAGGTGGTGTGGAATCTTCTATTACTAATGTTGTGAAAAAAGGAGATAATGTTGTAGTTACTGATTTTGGAGAGTTTGGTTCTAGAGTAGCCCATCAAGTTGAATCTTCAGGTGGTAATGTAATTAGTATTAAAGCTCCTTTAGGTGAAGTTCCAAGTTTAGATGAAACTAAACAAGCTTTTGAAAACCATGAGGAGATTAAAGCAGTATACGTTGTTTATAATGAAACTTCTACTGGTGTTACTTTTAGATGGTTAAGTGAATTAGGAAAACTTGCTAAAGACAAAGGGGCATTCTATATTATTGACGCCGTTTCTATTTTAGGTGGCGATGAACTTAACGTAGATAATTTGGGTGTAGATATATGTGTTACAGGTAGCCAGAAATGTTTAGCTGCTCCTCCAGGATTATCATTGTTATCATTAAGTGAACGAATAAAAGATTACATGGTGAAGAATCCTATTGATCATCATTATTTTAATATTCCACGATATTTGAAATATTCTGCTACTGATGAGACGCCATTTACACCAGCTGTTTCTTTATTTTATGCTTTAGATAAAGCTCTTTCATTAATATTAGAGGAAGGCTTAGAAAATAGAATAAATAGACATCGAATTTGTGCTAATGCTCTTTATCAAGGTTTTGATTCTTTAGGAATTGAAAGATTTGTTAAATCCGATTCACGTTCGAATACAGTTCTAACTTTCCAGTATCCTGATCAAGTTCAAGATATTAAATTTAGACAGCAATTAGATGAAAAATATGATGTTATTGTAGCTGGTTGTTTTGGTGAACTGAAAGGTAAATTATTTAGAATTGGCTGCATGGGTGAAATTAATCGAAAACATGTATTAACTACAGTTAATTCTGTTGGATTATTATTCCGTGAATTCGGTATTGAAGTTAATTTGGAAAAAGCTATATCTGATTCATTTAATGAGTTGAAATTTTTATGATATTCAAGGTTTTTAGCGTAAAGTATTTTATGCATTCATATTCTTTATTGTAGTGATCTTAATGGGATTTGATGAAGGCTCACTTATACTGGTTAATTACACTGCTAACGTTAAAGATACTGGCGATATTGTAGAAACTACTATTGAAAAGGAAGCTAAAGCTAGAGGCGTACATGATCCTGTGAAAAGTTATGAACCTCAACTTATTTCTGTTGGAGAAGGATGGGTTCTTCAAGGATTTGATGATGCTTTAAAATCTAGTAATGTTGGAGAAAAAATCTCTTTGGAACTTTCTCCTGAAAAAGGCTTCGGAGAAAGGGATTCTTCAAAAGTTCAAATGATTCCAATTAAAAAATTTGGAGAAAAGGCTGCTGATCTTCGAATTGGTTCAGATATTGAAATTGATAATAAAATTGGTGTAGTTAGATACGTTGGTTCTGGAAGAGCTCAAATTGATTTTAATCATAGGCTTGCTGGAAAAACTTTAGTTTATAATGCTGAAGTAACTAAAAAACTTGAAACGAATGACGATAAAGTTAGATCTCTAATTAGAAGAAGATTACCTATGGATGACACAAAACTCAAATTTGAACTCTCTGATTCTGACTTAAAAGTAGAAATTCCTGATGAATATTATTTAGTGGAAGGGATTCAAATAATTAAACGAGCAATATCTACTGATGTCTTTAAGTTTGTTAGTTCAATTAAAACACTCACATTCGCAGAAAAATTCTTAAATCCTTCTGATGAAACTCAAACTTCTACAAAAAATAATAAGTCTAAAAAATCAACAAAAAAATCTTCAAAAAGTTCCACAGTAAAATCTAAAACTAAGTCTAAACCTAAATCTAGTTCAAGTAAGAAAAAGCCTACAAGTAAATAATTTTCTTAAATTATTTCCGTTGATTTAGCTAAATCATTGGCACTTTTATTGTCTAATTTTATTTTATTCAATATGGTATATCTTTCTGGTCTCGTACTTTGAGCTTTAATTAAAGCATTTATTACCTGATCTTCACTAAGGCCTATTTCATTAGCTTTCGTAGGAATGTTTATTCTTTCAAATGTTTCTTTAGCTTTTTCCCAATCTAATCCATGGAGTTTCATCATCATAATCGTTCCTAAAGCACATTTTTCTCCATGTAATCCGATTGATGGCGCAATTATATCTAACGCGTGACTGAATAAATGCTCTGATCCACTGCATGGTCTACTGCTTCCAGCTATTCCTGCCGCTACTCCTGAACTAATTAATGCTTCAACAATCATTCTAGTACTTTCTATTCCTCCTTTTTTTATTAATTCTGATTCTGACAAAATTATTTCTGCACTTAGAAGGGATAAATTAGCAGCATATTGGCCATAGTATTCTTTAACATCATCTCTAGCTAACGTCCAATCTTTTACAGCCGTGATTTTTGATACTAAATCTCCACATCCACTAACAAGAAGTTTTTTTGGGGCATTTGTTATTATGTTTATATCAGCTAAAATTCCTATAGGCGGTTTAGATAAATACGAATATGGTCTCTCTAAGTTCTTAATTGAAGCAAAAGGACTAGCAATTCCATCATGAGATCCACTAGTAGGAATATTAACAAAAGGAATTCCAACCTTATATGATGCAAGTTTTGCTACATCTGTTTTTCCTCCTCCTAAACCAATTATTACTGAAGCTATTTCTTCTCTACTTTTATCAACAATTTTATTAACTTCTTCTAAAGTTGTTGAATTAACTACATCATTACTTACTTGAAATCCTTCTGATTCTAATATTTGAATTAATTCATCTTTGATTGGAATAGTATGAGTTTGTCCTGATACTATCAGAACTTTTCCTGAGAAATTTAATTTTTTAAGAAATAAACCTGCTTCTTTAATCACATCATTTCCTACTAGTATTTTATTTGGAAGTTCAGTAAGGTGATTTTTCAATAGTTAGCCACTTTGGTTATTTCTGTAATTATATAATTACATGTTAATCTTAAATGTTTGATCTTATTAAGCACCAAAATATTTTTAATAATTTACTCAAGTTTATTATTAGATATTCTTAAGAGGTAATGTTCTTTTATTGATCTCGTTTTATAGTGAATAATATGGAAATATACCCAATTGATGTTTATCGTTCTCCTAATATCGGTATATTTATTGAGGCTAATGAAAATTACCTCATAGTTCCTTATGGTTTTGCTTCCACAAAAGTCAAAAAAATCTCATCAGTTCTGAATGTTGATTCTGTACAAACATCTGTTGGGGATTCTAGATTAATAGGCGCTTTGTTGGCTATGAATAGTAACGGAATTATCGTTTCAAAACTTATGAGTTATGCTGAAATTAATTTACTATCTAAAAAAACTGGATTAAATGTATCTAAGTTAGATAGTAAATATACTGCTTTAGGAAACCTTATTGTTGCAAATGATAAAGGCGGGTTAATTTCTCCACTTTTATCTAAGGAAGATGCTAAATTAGCTCATGATATCTTAGATGTTCCTCTTGAATCAATGACTGTGGCATCTTATGATCTCGTTGGTTCAGTTGTTGCTGCTACTAATTCTGGAGCAATTGTTCATCCAGAAGCTTTAGATTCAGAACTTGAACAAATAAATTCTATTCTTCGTGTTAAAGCGTCATTAGGAACTGTTAATGGTGGTGTTCCATTTGTATCCTCAGGAATTGTTGCTAATTCTAAAAGTTTAGTTGTTGGTAGTTTAACAAGTGGCCCTGAATTAGTTATGCTTGGCCAAGCTTTTGACGATTATTTAACATGATTTAAATTCTTGATTATTTCTATTATGAATTATATTGAGTGAAGATATAATTCAAGGTAAAGTAAATGAACTACGAGTTCTCGAGAATTCGATTAACGAAATTAATTCACGACAGTCTATTATCAGTAGAGCTATGTTGGATTCTAATGCTTCTATTGAAGCAATAAAAACTCTTTCAGAAAACGAAAAGCAAGACACTCTTATGCCTATAGGTGGCGGAGTGTACTTAGACGCTAAATTATCTAAACCATCGTCATTAGTTGTAAATATAGGGTCTAATGTTGCCGTTCAAAAAAGTGTTGAAGATACTATTCAATATCTTGAATCCCGTGCTAAGGAATTAGAACAAGCTGGAATTTCTTTGGAAGGACAAAAAATAGAACTTGTTAATAGAATTAATTCTATTCGTAATGAAGTTAATTCTCTTGTAGCTGGACAACAACCGGGTTAATTTATCTATGTTTGATAAACTTCGTTCAGCTCTTAATTCATTTCCAAATCAAATAATTAACAAGAATAATGATAAAAATACTATTGATGACATTCTTTGGAATCTAGAAGTATCTCTTCTAGAAAGTGATGTTTCTCATGAAGTTGTTGAAGAATTAATTAAAAATCTAAAAAATAGAATATCTGAATTAAATTTTAATGATTCTAATGATAAATTTAATTTAATTAAAGATGAATTAATTCTAATAATTAGTTCTTTACTTTCAAATTCATCCAATTTTAATCTTATTGAAGAAATTCATAAAAAAAAATCATCTAACGAGCCTTATTTGATTGTATTTGTAGGAATTAATGGGACTGGAAAAACAACTACTTTAGCTAAATTAGCTCAATTATTAAAGAACAATGAATTAACTTGTGTTTTAGCTTGCGCAGATACTTATCGAGCAGGCGCTATTGAACAACTTATTGAACATTCAAATCGATTATCCTTAAAGACAATTTCGCAAAGTTATGGTTCTGATCCTGCCGCAGTTGCTAGAGACGCTATTATTTATTCTAAATCAAATAATATTGATGTTGTTTTGATTGATACTGCTGGAAGAATGCAAACAAATCAAAATCTAATGGATGAAATTAAAAAAATTATTCGAGTTTCTACTCCAGATCTAAAAATCTTTGTTGGAGATGCTTTAGCAGGAAATGATGTTGTCTTACAAGCAAAAACGTTTTCTGAAAGTGTTAATTTTGATGCGATTATATTGACTAAAATTGATGCTGATGTTAAAGGTGGATCTGCTTTATCTATTTCTTTTGTAACAGGTAAACCAATATTGTATTTAGGGAATGGTCAAGATTATGATTCATTAAAACCTTTTAATGTAAACAATTTCATATCATTATTATTCGACGATATTGACCAACCTAAATGAAAAATTAACTAATCACATTCTTACTTTAGAAGAATTTTCTTCTAATGATATTAACTCTATTCTAGATCTTGCTGATTTATTAAAAAATGAAAAGAAAAATGGAATACGTAAAAAATTATTGGATGGGAAAAGCTTAGCGTTAATACTTCAAAGTCCTTCTACTCGAACTAGGGTAAGTTTTGAAGTTGGTATGTCTGAACTTGGAGGTAATGCTATTACGCTTGATAAAGGATTTCTTCAAAAAATTGGTAATAAAACTTTCGAAGTTCGAGGAGAAACAATTGAAGATACTTCTAAAGTCCTTTCGAGTTATGTTGATATAATTGGAACTCGATTTAGTAGTCATGATGATCTAATACGGTTCTCAAATTTTTCATCAGTTCCCGTAATTAATTGCCAATCTAATCTTTATCATCCTTGTCAAACTCTTGCTGATTTACAAACTTTAAGGGAAGAGAAAAAAACACTCAAGGGCTTAAATGTATCTTGGGTTGGTGATGGGACTAATGTTTGTAATAGTTTATTAATTGGCTGCTCTAAAATGGGTATTAATATTAATCTGTCTATCCCTAAAAAATATAGACAAATAGATTCTGTATTTAATGCCGCCTTGAAATTCGCTCAAGAATCAGGTTCAGAAATATCTTTTGTTGATGATCCAATTGAATCAGTTAAAAACGCTGACGCAATTTTCACTGATACTTTCGTTTCAGTTGGGTTAGAAAGTGAAAGAGAAAAACGACTTAGTGATTTTATTCCTAAATATCAGATTAACCAAAATCTAATTAATAATTCTAAAAATGATGTTATTTTCCTTCATTGTTTACCGGCTCATAGAGGTGAGGAAGTTACTGATGACATTATTGATGGTCCTCATTCACGAGTATGGAATGAAGCTGAAAATCGTCTTCATGTCCAAAAGGCTTTACTCTGTCATTTTTTATTAAATGATTAATTTAACCTTTTAAATTCGAATTACTTCAAGATCTAGTTCATTAATCACGTCAATTAATCTCTTTTTTTCTTTTCCTAATCCTTTCCAATCTAAGGCTGCGTATCTAACTGGTTCTATTGATTTATTTTTCATCTGAATGACCATTTCTTTATCTATATATTGTAAATTATATTTTGATGCTACTGAAGCTAATGAAAATTCTGATTCTATTATAAACTTGGTAAATTTCTCTGAATAATGTGGACCTCCAAATCCTATTGCGACCTTGTTGCTTTTTGATATTCTTGAACAAGATTTCCATATTGATTTAGAGACTAATTCAGCAGCATTTTCATTTACCCATTCTTTCATTGATGGCCCAATCTCTATAAAAATTGATGGTTTTCTTAATGATGTGGGCCCATGATGTGTAGCCTCAATCACTTAATAGAACTCATTTAATTCATTAATTAAATTCCATAAAATCAACAAAAAATCTTTTAAAAATCCCGGAAATGAAATAGCGATCTCTTTGCCGTTCCCTCCTAATCTAGCTTCAGATGAAAAATTCCCCGTAAAATGTGCTGATAATGTTGGTTTACCTTTTTCCGCTTTATGTCTTGAAGCAAATACATACATATCTGCGTTAAATGGACTCAAATCGTTTATGTTTACTAAATCTTTATCCGTTGAAATTATTCTTAAATTATTCTTTTTATATATTTCATTTTTATTTGATTCTTCTTTTTCGAAATCATTATTCTCTATTAATTTCTTAACTATTGAGACTCCGGCTTGATCATTGTTTGAATATATTACTAATATTTCCATTATTTACGAAATATAGTGGAAAAAGGTATATATGGTATATTCTAAAAAATAATAGATAACCGACTTTGGGTATTAAACAATTAGTAATTTCTATGATAAGTACTTTAAAAATGGCTAGGAAACCTAATGCAGATGAGTATAAGCTTTACCTTAGACTTGTACTTCTTAGTACTGCTGTAATTGGGATAATTGGTTTTGCTATTCAACTTATTGGCTCACTATTAAATTTAGGAGGTTCTTAGTCTATGAGTAATCCTCCCCAATCAAGATTCTTCGCTATAAAAACTACTGGCGGACAAGAAAAAAATGTTGTAAATATGTCTGAAATTAGAGTGAAATTTAATAATAATCGTAAACCTGATGACGAACAACCTGTTGATAAGATGCAAATCTACTCTATTATCCTTCCTGAGAATCAAAAGGGATATGTTTATGTTGAAGCACCTAACGCTCAAAGTGTTGGTCGCTGTATTACTGGAATGAAACATGTGAAAAATATTGTTCCCGGGATCATGCAATTCTCAGATATTGATAAACTTCTTATTACTACTCCTTCTGTTGAAGATTTTGCTGTAAATGATTTGGTTGTAGTTACTTCAGGACCATTTAAAAGAATGAACGCGAAAATTGAAAAGCTTGATAACGCCAAATCTGAGGTAACTATAGGGCTTTTGGATTCTCCTTATCCTCTTCCTGTAACAGTTTCAGCTATGCATGTTAAATTAGTTCAGTCATCTTCTTCGTA
>CAZIZY010000014.1:0-13794 GCA_964544235.1 uncultured Nitrosopumilales archaeon
GGAATTAAAAGAGATGAGCTTTCTTATTTCCCAGTATTAGCCCATAATAATGCCCAGAATACAGCACATGCTCAATTTCGTAAACCAATAGAAATAGCAAATGTATCTAGATCGCCAGAAGTATCAGATCCTCTAACATTACTTGATTGCGCACCAGTAGGAGACGGTGCGGCTGCAATGTTATTAGTAAACGAAAATAAAATTGCAGAGGTAAATGATAAAGCTATAGAAATAGTATCATCAAGTGGAGCGACAAATAGAATCAGCATATTAGATAGAGAAAACTTGTTAGATTTCAAAGCCACAAAAGAAGCTACAAAGAAAGCACTAAAAGAATCAAACACTTCAATAAAAGATGTTGATATAGTAGAAATTCATGATGCTTTTTCTATTGTTGCTGCATTATCATTAGAAGCAATGGGATTTTCGCGATCTGGAGAAGCATGTAAAGATGCTTGTAACGGAATGTATGACAAAGATGGAAAATATCCAGCTGTTACATTTGGAGGATTAAAAGCAAGAGGCCACCCTGTAGGAGCTACTGGATTATATCAAGCTGCAGAAGCTTATTTACAACTTTCTGGAAAAGCTGGCCTAAATCAAATAGATGGTGCAAATATAGCTGTAACTCAGAATGTAGGTGCAGTAGACACTAGTTCATATGTTCATGTTTTGAAAGGAGAGAATAATTAATTGATCTCGTCTTGGAGGCTTAAAGATAGATATTACAGGATAGTAGGGACCAGATGTAAAGAATGCGAAAAGAAGTATTTCCCACCTCAAAGAATATGTAAGAATTGTAAAAGTGAGAATATAGAAGATTATGAAATGCCGAAGAAAGGAAAACTAATAACATACACGTTTTTACACGAACCAATGTCAGACTTTAAAGATCAGATACCATTACCAATAGGAATAATAGAGTTAGATAAAG
This sequence comes from uncultured Nitrosopumilales archaeon, assembly GCA_964544235.1. GTDB lineage: Archaea > Thermoproteota > Nitrososphaeria > Nitrososphaerales > CAZIZY01 > CAZIZY01. The sequence continues at coordinate 935 of CAZIZY010000014.1, forward strand.
GTGTGAAATTTCCAGCACAACTAGTAGACGCCACTCCTGAGAATGTAAAAATAGGGATGAAAGTAGAAGCTGTATTTAGAAGAATTAAAGTAGATGGCGAAAGTGGACAAATTCAATACGGATATAAATTTCGAGTAATAGAATAAAGAATAGTTGATATAAATAAAAAGTGAAATAGTTATTTGTCAGATTATAAATCGCTAATAGTTGCGTTAGTGAGTTTTAAAGAGATACTTTTTATCAGTGTAATGATAATTTTAGTTCTGATAATGTTACCATATATTAGAAAAATGATCATTGAAAGAAATGAACAATGATAAAGAATTGAATCATGGAAAAGGATAGAGATATACAATACTTCATCGCGTCGGGAAGTGTTAGAAGTATTTCAATGGGATTTCAAATAATTATATTCCCAATATATTTGAGTTTAATAGGCGCAAACCCGGTAACAATCGGATTATTAATTGGAATAACACAATTATCAGGAGTAACGAGGTCATTTATTTTTGGAATGCTCGCAGACAAATATGGTAAAAAACCTTTTTTGATATTAGAACCTCTTTTTGGAACAGCACAATTTTTAAGCTTGTTAGTATCTGGAGGAGATATCACAATAATAGCTATTGGTGCAATGATAGGAGGAACAGCAGGTGCTGAAAGTGCGGCAGGAGGCCCAGTAGGTACAGCGTATTTAGCCGATAGAAGCACCAATGAAAAGAGAACATTCAATTTTAGTAGATTTTGGTTTGCAACAACATTAGCCGGAGCTGTGGGATCAGCAATAGGAGCTCTTCCCAGATTATTCCAGGATAGACTAGGATTTAGCGTAATAGAGTCATACGATCCATTATTTGCATTAGGAGTAATGCTATTACTATTAGCCTCAATTAGTTTAATTCCAATTAAAGACAGTAGAGCAAAACAAATAAAAGAAAAAAAGAGTTTTTGGCCTACAAAATCGAAGGATATTGTTTTAAAAATGTCTATAAGTGAAGGTCTAAATGGTTTTGCAGTAAGAGTAGTAATTCCCTTTTTACCATTATGGTTCTTTAGTCAATTTGGAGCAGACATTGTACTTGTTTCAAGCTTATTTGCTTTAGGAAGAATAACTCTTGCATTGTCTCAAAGAATTTTAGCCCCTAGAATTGCAGAAAGGATAGGAAGTGTAAAAAGTGTAATTCTAGTAAGAGTTTTATCAGCTATCTTTTTGGTATTAATGCCATTTATGCCAAGTTTCCATTGGGCAGGATTATTATGGCTTCTAAGTTTTAGTATTGGACTAGCAGCAATGCCAATAAGAAGATCATATTTAATGGGAATTGTTGAACAGGACGAAAGAGGTGCGTCAGCAGCAATAACTCAATCAACATGGATGATAACAGGAACTATAGCGCCAACAATAGGAGGATATTTAATGGTCGCGTTATCATCAGCGGTTCCATTTTACACGTCATTTATTTTCTTCTTAGCAAATGCAGGAACAATGTATAAGTTTTTCAACAATATTAAACCCCCGGAAGAAATAGAAAAAGATTCTGAACAATAGAATACAACAATGAATTAAATTATATAGAATAATTCAATCAGAATCAGGAAGTTTTAGGCTGAATAGGAGTATTCATAGCATTAGAATAAGCTTTACTAATTACAGATTTTAGATTAGTAAAATCAATATTACTTGAAGTAATAGGAAGATACCAATAATTTCCAGATTTATCCCATAGCCAATCTTTAATGTTTTCATCATGTTCTCGAATAAATACAGATAATGCTAATCCATTTTCTCGCCATTCTAACGTATAAGGATGAATTTGCCCAAATATCCGTGGAGAAATATAGAAACGGATTGCATTAGAAAAGAATGCTGCTTTTATTGGAAGTGAATTAGAATTACAATAATCAAGTAAAGAATCGTTTATCTTTTTAGCTAAATTCAATGAATCAGAATCAATTTCAAGTTCAGTAGAATAAGTGTTCCAATCTACTTTTTCTTTTTTACTAAGGATATAACGATTAGAACCGCCAGAAGAAATTGATTCTAATATTCCAGCTTCAACAAGTTCTTGAAAAATTGAGCCGGAAATAACTTCAGGAACATCAAGTCCAGCTAAATCATCAGAACTAATGAACTCTTCAGTTCGTGCAAGAGAATCAAGATAAGATTTAATTTGGGTTTTTTTACTGTTTATTTTGCCGAACATTAACCGTTTACGAATTAACGGCATAACGTAGGTAGCAAATATCATTATAGGCAGTATAAATTCAAGTTGTTGTTTTATGTATAATTTCAATTAAAATATAATCTCCAAACATTCCTTATTATACTTCACTAATTTTAAAAAGATTGTTCTTAACAATCAACAATAACAAAACAGAGAAATTATATAGAAAATAATTAATTAGATAAGCAAGAACTAATGAAGGACATATTTTCAAAGGAGATAATAAAAAGAGCTTTTGAAAGCATCGCCAATGAAATGTTTTGGGTTACGGTAAGGACTTCCAAAAGTCCAATAATATATGAAGTATATGATTTTTCAAATGGAATATCAAAAAAGAATGGAGACACGGTAGCGAATTCATTAGCGGTTCCCCTATGGGCAGGGATACACAAATTTATGTCGAAGAGTATGATTACAGACGTAATAGAATCAGGTGAAGAAATAAAGGAAGGAGACATAATAGTGTCTAATGATCCTTATACTACAGGAACCCACTTAAATGACGTTGGTCTAGCATTACCGATATTTCATGATGGTGAAATCATTGCAATTGCAACTGCGAAAGGACATATTAATGATGTAGGTGGAATGAATCCAGGTAGTTGGGGTCCAGGATCTACTGAAATATTTCAAGAAGGACTTTACATTCCTCCTGTAAAATATTATAGCGGCGGAAAAAGAAATAACGATGTAATTAAAATTATTTTAGGAAATTCAAGAATACCTGAATATGCATTAGGAGATTTAGAAGCATTGGCAGCATCTCTGAGGCTTGCTGAATCAAGAATTAAGAGTTTAATTAAGAAATACAATGTGAAGCTGGTTAAAGAATCAATGGATGATTTGATAGAAGATGGAGCCAAAATAGCTGTAGAAAGTTTGAAGGAATTACCAAAAGGCGAATTCTATGCAGAGGATTTTCTTGATGAAACAGATACTAATTCAATGCCTATGAAAGTGAATGCTAAAATAAACATAACAAATAAAGAGATTGTAGTAGATTTCACAGGTAATCCTAAATCACTACCCACTCCAGTAAATACTACAGGTCCAGCTACAATAGCTTCAGTGAACGTAGTTTATTTAGCCATAATAAACCCTCAGATTCCATTTAACCAAGGATTATTAAAACCACTAAGAATAATTAATCCAGAAGACAGCATATTTAATGCTCAAAGACCAAGACCGGTATGCTGCTATTGGGAAACGATGACATATGCAAGTGATTTAATGTGGAAAGCGCTTGCAGAACAAATTCCTGATAAAATGTCAGCAGGACATTTTCTATCAGTATGCGCAGAAATAATAGCTGGTACTGACCCTAGAAATGGAGAGTATTTTGTTCATGTAGAGCCAAATCCCGGAGGATGGGGAGGTTCAACAAACAAAGATGGAGAAAGTGCACTAGTATGTTTAGCTGATGGAGAAACATATACAAACCCAGTTGAAATATTAGAAAGGAAATTTCCAGTTTTAGTTGAAAGACATATGTTGAATATTGAAGAGGGAACAGGACATGGAAAGCATAGAGGAGGATTTGGATTTATTAAAGAATATAGAATATTATCAGATGACGCTGTGTTTACTACAGCAATTAATAGGGCAAGAGTACCTCCTTGGGGAGTTGATAAAGGTCACCCAGGCACGGTAAATTCAATGTCAATAATCAGAGACGGAGAAACGATAATGAAATCAGGAAAGATATTGGACTTTAAATTAAGAAGAAACGATATTGTGAGTATTAAAACAGGAGGAGGAGGAGGATGGGGAGATCCGATTAAAAGAAATCCAGAAAATGTATTACAAGACGTTAAAGATAAATTAATAACATTAAAACAAGCTCGAGAAATATATAAGGTAATTATAAACGAAGAAAGAGTAGAGATAGAAAAAGAAGCGACAGATAAAGAAAGAGAAGAGCCAAATAATGGGAAAAAGAAAATTGAAATAATTGCAAAAGGTTTAGGAATAAATATCGAAGGTAAAACGGAAGAGATGATTAAAGAAGATATTAAAAGGAATTTAGGATAAGTTGCAGTGAATAAGAAATGGGATGGAGAGTAGCCGTAGATATTGGTGGCGCATTTACTGATCTATTAGCGATAAATAATAATACAAAAGAACAAAGATGGATAAAAGTTGAATCTACACCAGATAATTATTCAAAAGGAGTAATGAATGCTTTAGATGAAAGCGCAATAAAATTAAAAGATATAGACGTTTTCATTCATGGTCAAACGGTTGTAATAAACACAATAATTACCAAAGAAGGAGCAAAAGTAGGATTAATAACTACTAATAATTTTGATACTATCGAAATAGGTAGAGCGAATAGAAGAGATATATTCAATCTTAAATATAGAAAGCCAGATCAACTAATTCCAAGAGAATTAATTGTCGGAGTAAAAGAAAGAAGTTTAACAAATGGAGAAATAGATAGCTCAATAAATGAATACGAAATAAAAGAAGCAATAAGACAATTAATTAACAAAGACATGGAAACTTGTGTAATAGGATTCATAAACAGTTATTCTAACCCTGAAAATGAAAAGAAGGCGGGAGAAATAGTAATTGATGAGATTGAGAAATTAAACAGAGTGCCATTCATAACATTATCCCATGAATTAACACGTGAATGGAGAGAATATGAACGAATTTCAACAGCTATATTAAACGCATATGTTCAACCCAGATTTAATTCATACCTAAATGAACTTGAGAAAGAAATGAATGATAAGCAGTTCAAAGGAACTTTTTACGTAATGTTAGCTAATTCTGGAATGTCATTAACTAATTTCGCTAAAAAATATCCAATTTATGCAATTGAAGGTGGACCAGTAGCAGGAGTAGTTGGAGGAATAATTATTGGAGAATCAATAAAAATCAAAGACGCAATGGTTCTTGATGGGGGAAGTACAACAACAAAAGCTTCTTTAATTAAGAATTTACAGCCTAAAATAACTACAGAATATTATGTGAACAGAAATAGAACTAATCCGGGATATCCGGTAAGAGTTCCAGTGGTAGAAACGATAGAAATAGGAAACGGAGGAACAAGTATAATATGGATAGATAATATTGGAAGATTAAAAGTTGGGCCGAAATCAGCTGGATCAGAACCAGGACCAGCATGCTATGATAAAGGAGGAAAAGAACCAACATTAACGGATGCTTATGTTATTGCAGGATATTTGAATCCAGATCATCTATTAGGAGGAGATCTTAAGATTAAAAAAGAATTATCAAAAGAATCATTGAAGGATATAGCACAAAGATTTAATGTTTCTATAGAAGAAGTGGCAGATGCAGCTATCAGGATAGCTAATGATCAAGCAGCTCATGTGATTAAATCAATTTCAATTCAAGAAGGATATGACCCTAGAGAATCAACATTAATAGCACACGGAGGATCAGGCCCAATGTTTGCCCCATTTATTGCAGACGAACTTCAAATATCAAAAGTCATAATTCCAGCTATTCCCGCAGGAGTATTTAATTCGTGGGGAATGCTTACAGCAGATATCAGACACGAGATCGTTCATACCAATATAATCAAGATTTCAGATTTAAAGCAAAATAGTGTAATTTTAAATAAAACTTACTTAGAGTTAGAAGACAACATATTTGAAACATTTAAAGCGGAAAATATAGAAAAAGAGAAAGTTAAGATTTCAAGATATGCAGATATAAGATATTATGGACAAGAACACACGATTAAGATTCCGGTAAATAATAAAGACTTTAATGAAAAGCAGGTTAAGAATATTGAAAGTCAGTTTATTGAAAAGCATAACAAAGAATATGACTTCAAACTGCCAGATAATCCGGTCGAAATTGTAAATTTACATTCAATAGGAGAATTTAAGGTAGAAAAACCTTCTTTACAAATAACTACAGAAAAAAATAAGACTTTAAAACAAGCATATTTAGGAGAAAGAGAAGTTTATTTAAGTAAATATAATGAATTTAGAAGGATTCCAATATATAAAAGAGAAAAGCTACCACAAAGAACTCTAATAAAAGGGCCAATAATAATTGAGGAGAATACTTCTACAATAGTAGTCACAGAACAATTTTCAGCTAAATTAGACAAATATGGAAACATAATAATCGAATGGATCGATTAGTATAGTGAAATTAGTAGATATTAAAGACCGAAACGCTCTGGTCGAAGAAGAGGATCAATTTCATTCATTCCAGATTTTAAGATAGAGGTAATCATAGTTCCCGTAGAAGCAGAGAGAGTTAGTCCTTCTCTACAATGACCTACGGCTAATATTAAATTATCAATTCCAGAAAGTTTACCAATTATAGGGAGTCCGTCAGGAGTACAAGGTCTCATTCCAGACCATGTGTCTTTAATTTTCAGATCTTTTAAGAATGGAAGAGATAATGATGCTTTATCTTGAAGCCAAGTATATTTAGAATCGGCAGGTACATAATCAGGAGATGATAATTCAAAGAATCCACTCAATCTTATGCTGCCATTTGAGAGTTGAGAAGCACTAACTCGATAATCACCTAACATCAAAGGTAATTGTAATTTAATTTTAGTAGGTTCAAGAGTTACTCGGTGACCCCATCCAGGAGCAATTGGGAGTTTTATACCTAATTTAGAAAAGAACTCTCTAGAATATGAGCCCATTGAAAAAACATAATTATCAGCTTTAAATTTTTCAGATGCAGTTTGAACTGAATCAACATGCCCATTATTAATAGTGGCGTTAGATAATTTAGCATCTATAACAGTTCCACCTAAACCAGCTATTATTCCTCTCATTTGTTCAATAAAATCAGAAGAATTAATCCAATTATCATCCTCAAAAAGAATTCCACCTACAATATTATCAGATAGAGTTGGTTCTACGTCTTTGATAGTGGAATTATTTAGAATTTTATAAGATAATGAATTATTCTTAATTGCAGATAAATCGTTAACGTGACGATTCAAATCCTTTTCAGTAGAATAGGTCATTAGAATTCCTCGAGTAGAAGAATCAAGATTAAGTAATTTAGAGTTAATCAGATCATCAAGTTGATCACGAGTTTCAATAGCCATTTTCTTAAGTAAGGCAGTAGAATTAGTCTGTAATGGAACTTCACTTCGTTTAACGTAAGATAAGAACCAGCCTAAACGACTAATAAGAAACGAGGGCTAAGTTTTATAGGAGGATCTTTTTCCAATACCCATTTAGCTGCAGCGCCTAGACTTTCATAAGATGGAAGGGGAACACCAACACCTATTGCGATTATTCCAGCACTTCCCCAAGCAGCTGATTCTTTAGGATCTATACCAGTAATCCAAGTTACATTAAAATTATTCTTAAGTAAAGAATAACATGAGAAAGCGCCAATTGCACCACCACCAACAACAATTATATCATTTTTATCCAAAGCTAAATATTTGGTAAATTTCCTTAGAATTAAAGTTGACTATGAAGATAATTATGAATATTGGTTAAATAGGGCTATTAAAAGAATAAAATAATAACAATGTTGGACGAATTAATAATAATGGAAATGAATCCGCCATTTATTTTAAAAGATAATGAAGTCAATATTGGTAATCTGAAAAAGAAGAGTATTGAATTTGAAAATAAGATTTTAGAAGTAATTAAAGTAACGGATAGTGTATTTATCACAGACTCGGTTCTCGGCAAATTAAGAATGTTCAGTATAAAGATTGGAGAAAATATAAAGAAAAAACATCCTAAAACTAAAGTATTTTGTAGTTTGAGAACAGTAGATCATGGATTTAGTTCAATCCTTAGATTCGTTAGTGAAGCTTCAATTAATGGAATTGATGGAATTCTATTAATTAAAGGAGATAAACCAAAGGATGGAAACATAATTAATAATGAGGCGCCATCATCAATATTAACAAAAATTAAGAAGAATATGAAACAAGATAATAATCCGGTTAAATTTTATTTATCAATTGATCCAACAATTAATCCGCAAAATGTAAAAAAGAAAATAGCAGCAGAACCCGATGGTTTTATAACCCAACTTGTAGATAATGTCAACTCATTCATGAATATTCGTGAAATGATTCCTAAGAGGATGGAAGTCATAGCTTGCACAATGTCTAATTCACCGAAAAATGAGAATTCTGCATCAATGTTAGGAATTAAACTGAATGAGCCTGTGAAAGAAATGGAATTTATGAAAAGTTTAAAAGAAATAAGTGATGGCATAATAATTTCATCACCAAAGGATTATCAAAATGGATTAGACCTGATTAAGAAATTGAAGGAATAACAATGGTGATAGAGATAAAAGAAATAATAAAAGAATATGATGCGGAATCAATCACTATAGGAGTATTAGGAAGCCATTCAGCATTAGACATTTTAGATGGAGCAAAAGATGAAGGAATGAAAACAATAGTAATTTGCCAAGCAGGTAGAGAAAAACCTTATGTAAAACTAAAAAGGCTTTCAGATGAAATTATCATTTTAGAAAAGTTTTCAGACATACTAAATCAAGAAATACAAGATAGATTAAAAGAACTAAATACTATTTTTATTCCACACAGAGCATTTACGTCTTATATAAAATATAATTCAATAGAAAACATGTTTAAAGTGCCAATATTTGGAAACAGATGGTTACTTAAAACAGAAGAAAGAGACATTGAACGAAATCAATATTATTTACTAGATAAAGCGAGCGTTCGTAGACCACAAATAATTAATGATGCGAAGAAAATAAAGACGCCCGTTATAGTTAAGATCCAGAATTCAAATAACCCACGTGAAAGAGCATTTTTTACGGCTACAGATTATTCTGACTATCAGAATAAAATAGCGGAACGGGTAAAATCAGGTATAATCAAAAAGAACAAGATAAATGAGAGTGTAATTGAAGAATTAATCATAGGAACTTATTTTAATTTTAATTATTTTTATTCACCTCTTGAAGATTCGGTTGAATTCTTAGGGATAGATAGAAGATTACAAGCAAATTTACATGATTTTGTGTCATTGCCTGCTGAACAGCAGCTTAGTATGAATATCCAAATACAGAATGTTGAAGTTGGCCATATGCCCGCCACTATAAGAGAATCAATGTTAGAAAAAGTCTTTGAAATTGGAGAAAGATTCGTAAAAGCGACTAAAAAAGAATATCCCCCAGGGATAATAGGTCCATTTGCATTACAAAGTATAGTTACATCAGATCTAGAAATAATAGTTTATGATGTATCACCAAGAGTTCCTGGAAGCCCAATATTAACAACAACATCACCATATTCAAAATACCAGTTTGGAAAGAATATTGGGACGGGCCAAAGGATAGCAATGGAAATAAAAAAAGCAGCAAAAGAAGGGAAAATAGATAAAGTGATCACTTAATTGAAAAGTATAGCAACATTAGGATCGCACTGTGCACTTCAAGTATTAAAAGGAGCAAAAGACGAAGGATTCCAAACGGTATTAATTTGTGAGAAAAATAGACTGCCATTATATAATCGATTCAAGATGATTGATCAAATAATAGTAGTTAACAAATTTTCGGAAATTGTAAAAAAAGAGAATTTAGATAAGCTTAATGAATTTGATTCGATCCTGATACCTCATGGAACATTGATTTCAGAAGTAGGAATAAAAGCTACTGAAAATGAATTAAAAGTGCCAATATTTGGTAATAGGAATATTTTACGATGGGAAGCTGAAAGAGAATTAAAAGAAGAATTAATGATAAAAGCAGAACTTAATCCACCTAATAGTATTTCAGATCCTAAGGATATTAACAAGCTTTCCATAGTTAAACTTCCAGGAGCTGCAGGAGGAAAAGGGTATTTTCTTGCAAATGATTTTGATTCATTTAATAAGGGATTAGAGAAATTAGGGAAGAAAGATATTCCAAAAGAAGATCTGTATATTCAGGATTATATTATAGGAGTACCAGTTTATTTCCATTATTTTTATTCCATACTAACTAATGAAGTTGAATTACTTGGAATAGATAGAAGGTACGAAACATCAATTGACGGATTTGGAAGACTACCTTCTGAAATACAATCAGAAAATAATTTTGACCCAAGCTATATAGTAGTAGGGAATCAGCCATTAGTTCTAAGAGAATCGCTGTTGGAAGAAGTATATAAGATGGGTGAAAGATTTGTAAAAGCCGCGGAAAAGATAGTTCCTCCAGGAATGATTGGTCCATTTTGTATCGAAGGAATTTATGACCAAGACGCTAAATTTATTCCATTTGAATTCTCGGCAAGAATAGTAGCTGGAACAAATCTATTCGTAAATGGTTCACCATATACAGATTTAACATATGATAAACCAGTAAGCATGGGAAGAAGAATATCGATGGAAATTAAAGATGCGGTTAAAGAAGGAAAAATAGAAAGCGTAACAACATAGATTACAATGAATTAAAAGGAAAGAGCAAAATAATTAGTTCGACCTGAGATGGTCATTATCAGAATAACCAATAAAAAGATAAAATAACGTGTTTAAGTTCAAATTAATTAAGTTATTATTTAGCTTTTTGACAAAATATATTGAGCTTACTCTTTTACCGCTTTAATTACATTAAATTAAATCAGATATAGAGAATATCAAAAAGGTTTGAGTTTGAGAAAATGAGTTTATATGATGATCAGGAATCAGTCACTATTTGCAGATGGTGTGGAAAAGAGCTAAATACAGAATTTTATTATAAATGTCCTAAATGTAGTGAAATATATTGTTTTGTACATATGGATAAACACATTAATGGAAAATGCAAATAGCATTATGATAATTTTAGAGAAGGTAATGTGAGAAAATTGGAGAAAATAGAAAATGAAAATAAATTATTAATTTCTAAAATAAAAAGGATAGTGAAACCAAATAATACTGAAGAAATAAAAATGGAAGAAGCTGTTAAAAGACTTGAATCCAAAATATCAGAAATAGACAAAACAATTGATAGAGTAAAAAAGAAAGAGGGTGAAATATTTGAAAAGATAACTAATGCGGTAAAAGAACATGATACTCATAAAAGTGAAGTTTTCTCAGAAGAGCTTAAACAAGTAAGAAAAACTGCAAGTGCAGTAATCCAAACTAATTTAGCGTTAAAACAAATTGCGTTAAGATTAACTACCGTCAAAGATTTGAAGGATGTAGCTACAACTATGTCTCCAGCAGTAAAAACTTTGAAAATGGTAGATACTAAAATCTCTTCAGCAATTTCCAAAAATGAAATACTGGAAATTAATAATGAAGTTGGGAAAGTGTTAGAAGAAATTGGAAATATAAAAGGCTTAGATATTAATCATGGAGATAACAATGAAGACGCTAAAAAAATATTAGATGAAGCGTTAATAGCTGCAAACAGAGATAATTCAGAATAAATCATAATAAAATAATACGGAACACTAATTAAATTTCTTTATTTAGTTAAATGTTTAATTTCGCCATTATTCATCTGTTTTAGTACTAAAAGAGAATCGAGAGTAAATATTCCAGCGTCAATCACCCCAGGAATGAGTTTAAGAGTAGAATAAAGTTGACGTGGCTCAATTATTTTCCCAAAAGAAGTATCAAATATTAAATTGCCATTATCAGTAACATACGGATAACCCTTTTCATTAGATCTTAGTTCAGGAATGCCACCTAACAATTCAAGTTTTTGTTTAACGAGTGATCTTGCAAAAGAAGATACTTCAATAGCTACAGGTAAATCTAAAGTGGTCGAAAACTTATTTTCATTAGCTAAAATGATAATAGAAGACGCAGAAGTAATTAACAGCCTTTCTCTAAAAAGAGCACCGCCACCACCCTTTAAGAGGTTAAGATCACTATCAATTTGATCTGCACCATCAACAACAATATCTAATTTAGGTAAATAAGAATAATCAACAATGTGTAACCCTACAGATTCAGCGATCAATTGAATTTGGACAGAAGAAGGAATAACTGATAATTTGATTCCTTTTGAACTAACATATGTTCCTAGAGATTTAACAAAAGCAGAAACAGTTAATCCGCTTCCAAGACCTAAGAAATTAACACCATCAATTTCTTCAAGTGCAGCCAAAGATAAGTTATCTAAATCAGCCAATTAGAAATATTCAGCTATCCATATCCATTTGTTCAAGTTTAGTTAAGGCTTCAATCACTTCATTCTTAATTTTCTTAACTTCAACATCAGTATCATCATCTTTAGTTTTATTTTTTTCAGTTTTTTTAGGTTTAGGTTCTATTTTAGTAGAAATTTCCTTAGAAGACTCAGGTTTAGAAATAACGTCAGAAGTTCCAACAGGAGAATCCTCAATAAGAGAATCCTCAATAAGAAAATCATTAGAATTAAGAGAACTGAATTTAATTCGAGCTTGAGATAACCTTGAATCAACGTTTTCAATTTTTCGTTCTAATAAATCAATCATTTCAGTTCTAACACGTTCTAATTCACCGACCTCAATTAATACTTCAACATCACCGAGTTTTCCTTCCAATAACTTTAGTTGATCATTATATTTAGAAGAAAGATTATCACGATCATTTTTATTAATTCTACCTTCAGCTTCAGCTTGATAAACCTGAGTAAGAGATGAACTCAGTAAATCTTTCTCTAAGAGTAAAGTCTTAAGCCGTTTCTTAGCAGAATCCAGTTCATCATATTTAACAGTGGAAG
>CAZIZY010000015.1:0-3018 GCA_964544235.1 uncultured Nitrosopumilales archaeon
AAAGGCCAAAAATAGTTTTATTAAGATTTTGAACAAGAGTGAATCCTAGTTTTTCACATTCATTTATCGTAAAATCAATAGTGTTTATTTTAGAGTTTTGATATGTTGCATCACCAATAACAATAGCACAATATTTTCCCTGACGTAAAACACGATACATTTCACTAAAACATTTAATCATGTCTTCATTATAGGCTGAAATTTTTTGAGCACCCTTTCCACGAACACCAATTAATAGATTACGAAGATCATCTAAATCATGACCAAGCGCCTTCAAAGAATGAGAATCATTAGAAACATAATCTAAAGCAATAGAATAAGGAGGAGAAGTAACAATTCCATCAATGCTGCTATCAACTAACGGTAATTTTCGCGCATCAGCTTTTCTAACATCAGGTTTACCTAAATTAAGATCAAGAGCATCAATAGCATGAACATAATCATTTAAAGAAGATATCATTTTATCAAGATTTTTAACAAAAGAAGGTAAGAATTTTCGATTGCGACGAACTTTTTCACTAATGGCGAGTAATTGGGCTAATTTAAAGAAATTCATCGTATTTACATCATCAATTGATTCTAGAAAAGACGAATATGAAGAAGTTAATCCTTCCATAATATTATTTGAAGACATCGATAAATTAAAAGAATCAATAGCTTGTTCACGAAGGGATTTAATTTGAGACAATGATCCAATAGAATTTATCTTAACATTAGATTGAAGAATACATAAAGGCGAAAGATCAAATCCAATAGAATTAATACCTAATAATTGAGATTCTAATGCGGTAGTACCGCTGCCTATAAAAGGATCAAGAACGGTTTCATTAGAATTGATTTTCATGATGTTAAATATAGATCTAACCATTTGTGGATGAAATTTTCCTTTATAAGGGTAGAACCAATGAGTAAGATATTGGTTAACAGATTTAGTTTGATTGTAATTTAAAAGATGATAATAATCAGTATAAGAGCTATCTATTTGCTTAAAATAAGCTAAACGTTTTAAAGGAATCGTCAAATCAGAATTGTTTTCAATAATGAAATCTTTTAGAGTATCTTTCAATTCGAAAGTTAAATTAAAGGATGAGAGTTCTAATTGAGCCAAAACAAGTTCATATATGAATTGAACATTATCGAGTAAAGATACATTAGTCAAGTGATTTTCTTTTTGCAGCCCCGAATCTTCAGTTCTCAAGTTATTCAACATCCACCTATAACGAACAGTAATAAAAGAATAATCAGACTAATTGAAAGATCGAGAAAAAGAATGAGAGGCCCATTTAATATTTATTTAATAAAATAGTGCGGGAGGTGGGATTTGAACCCACGAACCCCTAAGGGACTAGCCCCTCAAGCTAGCGCCTTTGACTTAGTCAGAATTATACATCTTCTGGCTTGGCAACCCCCGCATATAAATAACTTGCATACAACATGCTAATAAGATAATATATTTCAAATCTAATTAAAAATTAAGGTAAAAATAGAAGTTGGCAATAATATCGATTTCAGGAATAAGAGGAGTAATAGGGAGAGATTTGGCTCTAAACCAAATTCAAGAACATGTAATTAATTTTAAAGACATGAATAATAGAAAAAAGATAGCTGTTGGAAGAGACACAAGAAGAACTGGACCAATGATTACAAAGATGATTGAGGCGTCATTACTAGCTGACAACATAGAAGTACATTCATTAGGAGTAACCACTACCCCTTCGATTTACCGATATGTATCAAATATGAATCTTGATGGAGGAATAATGATAACATCATCACATAATCCTTCAGAATGGAATGGACTAAAATTTATAGCTTCTAAAGGAGAATCATTATCAAAAGAAGGTTATGAATATTTAAAAGAAAAACAAAAAGAACCAGCTAACAAAGAATCATTCCTTAGAATTGGAAGGAAAATAACAGTAACTGAAACAGGTTACCAAAAGAATTTAATGAATTACATTGACCAAGGAATAAAAACAAAATTAAGAATAGCAGTAGATTGTGGAGGAGGATCAGCATCAATAATGATCAGAGAGGTATTAGAAAGAATAGGATGTGAAGTGAAAATGATCAATGACAAAATGGGAGTATTCAACAGAGAGATAGACCCTACATCAGACCCACTTAATCAACTGTGTCAATTAGTTAAAGAAGAACAACATGATTTAGGGTTAGGATTTGATTGTGATGGAGATCGATTAGTAACTATTGATGAAAAAGGAAACAAACTAACAGGAGATTCCACTTTATTATTAAGCTTACTTGCATGTAAAAGAACTCAAACAATTAACAAAATAGCAATAAGTGTAGATACATCAAATGTTATCGAAGACTTTGCGTTAGAAACAGGAATTAAAATAAAACGTACACCAGTAGGAGAATCTAACGTGATCCAAGAAATGATTAAATCAAGAATTAAATTTGGAGGAGAAGGAAGCAGTGGAGGATTCATAGCATCAGATTTTGTTAAATGTAGAGATGGAATACTAGCTTCAGCATTAATTACACAAATAATATCAAATAGCGAGCCAATAACAAGTGTGTTATCATCATTTCCAAAATATTATAGGGAAATGAAAAGAATCCCTATTTGTAGAAATAAGTCATCAAAATTAATGGAAATATTAAAAGAAGAAATAAAAGATGGAGAAGATATAGATGGTCTAAAAATAAGTTTAACCAAATCATCATGGGTCCTAATAAGATCATCACAAACTGAGAATATATTACGCATTTCCTCAGAATCAGATACAAAAACAAAAGCGAAAAAAATAACATCAGAATATTATCAAAAGGTAAAAAAAATAATTGAAGAAGAGAAGATCTAATAGAATGGATGAATTGGAAATTATTGATCTTATTGAGAAATCAATAACTAATAACCCAAAAAAGAATGTAATAATAGGAGATGATGTATCCACATTAAGAAGCGAAAAAGGATTATGTATAATAAAAAATGATATGCTTGTAGCAGAAACTGATGCTCCAAAACAAATGACCATGGATCAAACTTCAAGA
>CAZIZY010000016.1:0-36785 GCA_964544235.1 uncultured Nitrosopumilales archaeon
GTCTGGCTGACCGCCTTCGCCATTGGTGGTCTTCCATGGATCAGTGGATTTTACCCCTACCCTTGGAGTACCATCAGCCTCTCCCGCCTCCTAGTTATACGGTATCTCACGCAGCCTTACGGTTAAGCCGTCAGATTTAACGAAAGACTCATAAAACAAGCTACGGATGCTTTATGCCCAATTAACACCCCGACCACTCAGGGAGCTGGTATTACCGCGGCGGCTGACACCAGGCTTGCCCTCCCTTTTTTCTTTAAGCGAATTAAACTTAACAAAAGTTACCTTCAGCAGGTAACACTCGGATTAGACTCGTCACGCTTGCGCGCATTGCGAAGTTTTCGCGCATGCTGCGCCCCGTAGGGCCTGGACCTGTGTCTCAGGGTCCATCTCCGGGCTACTTCTCTCAAAGCCCGTACCGGTTATAGGCTTGGTGGGCCTTTACCCCACCAACAACCTGATCGGACGCGGCCCCATCCTAGAGCGAACCGATGAACATGCTCTTCAATTCTTTTAGTCAAGACCCATTCCAGGATTCCTGACCTATAACGCATTAATCCCAGTTTCCCGGGGTTATTCATATCTTTAGGGTAGGTTGGCAACGTGTTACTGAGCAGTTTGCCACGCTCTTAACATAGTCAAAGAGCGTTCAACTCGCATGGCTTAGTCCTAATCCGATAGCAGTCGGGTCCGGCAGGATCAACCGGAGTTATCGGAGTACGATTGGATTTATTCGAAAGCAAACGATCTATGATCAGATTCAACATCACTATCGAATCTTCATGTTTGTAAGCACATATGGAGGTCTGTACATCATTGTCAGGAGTAAATACTCATTAAACATCAGTCCAAACGCCGCCAGACTATGCGCAACTACAACATATGAGATAACTCGGATATAAATGTCTCTGTAACCAGTTTTTCTAATTTATTATTTATAAGATAACTAAATAGCATTATAATATGGAATAAAAACAATTAAGCATCAAGTCTATCTTCAAGTTGTTTTAATCGAGTACTATAAGTCTCTTCTTGCCCTTGAACAAGAAAATAAAGCAATAAAAAGGATAAATAATGATCATCAGATTCCTTCCTCAGAACAGAAGAAAAATCAAAATCATTTTGAGAAAGTTTTGAATATTCCTTAATTCTTTTCCTTTTAAGACTCTTAGAAAGTTCAAATATTTTATTTGTTTCAGATCTAATTTCAGATAATGAATTTGTATTCAATATAACAAATGTTAGAATCATTCATATTTATCTATAGAAGAATAATCACGTGGTTCAAGATGGATTGAATTGTCTCCGGTCTTTTTAACCGAAAAAGCATTAAGAAATAATCTTTGACCTGAATTAATTCCTTCAAGAATAGAGGTGAATCCTTTCCAAGCAATAATTTTGATATGACCAGTATCGTCACCAACATCAAGTTCTCCTCTATTTATGATAGAGCCTTTTTTATCAGTAATTCCGTCAATTAACGAATTAGAAAGTGAAATACATTCAACAAAAGCAAGATCGTCATTTTCATTAAGACTCTTTATTTTTTTAGCGAATCGATCTCTATTAGGGAAATTTTTAATTTCATTTTCATTGAATTGTAATGAATTTTCATCATTGCAAATTATAGTTGAATTACTTAACGTAACATTATTACATTGAAATAATGAAAATTGAGGAGAATCAATTACTTTATTGCAAATATTTCCAGCTAAAGAAACATTATAGAAAGTACCATTTTCATTACAAGATAATGCATAAAGAGAAATTCGATCAGTATTTTCTTGCTTTTGACCGAAAGAAAGAATACGTATTAAACTAGGAGAAGAATCAGGGGGCATTACTTCAATAGAAGAGCCTTCATTACCATGTAATTCAATCGCTTCATTAGAACTATTTTTACTTTTAACATTAACAAGTCTAATTAAACAATTTAATTTTAAATCAAGATATTGCTGAAAATTATCACCCCAAATCACAACTCGAACATCATCAGTATCATCAGCATCATCAATATTGCTTAAAGTAAATTGAGTTAATCTTCCTTTTGAGCCATCTTTACGTGTAAACTCAGAGGATCTAGCTAATGAAGAAATATTTCCTTTAATAGATAAATAAGAAGTATCAAAAGGAATATCATTTACATTTAGGGTAACAGCGTCAATAGAAGAGAATTTAGAAACATCATCACTAATTTGAGCAATTTCTAGTGAACTACGAGAACCAACATTCAACACTGGCTTACCATCTAATCCAGGTTTAACATACCCTTTAGAAACACGTATTAACATTCCAGGACGAATATTAAGATCTTCAGAAGTCATTACGTGTTCATCCCATAAAGAGACTTTTGCATAAGTTTTAGAATCCATTAGAATAATTTGGCGATAAGAACCAGTTGTAGAATCACGTCTAATAAATTGCTTAGAAGGATAAACAGCAAATATTCGGCCAAGAACTGTAATTTCATTAGCTCCAATATGAAGATCATTTAGAGTTAGATCGGATATTGAATCAGCTGTGAGTTTTAACCCTAAATCAGAAGCGATCAAGAATATCGCCCCTTGATCTGTAAGATATCCTGAACCAACTTTATCTTTTTTTTCTTGAATTAATAATTGGAGTTTCTCTTCAGATAAATCTTTTTTTTTCATCAATACTTCACTAAAAAGACGAGAATATTCAGACAATATTAATCAACTACTAAAAGACGACATATTTTTTAAGGGATACAATAATTAAGACTTGTTCAAAATGTTACGAAAGACAATAATAGGATAGGGAAAGATAGTTAATAAATGATCAAAGGAATGGAAAAGACTTCAATAAATCGCAGAAATATAGCTTTATCTTCAGTACTAGCTGCACTAATATCAGTTACAGCAGGAATAACAATTCCAATAGGACCTGTGCCTATAACATTACAAGTATTTTTCATCCTATTAATATTAAGTCTAGCTGGACCTAAATATGGAACAATAAGTGTATTAATTTATATTTTATTAGGAGCAATCGGAATCCCGGTTTTTGCTGGATATAATGGAGGAATAGCGATTCTTTTAGGGCCAACTGGAGGATACTTATTCGGATTTGCAGTAGCAGTTTTTGTTGGAGGAATAATATCTGGAAAAAGGAAAAAAGATAAACAAATGGAAATCGTGTTTTTATCACTTGGAATGTTAGTTGCGATAAGTGTAATTTATTTAATTGGATTTACTTGGTTAAAATTTTCGCTAGGAATAAGTTTCAAAGACGCTTTTACAGTAGGAGTATTACCGTTTATACCCATAGATATATTAAAAATGGCATTTGTTTTCCCAATAGCATTAAGACTTAGAGGAGAATTAAAAACACTACCAATATATAATGAATGACAAATACAAAGCTAAAAAGAAGTGGGTTAAACGAAAAAATGTATGCGGGAATTATAGGAAATAAATCGAAAGAGTATCTAGCTGAAATTGAAAACGCATTAGAAGCAGAACTAAAAAGATATCAGTCGTCAAAACTAAAAGAGCCGTTACAATATGCAGTTAGTGGAGGAAAAAGAATAAGGCCTTTAATGTTATTACATTGCATCGAAGCTACAGGAGGTTCATGGGAAGATGGGATTAATGCTGCAGTAGCAATCGAGCTTCTACATACTGAATCAATTATTCATGATGATATTATTGATGAAGATAATTCAAGAAGGAATAAACCGTCATTTTACATAAAATATGGATATAATGTATCATTATTAACTGCTGATTTTGTTTTTGGAATAATATTAGATATTGTATCAAGAGAAGATAATCCAAAGGTAGCAAAAATGATTTCATCGGCAGCGCTACAAATGTGTGAAGGAGAATTCCATGAATTAAACAATAATCTAATTAATAATATGAGCTGGGAAGAATACATCAGATTAATCCGATTAAAAACAGCTTCACTCTTTGAGAGTTCTTCACGCTTAGGGGCAATAATTGGAAAAGGAGATCATCAAGAAGAATTAGCCCAATATGGTTTATCTCTTGGTTTAGCTTATCAGATTCAAGATGACGCATTAGATTGGGATATAAATGAAAACACTGAAAAAGGCCTTAATATTGGAAAAGAAAAGGATTTATTGAAATATTTAACAGAGCAATGTGAATTTTATGCAAACCAAGCAAAAAGATCATTAGATAATATAGACGATTCAGAATCAAAACAGTATCTAGTTAATCTTACAGATTTAGTGATAGAAAGCGCAGCAAAAAAATCAAAGAAATAGGTTTTTAACTAAATATATTTGGAAAATTAGCAGCAGAATTAGCTGCGAATTCATAGAATGGAGCAGGATATAATCCACTAGCTATAATGAAGATAGTGGCTATAATTAAAACAAATAAAATATGTTTAGGTTCAGATACTGGAGTAAGATTATCTGAATCATCCATATACATTTTTTTAATCACTAAAGCATAATAAGCAAGAGAAACAACACTAGTAAGTACACCAGTAATAGCAAGAATAATACCCCATTCTCCAAGTGCTCCTCCTTCTAAAGCGGCTCCAATTAAAACTAGTTTACTCCAGAATCCATTAAGAGGAGGGATCCCAGCTAAGGCTAAAAGAGAAACAGTTAAAGAAAAAGCAGTAACAGGCATTCTTTTCCATAAACCAGCATAACTATCTACATTAATTTGATTTATCCCTCTATCTATTGCAGCTATAGCTAAGAATGCAGCTGCTTGCATAATAGCATGATTAAACATGTGATATAGAGTTCCTGTAATTCCGAAAGGAGTTGCAACTGCAAAACCAATTATAATAAAACCGGCGTGACCTATACTAGAATATGCTAACAATCTTGAAGTTGATTGTTGAGTTAAAGCTGCAAGATTACCTAAGATCATAGTCAGAACAGCAAGAACAGCAAATGCTATAGTCCACGATTGATAAATTGCAATTAATGGAAAAGCTATAAGAAATAGTCGAAGAGCCACAATAAATCCAGCTTTCTTTGTTCCAGCCGAAAGAAGAGCTCCTATAGTTAAAGGTGCACCTTCATAAGTATCAGGAGCCCATGCATGGAAAGGAACTAAAGACATTTTAAGACCAAATCCAGCTATGAAAAGAGCTGCAGATAATAAAATTAAAGGATTAAGAAGAGAATCTAATTGAGATAACGCTCCAATTATCATATAGATATTAGTAGAGCCTGATAAGCCATATAGAATAGAAATTGCATAAAGAAGTATTCCAGAAGAAAATGCGCCAAGTATAAAGTATTTTACTGCACTTTCATTAGAATGAGGATCCTTCTTTTGGAAGCCAGCTAAAACATATGTCGGGAGACTCATTAATTCCCAAGCAACTATAATCGCTATAAGATCAACTGCGAAGGAAAGAATAGTCATTCCAAGTGCCGTAAAAAGAATTAAAGAATAATAAATATGTAGATTTGTTTGTTCTTTAACATAATCAATTGAGGATATTGACACCATTAAAGAAACGGTTAAGACGGTAATTGCAACAAAAGATCCTATTAGGTCATTTCTAAATAATCCAATAAGATCAGTGGATGATGAAGAGTCAAGATTAAAAGCATTATACGCAATAGCAACTATAGATAAGGATAATACGAGTGTAGTAATATACCCAAAAATATTATTCTTTGAAGGAGATGTACCATTAAGCCCTAAAGCAGGCATAATAAGTGCAGTAATTCCAAGAAGTGCAACTGTAATAAGAACTATTTCCATTTTTTTACCCACCTAACGCATTAATAAGAGTTGTAGAAATTGGATCAATGACATCCAACAAAAGATATGGGAAAATTACAAGTAATAACAAAGGTATAAGATAGATTGACAATGTTATAGCTGAACGAAGACTCATCTCACGATAAGATTGAGTATCAGTTGGATTTGACATTACAACTCTACGTATCATCCAAAGAAAATAGGAAACAGTGATAATAGGAATAAGCATAGCTACAGCCAAACCATAATTAAAAGAAATAGCTCCAGCGATCACCATGAATTCACTAAGGAATAAGCTGAAGATAGGAGCACCCATTCCTGCTAAAGAAGCTAATGTCAGTAAAATAGCAGTTCTAGGTATATTTTTTTGCATTCCTTTAAGCAACGGTATTTCTCGACTTCCAGTTTGTTCATAAATATAACCAGTTAACATGAAAAGTAATCCAATAGCTATTCCATGATTAAACATTTGAAAAATAGCACCAGATACTCCAAGTAAGTTTGCTGTAAATGCACCAACTACAACAAATCCCATATGGTTAATACTAGTTAAAGCGATCATTCGTTTAAGATCAGTTTGTTTTAAAGCTACAATAGCTCCATAAAACATAGTTATAACACCTAATCCGATAAAAAGGAAAGCTAAACTTTTAGAAGCTTCGCCTAATATTCCAATATTTAGTCGTAAGAAGCCATAACCACCCATTTTAAGAAGTAATCCAGCTAAGAAAACGCTTATTGGAGCAGGAGCTTCAACATGAGCATCAGGTAACCAAGTGTGAAATGGGACTAAGGGTAATTTAACACCAAATCCAATTAACATTGCTAATGAGGCCCATATTTGAACATCATATGGAACATTACCCACTAAATCTAAAAGATTAAAAGTATTAGGAGAAGAAGCGAAGTATATCAATAAGAAACCAAGAAGCATAACTAAACTTCCTAAATATGTGAAAAGAATAAATTTCATAGCAGCATATTTTCTTCTAGGACCACCCCAGATACCTATAAAGAAGAACATAGGAATTAAAACAATTTCCCAGAATACATAAAAGAGAATTAAATTAATTGAGGTAAAGACTCCAATAATAGCTCCTTCAAAAATAAGAATAAGCATATAATATGTCGATTGTTTTTCTTTAATTAGATCCCACGATCCGAGAATAACAAGAACCGTAAGAAAACTTGACAATAAAAGAAGAGGAGCACTAAGTCCATCAACACCAACATGATAATCTACTCCAGGGAAAGCAGGTATCCATGAATATGGTCCTTCAGTAAAGCTTCCAAAGAATTTTCCGCTGTCTCCATTTTCAAGGAGAGTTCCATAAATATAAAGAGAAAACGCTAAAATTACAAGAGATACAGCTAAAGTTCCAAATCTAGCAAATGATGGATTTCTTTTACCGATTAAATAAATTAATGGCGCAGCTAAGAAAGGTAAAAGAATCATATAAGAAATTATTGGAAACAACATTTCACCAACCTTAGAGTACGATCCTGAAGAACATAGTGATTACAACAATAATTATTCCTGCAATAAACATTGCTATATATTCTTGAGTAAGACCAGTTTGAAGAGTGCGGGATATTTTAGACAATTTGACACTGACATAAGCAAATCCATTTACAGCCTTATCTACAACATATCTATCAAATTTATCGCTTAAAGTAGAAAACGATTGACTTGCATTAGCCGAAGAATCATTAATTTTATCAAACATTCCAAGTTCAACTCTATTAAATATTATTCCAGATAATTTAACAGTAGGTAAAACAAATATTTTGTAATAAATAGCATTAATGTACCATCTATTTGTAAAGAACGTATGTAAATTACTAAGAATAGGATTAGAATTAATTACCTTATCTGCACTCCATTTAGAAGAGATATAAAATTGGTACGCGAAGAAACCACCTACAATTACTGCGAAAAGAGAAGAAGCAACAGCTACATTATTTAACCCAGAATGATGAGAATGAGAAATCAACCCAAATTGAGATTTAAGAGAAGCACCTAGAGTATCGTGTAGAAAATGCTCAAAAGCAGGCCCAATTAATCCTAGCAAGAAAGTAGCAAAAGCTAAAATCATATAAGGAATCCACATTATTTTTGGTGCTTCATGAACATTATTATTTTTACCTAGATTCGTTTTACTAAAGAATACCATTCCAACCATTCTAAAAGTATAGAAAACTGTAATTATAGCGGTTATTAAAGCCAAAGCATAAAGAAGATACCAAGAAGAATAAGAATCCATACTTAGGACTGAAGCTAGAATAGCATCTTTACTCCAGAATCCACTTAATGGAGGAATTCCAGATAATGAAGCTGCAGCAAGTAAAACTGCAATGTAAGTGAATTTCATGTTTTTCCGTAACCCACCCATTTCATTTAAGAATCTGGTCCCAGTAGAATGAATCAAAGCACCAGCAGCCATAAACAAAGATGCTTTAAATAAAGCATGACTAATTAAATGGAAGAATCCAGCTGAAAAACCGAAAGCGAAATCAGAAGTTAAGCCAGCTGAACCTAAAGCTAGCATCATATAACCAATTTGAGAAACAGTTGAATAAGCAAGAACTTTTTTGATCTCTTTTGCAACCATTGCTTGAGTAGCAGCTAAGAAAGCTGTAAAGACACCAATCCAAGCTATAGTCATGAAGAAAGGAGCTATTATGTCAACCGCTTCAGCCGCAACATAAAATATAGGTCCGACTCGCGCAACAAGGAAAACTCCAGCTTTAACCATAGTAGCAGCATGTATAAGAGCAGATACAGATGTGGGTCCGGCCATAGCGTCAGGAAGCCACACATGTAATGGGAACTGAGCTGATTTTCCAATAGCTCCACCAAAAATAAATAAAGCCGAAGGAATCAAAAGACCCACAGCAGCCATTTCTTTAGCCCAAGAAGCATTTTCAGCAAGTTCAATAAAACTAAAAGTTCCAGCATAAGCGTATAATAACAACAATCCAATTAGAAAAGCAATATCACCTATTCTTGTAGTTACAAGAGCTTTCATTCCAGCATGGCTTGGAAGATATGATTGAAGAAGACCTAATGCTTTATGATTAGGTGAACCTACCATGTGTTCTTCTTTATCTTTATTCCAGAAACCAATAAGACCATAAGAACAAAGGCCAACGCCTTCCCACCCAAAGAATAATTGAAGGAAATTATCAGACAAAACTATAAGCTGCATATTGCCAATAAAGAACAACATAAAGAACCAATATCTAGTAAGATTGGATTCACCATGCATGTAACCTATACTATAAACCATAATAAGAAAACTAATCCAAGCTACAAAATTAGCCATTAACACTGCAAGCGGATCAGCCAATACGCCAGCATTAATATTCAAAGAAGGAATCCATGAAATTGTATGATGTAAGGTTTCACCATCAAATACAAGTGGTAAAAGAGAAGTAGCTAATAATGCAGAAACAAGCGCAAAAATAGAAGGAGCATAGTCTCTAACCGAAGAATTAACACGAGATAATAATGGAATTAATAAAGCTCCTACAACAGGAACTATCCAAACAAGCCAAGGAATTAATGATGAAATTTCAGACAAAGCAAAATTAACCTCCAATTATTCCAATTACAGCAGGTATTAATCTTTCAGTAATTAAAGTAGGATAAATACCTAATAACAATCCGACAAATGCTAAAAAGAATATTGGGATAATTATTGTCATTGGTGCTTCTTTTACATTCTCTAAATTATTAGGAGTAGTACCAAAGAATATTCTTTTCATAGTCCATAAAGTGTATCCTGCAGTAAGAGGAGTTGACAAAAGGGCCACAATAGCAATAAGAAGTTTGAGATTGGAACCAGACGCTATTGCTCCAGAGAATGCTCCAGAAAATAACATCCATTCAGCTTGAAAACCATTTAATGGTGGAACCCCAATAAGAGTAAGAAAACCAAGAGCGGCAGCAATAGCAGTCAATGGAAGTTTACTTCCAAGTCCTCCAAGAGAACTAATTTTTCTGATACCTCCAGTTTGAAGAATTATAGAACCAGCTACCATGAAAAGAATTGCTTTACCAGTTCCATGACTTACATAATGTAAAACAGAACCAGAAATTCCAATATAATGAGAAGAAGCTATACCAAAGATAATATAACCCATTTGACTAACACTAGAATAAGCTAATAGTCTCTTTAAATCATCTTGAGATAAAGCCATAAGTCCGCCATATATCATAGTTATAAGTCCCCAAATAGATAATGCCAAAGCGATTTTAAGATATGCTGAAGGAATAAGTTGGACTAAGAATCTGATTAAAGCATAACCTCCAATACCAATCATTGCAGGAGAAAGTAATGCACTTATTGGAGTAGGCGCGTCAGCATGTGCATGAGGCAACCAAACATGCACTCCAAATGCAGCTAATTTTACAAAAAGACCAACAGTAAAAGCTAATCCAATCCATAAAAGAACATTAGATGAAATGTACATACCATTTGAAAGAGACTCAAAGATTACAGGCATATCAAAGCTTCCAGATAATAGGCCAAGAGTTAGAATTCCAGCTAATAAAATAAGAGCTCCAAGATGAGTCCATATGAAATACATAAATGAAATTTTAGTACGTTCACCATATCCAAATTGAGCTATTAAGAAATATGATGGAATAAGCATTAGTTCAAAGAATATATAGAATTGTATAAGATTAGTAGCCAATACTGTTCCTAACATTCCGGCCGCATAAAGGAGATAAAGTGAATTATATAACGCGAATTTATTATTTGTTTCAGTAAGACGCTGATTTGATGGAACATTTTCGACCTCTTCTTCAATCCTGTGTGACATATATGGAATAGAGTAAATAGCCAAAGCTGCAGATAAAATGTATATAGTTGCAGCAAAAGGTAAACTTAATCCATCTGCAAGAAGACCAAAAGTTCCAATTGGATGCCAATCATAAGATTCAATGTAAGAATTGTTAGAAACAGCTGCACTCAAAAGCATTAACAAACCATAGAATAATATTATGATAGTGGCCCAACCTATCTTAGAACCAACTCGTCTCCCTAAAATATAGATTAGAGGCGCAAGAATAATAGGTAAGAATACAGCTTGAAGAAGAAATGTGGCCAAAGTAAATTATCCCCGCAATTCCTTAATTTCTGATACATCAATATCGTTTTGAATTCTGTAAGTATGTAAAATGATAGCGAGCCCTATAGCAGCTTCAGCAGCTGCTAAACCGATTGTAAAGAGAGCGGCAGATTGCCCAACAACATTGGGTGATGAAAGATAACGAGAGAAAGCTATGAAGTTTAAGGTAGCAGCATTAACCATTATTTCAACAGCAAATAGCATTCTTATTGCATTTTTCTTGGCAATAAGTCCGTAAACACCAATAACAAAAAGAACGGCAGATATTAAGAAATAAGCAGCTAATGGTTGAGACATTTTAATCATCCTTTTCTAATTTAGCAAGATATATAGATCCAAAGAGAGCAGAGGCGAGAACGCCAGAGAGAATCAAAAGAATAGGCCAAAAATCTAACATCAAATTAACACCTATTAGATTAAAGGTTATATCAAAGTTAGTATTAGGAAACCAATCAAATAGTCCAGAAAAAACAGAAATCGCTATAAAACCAATAAACAACAAAGAAGATGCAAATACTGCAGGAAGAATTCGAATATTTTCGCTAGTAGCCAACCATTTTTCACGTTTTACAAGCATTACAGTAAAGAGAATAAGAACAGCTATAGCTCCAATATATACGATAATTTGGAAAAGTGCAACAAAAGGAGCATCAAGTAAAGCGAAAATAAACGCGTTACCAAGAAATGAAGCGGCTAATGCAAAAGCCCCACGAACTAAATCTTTTGATTCAATAGCAATAATGGAAGCTCCTATTGTTAAAGCAGCTGCTACAAATAATTCTAGATCTATGAATGGAATAAGGTCGACCATTAAGATACAACTCCAGGAGTTACTATTCCAAATTGAACTATTAGAACAGATATAAAGAGATTGATAAATGCAAGAAGCATCATGTTAATCCATCCACGTCTTAGAAGCATATCTAATCTAATTCTAGGAAATAGGCCTCTAGGCAATATCATAGCAGTAATAACAATGAAAGTTTTTAGAATAAACCAAAGCTCTGGAAGTAATATGGAAGGACCTAACCAACCTCCTAAGAATAAAGTAGTAAAAACAGCAGCTAAAGCATAGAATTTAACGTATACCGCAATTCCCAATATTAAACCAAAGTTCATACCAGTATACTCAGTTAACCATCCAGCAACAAGTTCAGATTCAGCTTCAGGTAAATCAAATGGAATTCGTTCCAGTTCAGCTAATGCAGTCCAAAAGAATACAAAAGCTCCAATTGGCATTAAAACTATAAAAGGCAAACCAGCTTGCGCTTTCACTATATCTACTAGATTTAATGATCCGGTTAGTATAACAACACCTAATGTAGAAATGATCATTGGAATTTCATAGGATACAAGCTGATGTAAAGCTCTAATTCCTCCAAGGAAAGGATATTTACTGTTACTACCCCAAGCAGCCATCAAAGCCACTAGAGGAAAGAACCCAATAGTTGCGAATATAACAAGTAGACCGAGATCTGAACGAGAAATTACCCAGAATTCGCTTACAGGAATAACAGCAATAGCGGCAGAAGCGATAGCTACAGTTGCAAAAGGTGCAGCCAAAAAGAGAAGTTTATCAGCTTTATTAGGAGTAACTATTTCTTTAGTGATAAGTTTAAGAACATCAGCAATAGGTTGCAGAATTCCTTCAAATTTACCTGCATAAAGAGGACCAACTCTTAATTGAAGTTTAGCTAATAATTTTCTTTCCCATAATCCAATTATAGCGGCAAAAGCAGCAGCAAAAGTAAATCCGGGGAAAAGAGAGATTTTTCCAAAATCCGAAGTAAAGATCTTCATTTGAAAATCAATAACTGCAAAGGGATCCATAATAAAGATATAAGGAGAAACAGGGAAAGGAATCCATTTCATTTCAATAATCATTAACAAGATTGGTGCTAAGACTATAGGGAATATTACAATTACCCAGAACAATATCTTCACAAAATGAAGAACAAAATCAGTAAAACTATCGAATCGTTTCATTTTTAATCATTCATTTTTAGTATGATATACAGAAAAATTATAACAGTGATTATGGATAAAGCATAAAGAAGATACCAAGAAGAAGAAGAAGAATTTATACCTCCTGGAGAATACGATTGCAAATTTACTTGCATTGAAGAAACATCTATAGCAATATTCACCATAGATCACCCCTACCAGCAAGTATTAGAGTATAACTTATAGGAATAAATAGTATTCCAAGGAAAGATAATATTAAGAAAAAGCCGTTAAGTCCAATACTAGAGTATGATATAGCCCAAGCGAAAAGAAACATAACTGCAACGTCAAAAATAATGAAAGTTAAGATATAAGCGTAATATTGCATCATAATTGATACTCGTCCACTTCCAACAGGTACTTGTCCAGATTCATATAATGCATTCTTAACAGGTCCAGGTTTTCTAGGGGCAAATAATAACGGAACAATGATCGTAGGCGCAGCCGCGAACATTCCGAAACCTGCAAGCGCAAGAACAAGATGGAAATCAGTAACCATGATATCTAACCCTAAGTTTGACGAAGCGTTCGACGATATTTAAGGCTTAAGTTATTTTTTACGCTCAATTACTAAGATTTTGTCCGAAATAGAATTATACTGGAGATTTATCTTGTTTATTGTAGAGAGCTATTTGGCTTCAGAACAAGAAGTAAAAAAAGTAATAGATCAAAGTAAAAAAGAAGGAAATCAGCCCGCAGGGGCTCTAGTAGGAATACTAAATGAAATACTCCAACCGGTTAAAGAACCAGTAGAAAGAGCAACAGAATTTGCTTTAGGTGCACCACTAAGATACATGGTCAATTGGGGAAGGTTATACTCATTATGGCCCGTACATATTGAAACTGCATGTTGTAGCTTAGAAATCGGAGCTACAGCAGGAGCAAAATGGGACATGGAAAGATTTGGAATTCTTGAAGCTTTTGGATCTCTTAGACAATGTGATTTAATGATAGTTATGGGTACAATTACTCGAAAAATGGCGCCTCGACTGAAAATGGTATGGGAACAAATGCCAGAGCCAAAATATTGTATGGCTATGGGAGCATGTGCAATATCAGGAGGTCTTTATGAACAATCATATAATGTTCTTCAAGGAATTGATGAAGTAATCCCAGTAGATGTATATATTCCAGGATGTCCTCCATCAACTTATTCAGTAATGGATGCAGCTGCTAAATTACAAGAAAAGATAAGACATATGGATGTTAGTGGAAACGTAATATCAGAAGGGTACAAAGAATTATCACCTAAAAGGAGATTGAATATAAAATGAGTTTTGGAAAAGGAATTATAACTCCAATAATTACAGGTATCAAACACATATTTACTAAAAGAATAACTAAACGTTATCCAGAAGCTGGAATGGATATTCACCAAGAATATTATTCATATGAACCTAAGAAAGGGATGGCCACTCCAGGATGGAAGGGTAAGCATTACTTAGAGTTAGACAAATGTACTGGATGTCAACTATGTGGAATAATGTGTGATGAAATTGCGATGGCAATAATAATGGTGGAAGAGCCTGACCTGGAACATGCCCAAAATAAGAAAAAACTTTACCCTTCAATAGATTATGGTAGATGTGTTTTTTGTGGTCTTTGTGTTGATGCTTGTCCATTCGAATGTTTACATATGACACCAGATATTGAACTTGCAGATTATGATAGGAACGCATTGTGGTATAGTCCTAAAGAATTAAGCATAATGCCAGAAAAAGGAACACCTTCACATGTAGTCGGTAAAAAAGTAGTTCCAGCCCCTACTCCAACCTCAACACCAACTTCCACTCCACCCTCAACACCAACTTCTACTCCAACCTCAACACCAACTTCTACTCCAACCTCAACACCAACTTCTACTCCAGCCTCAACACCAACTAAAAAAGAGGATAAAAAAGAATGAAAAATATAATAAAGAAAATAAATAAATTTGATGAAACAATTCAGATTCAAGAATTTGAAAAAAGAATCAACATATTATCTTCAGTAAAAAATGTTAACGAAATAAGTAAAATAATTAAAGAATCTGGTTTTAATCATATAGAATGTGTATCAGGTACTGATTTTCCTGATTCCGGAGAAATAGAAGTCGCTTACTTCGTAGGTTCAACTAATGATAAATTAAAGGATAAAGTAATTTCATTAACCAGTAGAGTATCTAGAGATAAACCTAAATTTCCAACATTAACTGAAATTTGGGCAGGATCAGAATTTCATGAAAGAGAAACTTGGGAGATGTTAGGAGTCGAATTCCAAAATCACCCAGGATTAGATAAATTATTATTACCTGATGATTGGAAAGATATTCCTCCATTAAGAAAAGATTACCATAATAAAAAATGGGGAGATTCTGAAAGGGAAAGAGTAGGATTAGATGTAAAAAGAGGATCACCACGTGGAAAGATAGAAGAAGAAGTAATACCTAACGAATTTGATATAGAAGAGATTCGTAATCCTAAATTCATACAAGAATTTCTTGATACAGCTGCAGCAAGTGATGCTGACATTCTAGGAGGACAATTACAACAATCAGTAAAAACTAATGAAAAAACGATGGCGATTTCATTCGGAGTACAACATCCAGGAAGTGGACATATGCGCCTAGTATTAGGGATAGATGGAGACATAATAACTAGTTGTGAACCAGATATTGGATACGTTCATAGAGGGGAAGAAAAAATGTGTGAATACAAAAATTATTTCCAGAATATTCCACACCTTGAAAGACCAGTAATACATGATTCTTGTGGGATTTTATTCCCTTACGTTCTCGGAGTAGAAGATCTTCTTGAGATTACAGATAAAATTCCAGATAGAGCTAAATATATACGAATAATAATGGCTGAATTGAATAGGATAATAAGCCACATGTATTGGCTAGGAATAATGGGTATATTTACGGGACATTCAACAATGTTCATGTGGGCGATGGGTGATCGTGAAATGATAATAGAGGCTGCAAGTAAACTTGGAGGAGCTAGAGTAACTTTTGCTTACTTTACACCAGGAGGAGTTAGAAATGATACACCGCCAGGATTTGAAGAATATATGTTAAAGATTTGTGATAAATTTGAAGAACGATTAAATCAGTATAACAATATATTTTTCCAGAATTCTCTATTTAAACAAAGAACTCAAGGAGTAGGAATCCTTAGTGATAATGACGCGATTAATTGGGGAGCAGTTGGCCCAGCTTTAAGAGGTTCAAATGTAAATTCAGATGTTAGAAAAGATGATCCTTATGGCAATTATGAATTAATAGATTTTGATGTTCCAGTAATGAAAGAAGGAGATTCATATGCAAGATCAATGGTATCATATCTTGAAATGTATGAATCGATTAAAATAATTAGGAATGCAATTAAATTAATGAAACCTGGACCAGTTAAAGTGCCAATGAGAGGAGCTATAAGAATGAAAGAAGGTGAGACTTATGTACGTACTGAAGCGGCGCATGGAGCAATGTCATATTATATAATTAGTAAAGCAAAACCAGAACCTTATAGAGTAAGAATAAGTGTTCCATCATTTAGGAATTTACTTCCTTTAGTAAAACAATTATTACCGGGTCAACATGTATCAGATGTACCTGTAATTCATTGGAGCTTAAATTATTGGGCTGTCGAAGGAGACAGATAAACAAATTTAACTGGAAAGAAAAAAAATGAAGATTGCAATAGTAGGAATGGGAGTAGCAGGAGCTTATTTAGCATCTAGACTAAATCAGCATCATGATATAACTGGATTTGATATGCTCAAAAAAGACAATTTTGACGCGGTATGTGCATGGGGAACGTCTAGACATGGAATAGCTGAATTTGCTTCAAGATGTGGATTAGATTTTGAGAAATATGTGCTACATGATGGAATAGATATGAAAGTTGATTTAGGAGACGATAACGTACATGTTCCTTTAAAGGGTCTAGTTAATTTTGATAAACTAAAATTCATTCAAGATTTGATTGGGGACACAAAAGTTCATTATGGAAAATATGTTTCAAGAGGAGAATTAGTAGGAAACTATGATTTAATAGTAGATGCTACAGGATTAACGCGGCCACTTCTTCCTCGAATAAAAGAAGATAGTTTAGTACCATGTGTTCAACATAAAATCAAATTCAAAAAAGCACCATTTGACGATTTTTACATAAGGCCCTTTAATGGATTAAGTGGATATTTCTGGTATTTTCCACTTGAAGAGAATGTTGCTCATGTAGGAGGAGGAGACATATATAAAAGGCACATAGGAGAAATACAGAAATTTGTAGAAGAATATGATTGTGAAGTTTTAACAAAAGTAGGAAGGCCCGTGAGAATATTACCTCCAAGTAAATGTAAGCCATTTTATGACGGTAAAATAGTCGGAGTAGGAGAAAGTATTGGAACAGTATTTCCAATGTTAGGAGAAGGAATAATTCCTAGTCTTGAATGTGCAGAGATTTTAGTTGAAAATCTTAATGATTTAGAAGCATATGAAAAAGCAGTGCTTAAGAAATTTGAAGTATATGAAGCCGTTCACAGATTCGTAGAAGCGAGACATAATCCTGGTGTTGGAGTATTAAGACAAGTTATAGATTTGAGTAAGACATTCATTTATTTAAAGAAAAATGAAAAGAGGTTTGGATTAGTAGCTAATCCAATTTCATTACTCAAAGTAGTAGCTTCGATGAGAGAATTGAAAGCGGAAGAAATACAAGCAATAAAAGTTCCAAAACAAGTAATAAAAGTTCCAAATTCTTAATATAATCATAATAAAGTTCTGGAATAATAGGCGCCGGGAGTGGGATTTGAACCCACGAGACCATGACAGTCACAGGCTATCTATTAACAATTCCAGGCCTGCGCCCTACCAGGCTAGGCGACCCCGGCAACAAGTTAAGAACAAATAATAGAAGTATAATAGAGTTCTTAAATCGACAAATTTAGATGTTTGTATAACATAAGGGATTAAGATAATTAATGAGAAAACAGGAAGTAAAAATTGATTCGTTTTAAATGGTGAAAAGATGGGACTATTAGATGGGAAAATTGTATTAATTGGAGGAGGAAGTAGTTCAATGGGGGAAGCTACCGCAGAACTATTTGCAAAAGAAGGAGCTAAAGGAATAGGAATACATTATTCATCGTCACACGAGAAAGTAGAAAAGATAATAAATAATATAAAAAAAGATACAGAGGCAATTCCCCTTCAAGCTGATATTTCAAAATACATTGAAGTTAAAGGAATAATAGATAAAATGATTAAGAAATGGAAAAAGATTGACATAATAATAAACTATGCTGGAGCGCCTGCATCATTAGAAACATGGAATAAAAAACTTCCCGATATTTCTGATAAAGAATTTCTGGATCCATTTGTAACAGACTTTTTAGGATCAGTCCATTTTTATCAAGCTTCAGTCGCACATATGAAAAATAATGGTGGTGGAAAAATAATCTTTACAAGTTCAAGCCCAACGATTAATGGAGATGAAGAAGGGTTTTCGTTTACAGTAGCTAAAGACGCTATCAGATTAATGGTAAAATCATTTGCACCAATTGCGTTAAAAGAATACGGAGTATATTTACACATAATTGCTCCAGGAACAACTGATACTGAATCGAATAGAAAGAATTACACGAAGAAACAATGGGATGATATGGTTAAACAAATACCGTTAAAGAGAGCTGTTAAATCAGAAGAAATAGCAAAAGTAGCAAGTTTTTTGTCATCTGAATTATCTAATGGAATTGTTGGCCAAACAATAATCGTAGATGGTGGAGAAATTAGAATATGAAAAATATGATGGCGGGCTCGGAGGGATTTGAACCCTCGACCTGCAGCTTAGGAGGCTGCTGCGCTATCCAAACTGCGCTACGAGCCCTAATATCTAATGATAGCTATTAACGAAGATTTAATCTTACTTAAAATAAATCAAACAATAATCAGAAATGTTTAAGGAGAAGTTATAGCAATAATATCGAAATGATTAAAGGAGTAAAAGAGAATAAGATTAACGCTTTTTTGAGAATAATAGGAGCCCTATTTCTGTTAATAGGTCTATTAATTGCATATAATACAGCTAATACTCAACTTCTTACTCAGATCTCAATTAATTTTTATGCAATTGCAGCCATATTAGCTATAATAGGGATAATAGCGATAGTTGCAGAATACCGGAATTAATTGAAAAATGTAGAAATAGTAATTCGTTAAATATAGTTATTAAGAGATAAATCAAAAAGATGAGATCGAGTATTTTAATAGTAGGCTCAGGAGGAAGGGAACATGCGTTAAGCTGGAAGATTCGTAAAGATAATAATGATAAATCAATATTTGTAGCTCCAGGAAATGGAGGAACATATAAAAATATAGACATACAAGTCAACGATTTTAAGAAGCTAGCCGAATTAGCAGTTAAAGAAGAATGCATTACGATTGTAGGGCCAGAAGAACCAATAGCTAAAGGAATAGCTAATTATTTCAATGAAAAAGAGATTCCAATTCTAGCTCCAACGAAAGAAGCTGCAATGCTAGAAACTAGCAAATCTTTCGCGAAGAATTTAATGAAAAATAATAACATTAAAACTGCAGATTACAAGGTATTTGATGAAGCTGATAAAGCATTTGATTTTGTGAATAAAAAAGAAGGACCGATAGTAATTAAAACAGATGGTCTTGCCGCAGGTAAAGGAGTTATAATATGTAAGAATATAGATGAATCTAGAATTGCATTAAATAGAATAAGTAATAATCGTGAATTTGGAGATTCGGGAAATAGAATTGTTATTGAAGAATACTTAGAAGGTTATGAAGTATCATGTATTGGATTAAGTGATGGAAAGAATTTTATTAGTTTAGGAATGTGTCAAGATCATAAAACAATATTTGATAATAATTTAGGAGCAAATACAGGAGGGATGGGATCTTATTGTCCAGTCCCAATGATTTCTAAGGAATTAGAGGATAAAATAATAAA
Organism: uncultured Nitrosopumilales archaeon; assembly: GCA_964544235.1. Taxonomy (GTDB): domain Archaea; phylum Thermoproteota; class Nitrososphaeria; order Nitrososphaerales; family CAZIZY01; genus CAZIZY01. The sequence goes on from CAZIZY010000016.1 coordinate 19,832, forward strand.
TCAAATAATGTTAAAAGTCATTCAAAGCATGAGAACTGAAGGATCAGAATATTTAGGAATATTATATGCAGGTTTAATGATCATAGATAATGAACCTCATGTATTAGAATTTAATTGTAGATTTGGTGATCCTGAAACGCAATCAACAATGATGAGATTAAAATCAGACATAATGCCGTATATAGAAGCGACAATAAACAAAAAATTAGATTCTGTTGAACCAATAATATGGAATAAAGGATCAGCAGCATGTGTAATAATGTCATCAAAAGGATATCCACAGAAATATGAAAAAGGAAAAATTGTTACTGGAATAAATGAAATTAAGAATGAGCATAATACAACAATATTTCATTCAGGTACTACAATGAATAATAATGAAATAATAACTACGGGTGGAAGAGTATTAGGAGTAACATCAATAGGAGATAATATTAATGAAGCTACAAACAGGTCATATGAAGCGATAAAAATGATTAATTTTGATGGTGCACATTTTAGAAAAGATATAGCGAAAATGGCTAAAGATTTTATCTGAAAATATGAATCAAATTAAATAAAAGAATGACATCATAATAGTTATAATAAAACGATCAAAGGATGAATAATTAATTATAAAAATAGTGCATATATTTGATAGAAGAATCTATTCTTTTTGCTATTGGTGCAGGGATACTATTAGCTATTGGAAATAATATTGCGAGAGCTGGAGTAATTAATAAAGACCCATTATCAGGAACAGCAATTTCAATATTTTCAGGGACAATATTACTTTTTTTAATAATGATAATGACTAATCAATTTAATGAAGTTTTTAAATTAGATTGGAAATCAATAATGTATCTATCAATTTCAGGGATTCTGGGATTTGTATGTGGAAGAAGCATATTATTTTATTGTTCAAAAATAATAGGAGTATCTAGAACCCAAGTAGTAATGAGTTCAAGTATAATTCATACAGTAATCTTAGGATGGATAATACTTGGAGAAACATTATCGGTTAAAGAAATTGCAGCAACAATAATAATGATTTTAGGAGTAATTATGATTTCATTAAGTAGCAATAATAAACATGGCGAACAACAAATCGATAAAAAGAAATTCATGAAGGGATTTCTTATTGCAACTACAGGTGCGGTATTAGTAGCAATAGCATCAATTTTAATTGCGATAGTTGTAAACGGATACTCATCACCATATTCAGGAGTATTTGTGTCATATATTGCAGCAACAGCATCATGGTTAGTAATTATTTTACCAAGAGAAGGCTTTAAAGAAATGATCAAGGACAAGAAAACAACTAAATTATTCATAATACATGGAATAATAACTGGTTTAGCGCAGCTTAGCAGATATCTAGCGATATCATTAGGATCGGTAGTCATAGTTCAACCAATTAATTTAAGTGTAAACCCAGTTGTTACAATTATTTTAGCATCAATCTTTTTCAATAAAATTGAAAACATCAATTTACGAGTATGGGTTTCGTTATTATTAGTAATATTAGGAATTTACTTAGCGACTTCTTAGAAATATTGAAAAATAAATGAGCCATATTTACAATTAAAGCGTAAAGGTAATAATGTCAATGTTTTTATCATATAGTGTAGCCGCCGTAGCTCAGCGTGGTAGAGCGCCTGGCTGTTAACCAGGTGGTCGTCGGTAAGTTATTACAACAAGAATAACTTGACGAATTCAAGATATCACATGAGAATCCGACCGGCGGCGCCAAAATCATATTAGTCAGAAGATAAATGATCCGCAAAAAGATGTAATGAATTTTCTTGCCCTTTTTCGATAGAGCCAGGACGTTGAGATCTAACTCTAAATATGGCTTCCGTTGCTGACAGATTTTCTGTTTTAATAAGATAAGCAGCTAAAACAGCACCAGTTCGACCAATACCGGCTGCACAATGAACTAACACAGGAATATTATTAATTACATTCTCATGAATGAAATCAACAGAGTTTGAAAGTTGAACAATACTAGGAGAAAAATGATTAATAATAGGCAAGTGGTTATTCGTTAAAGAATTATCAGAAAGTGGTTTTTGTTGAAGATTAGATTCAGTTAAAGTTAGAATTGTCTTAATTCCTTGAGACTTTATCCAATTAAACTCTTTAGAAGTCATAGGGAGTCCTGATGCTGCGACTTTTCCAGATATTAGCCAACTAAAATTTGTGGGTTTACCTACAATAGTCCCATTTATTCGTCTGAAAATGTTTCCAACAACAGATCGGAATGGCTCTATAATGTTAGTAATAAACAAAACAATCAGCAATTGAATATGCTAAATAACCAGATATAGTTTTTTATTGTGATTTAAACAAGAATTGTGCATTTGTATAATCGTCAACAGTATCTATTTCAAACCATTTATCGGATTTAATATCAGAAACCCAGATCGGTACAGATTTATCGATTAAATTTTTTAAAGCAGATTCATAGTATACATTTTTCCCATCTTTATTGATTACTTCAGTGATGCTATCAAAAAATTGTTTAGAAAAAGAAGATTGTACTTTTAGAATTCCAATATATTCGCCATGAGAATCATTATGACCTAATTCCTTACTTATGTCCATAATTTTTCCTTCTTGATTAACTTTAATTTTCATTTCTTCATCACCTAAATCTTTTTGAGTGTCTACACTTAGAATGAAATCATAAGGATCATCACGGAGTTTTTCAAGGATATTTGTTTCAAATATAACATCGCCATTTAATAAAATAAAATCTTCATTAATCAATAAATCGCTAGCTAAAGAGACGCTATAGATATTGTTAGTAGTTCTAAAATCATGATTAATAACATAAGTAATTGATAAATCTAAATCAGTATAGCTTTCAACAGTTTTTTTAACAAGATCAGATTCATAACCCAATAGAATAATAACGTCTTTTACACCAATATCTGAAAGTGATTTGAGTGTTCGTTTGAGGATAGTAACTCCATTTAGTTCAAGCAATGTTTTTGGTTTATCTAGAGTTAAATCATTAAGTCGACTTCCAATTCCCGCAGTAAGAATTAATCCTTTCACTTAACATATTTTTCCGGTATTGTTTTTAAATAGTTCGATATTATTTCTATAATTTAATAATTTTTGAATGTGAAAATTAATTGGAATGGAAATATCCTTACACAGAATATATATTAAGAAGAATTTCAATGCCTATCGCTAAATATATTTCACCATATAATATTGATCCAAATATAATTACAGTAATTGGATTCATAATTGGAATATTTTCTGCAATTATGGTATCACAATCATATTTAATTTTAGGATTAATATTAATTATTATTTCACAAATAATAGATGTTGTTGATGGAGATTTCGCAAGAATAACCAAAACAACAAGTAAAGCAGGGATGTTTCTTGATTCTCTATTAGACAGAATAGTAGATACTGCAATGATTTTAGGATTAACTATGATTGATCCCACTAAATTAGGAATTCTTGGAATTGGGGCAATTTCAGGATCAATAACAGTGAGTTATGTTCGTAAACAGGCTGAAGCATCTGGTATTGAATGTAAAGTAGGATTTGCTACAAGAGATATAAGGAATCTAATTATAATTTTAGCAATTATATTCCAAATATTTTATTCAAATTCTATTTATTATTTTTTCATAATACTTGTGATAATCACTTATTTTACAGTAATCCAACGAGCAGTATATACATTTAAAAAAATAAATTTTAGGTAAAAGAGATTATTATTAAACAATAAATCAATAGGAAACTAATTAGAACTTCTTAATCTAGAAGACAACATCTTCCCAATTTCAGCTGCGGGAATTGCGATTGAAGAAAATAATATAGCTATGCCCCAATCATAAAGAGTTAATGGGACTACATGAAATATCGAAGACAAGAAACCAACATGCATTATCAAGACATGTAAAAGAATAGAAGCTATAATACTTAAAATAAGAAACTTATTAGAAGTAAATCCAATCTTTTTTAAAGAATATTTGATAGATTGACAATTAAACGCATTATACATTTCAAACATAATAATAGTGGTAAACACCATAGTTTGAGCCTTTATCAATCCTTGAGTAGATTCATACCATATGAATATAGGTAAAGTGATCAGAACCATAGCAAGAACTATAGAAGTGATTAATACTTTTACATCGGTATCAAATATACTCTCTTGGTTATTTCTAGGAGGTCTTTTCATTCTATCAGGTTCAGGAGGATCTACTCCAAGAGCTAAAGCAGGTAAACCATCAGTAACAAGATTAATCCATAAAATTTGAATAGCTACAAGTGGTAAAGGAAATCCAAGTAAAGAGGTTAGGAATATAAGAAGTAATTCACCTATATTTGACGAAAGTAAATAAGCCAAATATTTAGTAATATTATCAAGAATAGTTCTACCTTCTTCTAAAGCGGATATTATACTTGCAAAATTATCATCAGTAAGAATCATATCAGAAGTTTCTAAACTGATATCAGTACCAGATATTCCCATTGCTATACCTATATCAGCCGCTTTTAATGCAGGAGCATCATTGACACCATCACCAGTCATAGCTATAACTTCTCCTTTTGATTTCAACGCTTTTACAATCTTAAGTTTTTGAAGAGGCGATACCCTTGCATAAATATCAACATCAGAAACAATGTCACTAAATTCATCATCAGTTAATTGGTCTAAATCAGATCCTGTAAGAATTAAACCACCATCATATATTCCAATCTCTTTGGCGATAGCTAAAGCAGTAGATTTTTGATCCCCAGTTATCATTATAGTTTTAATGCCTGCTTCTCTTGCTACTTTAGCCGCCATCTTAGATTCCTTTCTCGGAATATCCATCACAGCGACTAATCCAACAATAGTTAAATCATTCTCATCAAATTTTTCTAAATTATGCTTTTTAGAAAGTCTTCTATAAGCAACAGCAAGTACTCTTAATCCATTATTAGAAAGAGATTCATTAGACTCAGTGAGAATTTTTCTATGTTCATCAGTAATTTTATGAACTTTCCCATTAATTTGAACTTTAGTAGAAAGATCCAATAAAACTTCAAAAGCTCCTTTAACGTAAGCAATATTTTCGTCTTCAGAGATGGAATGAATAGTAGTCATTCGTTTTCTTTCAGATGTAAAAAGAATTTCTTTAATTATAGGATTATGCTCTCTAATATTATTAGGATCTACACTAGCTTTCATAGAAAGAGTTAGTAAAGCACTCTCGGTAGGATCACCAATAGGTTTCCATTCATTTTTTTCTTTATTAAGAGTAGAATGATTACATAAAACACATATTTTGGAAGCTAGTTGTAAATCTTCATCCTGAAGGGGATCAACAGGATTATCATTCATAGAAAAAGTTCCAACCGGATCATATCCATTACCAGAAACATCAATAAAGCGATTAATAAAAAATAAGTTTCGAACCATCATTTCATTTTTTGTTAGAGTTCCCGTTTTATCGGAGCATATAATAGTTGTACTCCCAAGAGTTTCGACAGCGGGAAGCTTTTTAACAATCACTTTTCTTTTAGCCATTTTATTAACTCCAATTGCTAAAGCTCCAGTTACTACAGCTGGAAGTGCTTCAGGAACTGCAGCAACAGCCAAACTTATACCCCAAATAAACATTTCAACTAAATTATAACCCCTAAATAATCCAATTGAAATAACAAAAAGAACGGTTAAAATCATTATTAATGTAAGCCATTTTCCAACATGATCGAGTTTAATTTCTAAAGGTGTTTTCTCTGGTTTCACCTTTTGAATAGTATCTGCAATCTTACCAAATTCAGTATTCATTCCTGTAGAAGTAACTATAAAGCTACATTTTCCAGAAGTAACAAGAGTAGAAGAAAATAATGAATTAGTTCTTTCATGGATAGAAACATCTTTAGGTAGTGCGCTAGAATTTTTATCAACTGGAACAGATTCACCAGTAAGGGAAGATTCATCAACATGTAAATCAGATGCTTCAATTATTCGACCATCAGCTTGAACACGAGACCCAGCGGTTAAAGTTACAATATCACCAATAACTAGATCAGAAGAAGGAATTTCAACAGGAACACCATCTCTAAGAACAATCGCATGAGGATTGGACATTTTTTTCAAAGTTTCAAGTGAACGATCAGCTTTGTATTCTTGAATAAATCCCATAAGGGATATAGCAACTACAATAAACAAGATTACTATAGCATCAATTGTTTCACCAACAAAAAAAGAAATAACGACAGCCAATAATAGAATTATTACTAAATAATTAGTAAATTGGTTTAAAAGAAAATATACAGGATGACGTTTAGAAGTTTGAGATAAGACATTAGAACCTTCAGAAATAAGCCGTTTAGATGCATTTTCAGAACTAAGACCAGATTTAGATGAACTAAGTTCAGAAAGAACATCATCTCCATCCATTAAATGCCAATTTTGGTTCTTATTCAAATTTATCATCTAAAAAAATAGTTTATAGATTAATTGATATAAAATAAATTAAGTAAATATATGTTTTAGGCTCCTAAAATAATAAAGATGCTAAATTAATTAAAAATCCTAAAATAGTAAGATGAACTCAATTTTAATAATGCTCCGGTGGTGTAGTCCGGTCAAGCATTCCGCCCTTTCGAGGCGGGGATCCCGGGTTCAAAAGATATAATCTGATAATCCCGGCCGGAGCATTTTTTAAAATAGTGAATAAGTATATCAGAAATAAATAAAGTTCAGATTATCTAATTAAATGAACGAATCTTTAAACCATCTATTATTTGAAATCATCATAATACCTCTGATGATTGAATAATACGATTCAATAAAACCTGATTTTCGGGAATAGTAACATTAGGATATATTTGAGTAGAATTAATTTTACAGCCATTTAGAATAGTAACATTATTTCCAATAACACTTAGATCGTTTATTTGAGTAGATTTATTATCAGATGATCTTATGAGGCTATGTCTACCAATTATACTCCCATCTATTTGAGAACCGTCTTCAATTATAGTATGATCCATTATTATGGAATTAGATATTACCACATTTTTACCGATCATAGAATAATCACCAATAGTAGAATGAGATATAGATGAATTGTGGTCTATAGAACAATTACTTCCCAATAAAACAGATTCTTTTAGATTAATATGATTAGATTTAATCATCTTAAGAATCTTATTACGAATAATAAGTGAATGTGAATCATGACTTTGGATCCATAAGTTTTTAGATCCAGGAACATGACCATTGATGCCCATGCGATCAATATCAGTTGCTAACAAACTTAAAGATGAATTTAGATAGTTACTAGGAGTACCAAAATCAAACCATTTTCCAGGCATCAAATAACCATAAACATCGCGATTAGTATTAACTAAATGAGGTATTAAATCCAATCCGAAATCAAGTCTGCCACTAGATATTTTTTCTTGAAGTGTTTTTTCTTTAAAGACTTCCTTAATATCAGAATTAATTAAATAGATTCCAGTATTAATTAAATTAGAATGGTAATCAGATTGAGTAGGTTTTTCAATAAATGAATTAATTCTATTATCATCGTCAATAATGGCTACACCATAATTTTTAGTATCACTTACGGATGTAAGAGCTATAGTCATGAAAGATTGTTTTTGTTCATGGAATTGAATAAGATCTTGAAGATTTACATTGAAAATATTATCCGGTTGAACAACAAGTAAATGATCAGAAGCATCATAGGTATTCAACAGAATACGAAGAGAATCAGCACTTCCAACATCATTACCACGTGGTTGATATTTTACAGATATCTTTGGATCAATATTATGTTTAAGAGAGAACTCTTCTCCAAATTTTAGATGATCATAAAGATCAATAGAATTAACATAACCCTGAGTGCCTAATATGAAGTTTTTTAATCCCTGTTTGGATAAAGAAAAAAGAAGCGAGTCAATTAGTGGTTTATTAAATAAAGGAATAAGAGGCTTAGAAATATCTTCGGTTAATGGTAATAATCGAGTAGCTTTACCACCAATAGGAAGAATAACCAGCAGATTATCTGTAGAATATTTTGAGTTAAAGCTTTTATTCAAAATATTAAACCGTAATTAGGATATTATAGATCTGTGCCATCGTAAAAGATATTCAGGAAGTTTTAGGCCTTTATTAGCCACATTTTCTACGATATATATAGGTAAAGGACTAAGAAGGAATGCTGCTTTTATATAAAAATTATTAGGAGCATCAGGTAACCAATTTCCGTCTATAATAAAAGACATATCAGAAAGTGATTCAATTGTAGTTCCTTTTGAACCTAATATAGAGAATACTTTACCTCCCATTGATTTAAAATTACGGCACCAACTAGCGACTATTTCAGTTTCACCGCTCATTGAAATAACTATAAGAACATCACCAGCTCTCGGAGAAGGTGTACTTGATTCACCTGAAACAAATACTTCATCACTAAGAGCATGTTTAACATGTGCAACACGAATAGCAGACATTCTAGCAACTTCACGCCCACTTCCTAACCCAGCAAAGAAACATGATTTTCTTTGTTCTAATTCTTCAAGAAGAGTTTTGAAAAAAGGTGACTCGATAAAATCATTAGTTAAAGTAGAAATTTCAGAACTAAGATTATTAGTAATTGATAATATTCGATCAGAAGAAGTTTGTTGGGACATTGCTTCAGCCATTCCTTGAAAAACCAGACCACTACCTAAGGTAAATATGTCTTCCATTATTCCATATGATCTGAATTCATTAGATTCTATTGAAATAGAATCATTTTCTCGTCCACTTATTGTCATAATATTTCCATATTTAGAGGCTAATTTACCTAACGAAGAAACAGGATTAGAAGTAGACAAAGTAATTCTAAAATCTTTAGTTTTACCTGAAGAAGAAATATAACGAGCCATTTGTTGAGCATCTAAAAGTGGAGTTAAAGAACGCCCACTACCAGAATTTAGTAATAAACAAACCTGCCCATACCTCTGTCTTAGAACAGGAACAGCTTTAGATAAATCGCTAGAAGGAAAACCAGTATCACTTCGATCAATAATTACTTTACCATGAGTCATTTTAGCCATTTCACTACATGAAATAGTTAGCGCACCTTTAGATCGACCTTCACCTGAAGGAATTATTATTCCAGAACTAGTTATATCATAATAGACATCAGAAAGTTGCTGCGGGTCAATCTTTTTGATATTGTCGAATATTTTATCTAGGTAAGTTAAGCTGCTCAATTAATCAATATAGATTAATATTAACTAGTTAACGGTTTCTTTTTTTTAAGCTATTCTTTATCAATAAATTCGCCGATACCAGGAGGAACTTCAGGAAGACCTTTACGTTTTCTGATTTGAGCAACAATGTCCTTTTGCATTGAATTGGGGACGGCAGACCAAAGTTTAAAGTGGGTAGTCCATATTGCTTTTCCTGCAGTTGCACCTCTCATAGATTCAGATAAATCAAATGTTTCAGAAACAGGTATTTCTCCAGTAACAATAGCGACAATTTCCTTTTGATCTACATTTAACATTTTACCTCTTTTTGAAGAAATTACTCCAGCAACAGTACCAATCATATCAATAGGGCATCTAATTTCAATGCCTAAAATTGGTTCTAAAAGAGTAGGTTGAGCAGAGAATAAACACCCTAACATAACTCGACGAGAAGCCGGCATTAATTGAGCATAAGTTCTATGAGCAGGATCTTCATGAGGAACATAATGATGAAGAACTACTTTTAATCCCCTACAGTTTTCATAACTTAAAGGACCATTTTGTAGAACATCATTAAATCCAGCTTTAATTGAATCCATAGACTCCTGAATAAACTGAACACCTTTTGTAGAATCAACTAGCATATTTCCAGCAGAATCTATAGCCTGAACCTTTCTAGATTCATCTGAATCCCATCCATTATCTCTAAGAATTTGTCTAAGTTCAGAAGCTTCAGTGTTTTCACTAATTTTACCGTTTCTTATTAAATCAATAACAGAATCACTTAATGGCTCTACTCTCATGTAAAGTTTGTTGTGTCTATTTGGAGATCTTGCCATTAATGGACCAGCATTAGAAGTAATTGTTTCTCGATAATTAATCAAAGGAGGAGTAGTTATAATTTCTATACCTTCTTGTTGAATTAAGGTTGTAGAGATTTCTAGATGAAGTACTCCCATACCTGCCATTAATATTTCACCACTTTCTTCATTAATTTTTACAATCAAGTTAGGATCTTCTATTCCTTGTTTCCTTAAACATTCAACAAGTTTAGGCAACTCTCGTGGATTCTTAGGTTCAACCGCAATAGTGACTACAGGCTCAGAAACATATTTAATAGATTCAAAAGCTCCAATTCCTTTGTCACTAGTTATTGTTTCACCAGCACGAGCATGTTTTAGACCTAATAATCCTGGTATGTTACCACAAATCATTGAGCCAATAATTTCTCTATTAACCCCGAAAAACATATTTACAGATTGTACTCGTTCTTCACGTTTAGCATCAATAAGCTGAACAGTATCACCTTCTTTAATTTTACCTGAGAATAATCTACCTACAGATATAGGTCCCGCTTGAGGATCTATTACTACGTTAGTAAGCATCATAACAGCTGGACCATTCTCATCACAATTCAAAAGAGATTGACCTAATTCTGACTCAAGATCACCTTTCCATATTCTTGGAATACGATACTTTTGAGCTACATCAGGAGGAGGATGATGCTTGACAACCATGCTTAATACAGCTTCATGTAATGGAAGCTTAGAAGTAAGTTCCTTTACATTATCATTTGAATAAGCATCATATACGTCACTAAATTTAATTCCCTTTGAATTAGCAACACTAAAATTAAATCCCCATCTATCTTTTGCAGAGCCAAAAGATACAGTACTATCTTGTATACTCACTTTCCATTTCTCTTTAAACTCAGGCTCAGCATATATTGTAATTAAATTATTAAAATCGCTAACAATTTTTGCAAGCCATTCTTGCATTTTATCAGGAGTAAGACGTAATTCTTTTACAAGTCGATCAATTTTATTAATGTAAAGAACAGGCCTAACTCTTTCTTCAAGAGCTTGCCTAGTAACGGTCTCAGTTTGAGTCATAATTCCCTCAACAGCATCACTAACTACAACAGCTCCGTCAATAGCCCTAAGACTTCGAGTTACTTTTCCAGTAAAATCAATGTGACCAGGAGTATCAATCATATTAAGAACGTGAGGAGTACCATCATATTCATAGTAAAGAGTCACATTTGCAGCATTAATGGTCATCTGTCGTTGTTGTTCAAGATCCATTGAATCTAATGCAAGTGCTTGCCCAGCAACTGAAGGACTAATAAGTCCAGTTGCCGAAAGAAGGCTATCGCTCATAGTAGTTTTGCCATGATCTACATGCGCAATAACGCCGAAATTATTCGGGCTAAGTTTATTAGAACTAAGCCATTCGAATCTGCGATTTATTGCCCACAATCTTCATTATTTCTTCAGTTTTTTTGAAACGTGCCATATGATTCTAACATCCTATTATAAGAATACGTCTATAATTCCATTATATATGCGTATGCATAAGTTTTTTAAAAAAAAGAATTAAAATAGCAATTTAAGATATAATTCAGTCGAATACAAATAAGCAATAAAAGAAAAGGATACCAAACTAAGCAATGTAATTATTTTATCATTAGTGGTCAATTTAAGACCATACAAAGTAGTTGGTTTTTTAGTAGCACCATATGCACGTGATTCCATCGCTTCAGCTAATTCTCCACTACGAACTACAGCTGAAATAATTAATGGAATTAATACGGGAGCAGTTTTTTTAATTCGAGATATAAAATTACCTCGATCGACTTCCAATCCCCTAGATTTTTGAGCATCCAAGATTTGTAAAGCGTCAAGAAGTAAAACAGGAACGAAACGAATAGCAGTAACAAATGCAAAGATAACATCCCTAGGAACATGAAACCAACGCATTATATGCTCAAGTTCATCAGGAGAAGTTGAAAGAAAGAAGAAAGAAGTTGACGCAACAATTGATATAAAACGTAAAGCTAAGACGGTTGAATCAATAAGAGACATTCCAACGAGTACATTAGTTAAAAAAATAACCGACGCAAAAAAGAGAGAAAGAATTAGCGTTCTTAGCATTTTTTTAATTATTTTACCTGTAAATGCTAGAGATAAAATAATAAAGAAAGTAAATATAATTTCGTAGATCTGGTTACTTAATAACGCTAATAAAAATAATTCAATTGATAAAAGGAGCCTAGATCTGGGATCTAAATTATGTATTGGAGAATCAATATGTCTAAATATGAAACTCTTCACTAACCAAGACAACTTAATTACCTTTTATTTTGGTTAATACCCAATCTTTAACTTCAGAGACAGTGACGAAGAAAGAACTATGATGATGAGATAAATTTTGCGAGAAATTAACAAGTTGTGGTTTAACTAAATCAGAGTCAGAAATTAAATCAGTATTGTTAAATGCTTCTTGAGCAGATCCATCAAATAGAATTTTTCCTTGAGACATTACAATAATTCTAGGTTGAAGAGGCCAAATAAATTCAAGATCATGGGATATTATTAGAATGGTTTTACCTTTTTTAGAAAGCTGAGAAATAATTTGATGAAGTTTAACTTTTTGAGATTGATCTTGCCCTACTGTAGGCTCATCAAGAATTAATATTTTTGGATCCCAAGCCAAAATTGCAGCTAAACATAATCGTTTTTTTTCACCACCACTTAGGATTAAAGGAGATTTATCTTTAAAATCATAAAGATTCATTAATTGAAGAGCTTGTTTAGTTTTCTTTTTAATTAATTTAGGATCATATGAAAAATTTTTCAAAGCAAAAGAGATTTCGTTCTCAACGGTATCAGAAAATATTTGGTGATCTGCATTTTGAAATATAACTCCAACATTACGAGATAATTCAGCTACGCTATGATCATTAGTATTTCGATTAAATACTTTAACGGTGCCCGAATTGGCTTTAAGTAAGCCATTAATATGTTTAGCAAGAGTAGTTTTTCCAGCTCCGTTAGAACCAACAATAGCAACAATCTCACCCGATTTAATTTTTAAGTTAATATCATCTAGAGCTTTTATCCCGTTAGGATGAATATAAGAAACAGAATCGAACTTAATCATTTACTATCATGTTTATTTTTTTAATTAAATCATTCATTAGAATTACATTACTATTGATATTAATTCCCTCATTTATTAGCGAATTACGAATGTTTACAGAGCATGGTAAACCAACCCCAGAAATCATTACTTTTTCATCATTAAGTACTTTTTTAATAGTGCCTTGAGATATAATTTTTCCTTTTTCTAAAACAATTGCTTTCTTAGCTAAAGTAGTAATAATATCAAGCCGATGTTCAACAATAATTACAGCCATATTTAATTTAGTTCTTAGATCGTTTACGGTTTGTATAATCTCAAAAGCAGTTTTAGGATCTAATAAAGAAGTAGGTTCATCTAACAAAAGTAATTGGGGATCCATAGAGAGAATACCTGCTAAGGCAACACGCTGTTTTTGACCATCTGATAGTTCATGAGGAGCCATCTTAGCGAGATTAGTAATCCCAGTTACATCCATAGCCCAATCAACCTTTTCACGTATTTCTTTGCGAGAAAGTCCTAGATTTTCTAATCCAAAAGCTATATCGCGCTCAACCGAAAACATGAATATTTGGTTTTCAGGATTTTGAAATAAATAACCTACTTGAGTAGAAAGAACATTCATAGAAGTAGAAGAAACATCAACACCATTAACTTCTACAGATCCAGTATAAGATCCAGGATATACATGAGGGATAAGTCCATTTATAGAGCGTAAAAGAGTAGATTTACCACAACCACTATGTCCAGTAATCATAACAAAATCACCTTGATTTATTTTAAAATTAATATCATGTAATGCAGGATAATTTACATTATCATAAGTAAACGAATAATTTTTAAAACGAAGTACTTCATTCAAATATAAACATAATATATGAATAAGATAACTATAAAATATTAATTATTTAAGTTCAAATAATTTGCAGTTAATCGTAGTAGCAAACAGATCGAGAATATTAGAAGTAATAATATCAACATCCCCTTGACAAGATAATGAAGCAGCTCCTTTATGACCTCCACCTTCACCATTAAAAGACGAAGCTAGTTTTGAAGATATATCTTTTCCAAGATGAATTTTTGTAGTATTATAGAAATAAGACGTAGAACGGAAACTGATTCTTATTTCACTATTAATTACACTCAAAGCAACTCCAATATCAGCGCCTAAATCAATGATCGATTGTGCAGCAGAAGATTGAAATGATTTAATTGTAGTAATGCCAATGATCCAATTACCATCAGTAAATAATTTAAGGCGTTGAGCAGATTTTAAGCGTGCAATAATTTCAGATCTATCTCGTTTTTGATTAAATATTAAAGATAAATATTCAAGGGAAGCACCCAGATGAACAAGTTCAATTATATTTTCCAAAGTAGAAACCTTTGCCAGCCTTAAACTTTGAGTATCAAATTGAATACCTAACAAAATAGCTTGAGATATTTTTTTAGATGGATTCATATTCTTATGCTTAAAGAGATTAAATATTATTTCTGAAGTTGAAGATAACTCTTCAAAAGTAATTGAATCATCAACAATATTTAACATACTTGAAGAAGATGGATGATGGTCAATTGATACTTTTCTAGAATTCGAATTTTTAATATCATCAACCCAACATCCAAGTTGTGAAGCATTACCAGTATCTAAAATGAATATAATATCAGATTTATTAAAACACGGTTTTTCAACCGTTTTATGTTTAAATTCCTCTTGAATCTTTTTCCCAGGAATATTATAACCTTGAAAAGCAGATATTTCTATATCTAGATTAGGATTTAGATTCTTCAGAAACTCTGAAAGTGCTATTGAAGAACAATAAGCATCTACATCAGATAATCGATGAGAAATAATTGAAACTAAATTAATTTTATTAAAATATTGTGATGAAAATAAAGACGAAAAACGCTTTTGCAAAATTATGACTCAGATAAATTAGATTTAGATTTAATAGATTCATTTATTTTAGTTTGCATATCTTGTAAAGAATCTTTCATTCTTTTTTCTTGTTTAGCTAATACAACTGCGCGAGCATTAGCCAATTCTTTCTTTTCTTCAAGATCTTTAACTACAGCCGCTTTAGTTTTTTTAACAAGAATAGGACCAGACGATTTATAAACGGTATCAGAGTCTTTAGCATTTTTAAGTTCTGTAAGAGCCTTCTCCACTTCAGCTAATTCAGCTTCAATTTGTTGTTTTTGAACAAGAACTGCTTGAAAGTTTTGCTGCGTTTGTTCTAATCGTGTAAGCTGTTCTCTAAGCCAAGGGGGAATTTCTGTACTCATAATTTAGAATAATCTTAAGAATACAATTTAAGCTTTATGCGAAAAATTCTTTTTTGCTAATAATGATACTTCATAGCTCGATTGTAACAATCTAAGAAACGAAGACGTCCAAGCTCTAGTGTCAGAAAGAGATAAAGAAGAGAATTCTAATAAAATAGAATTTGAAACGATATTTATAGAAGAATTAGAAGACTTTTGTAAAGAATTTACCTCAATAATAAGAGCTTCATATATAGAAGATATAAGATCATCAGACGATTCAAACGAAATAGTTACTTTTGATTTGATAGAATGTTGAGAATCATTAAAGGGAGACATCATAAGATTCTCCAGAAATAGTTAAGCCACAATTTGGACAATACCATATTCCGGATACACGTCTCTTGAAGTTAGAAGAAGAACAAGTAGGACAATTTCTTTTAGTTTTTAACGTATCAGTAACTGAAACAAATCTTTTTCTAACACTAGAACCGTATTTGGTTCCTAGAGAAGCCCCAGATCTTTTATTTTTACTTTTCAGTCTTGCCAAAATTAGTAGCCTCCTCGATAACTTTTCGTATTTCAGAGCCTTTAGTAAAAGCTAGTTCAGAAGATGTTTTAATTTCGTCAAGTGTAAAATAGCTAGGTAAGCCTTTTTGACCTGCACAAACATTTCCTTCTGAATCAGTTACGAGTGTTAATCTAGCATCAACAAGTGCTTCCTCATCAAAAGCAGCATCAAGAATAATAGAATTACCTATTTTAGAAAAAGTCACAGAAACAGGAAGAGTAGATACATCAAGAGGAAGATCATTACCAGTAGGTTCAGCAACACCATTATTAATTTGAAGCTCAGGAATAGTACTGCTAGCTAATGCGGATATGGCAGCATAAGAAGTAGCATCAAAAAGATTTCCAGCATCATTAAGAACAGCCACATCAACAAAAACTGAATGGACTTTTTCACCAGATATAATACAAAGTTTTTCTAAATCAAGCATCTTAGATTCACGAACTCCACGATCGACAACTCGAGCAAGTTCGACAGTGCTTTCGTCAGGAGGTCCAGGTTCATAATATGGTGAAGATACTGGAGTGACCTCAGCATTAACAATAATTACTCCTTGATCAGGAGTATCTGGAAATGGAGTTCCCATAGATATTTTTACACCAGCTAATACCTTAGTATTACCAATAGTAACTTCAGCAGAACCATTAGCTTTTTCAATTACACCAGTAGTTATAGTCATATCTCGATAAGCTAAAAGATCACGATTATCTGAACGAATTCCTTTAGATAACCCGTCAATAATCTTAGCAGTCCTAAGAGAATCTAAAACAACAGATTTTCTCAATTTAAATTATCACCATTGGAAACATTTTTAGAAGGATCCTCTGAGATATTTTCAGAAACATTCTCAGAGACATTCTCAGAAACACCCTCAGAGACATTCTCAGAAACACCCTCAGAGACAATCTCAGAAACACACTCAGAAACACCCTCAGAAACATACAAAGAAACACACTCAGAAACAAACACAGAAACACAATAAAAAACAAACTCAAAAACAAA
>CAZIZY010000017.1:0-4526 GCA_964544235.1 uncultured Nitrosopumilales archaeon
ATCTGAGTCTGATCTTTCTACACTCTTTAAAGATTCTCAATCTATTGAAAATTATTCTTTATCCGTAAAACTTTCTGATCAATTAATACTTAGTAATAATGGGGTTCAAATACGATTTGAAGTTCCTGAATTTCTTAAAAAATGTTTACTTGAGGGTCTTGACGATATCTCTTTAACGCTTAAACACGAGCATCTAATATCTCAATATGAAAGCAAACATTCAGATATTTCTCCTTCTGATTAATTTTTTAATAATTTCTTAAATTTATCTTGAAACTTAAGCAACTTATTCAAAAATATGTGATGATTACTTATCCTATAATTGTGATTTGCGGTAAATGTGTTTTATCGTCTTTTTAGTAGATCATCAAATCTTCTTCTTCAAGTAAATTATGTAATACATTTACTGCTCTGTATACTTCTTTTTCTTGCTTAGCACCAGTACAAACAAGTTTCCCACTTGCAAATAATAATATAACTGTCTTTGGATCTGCCATACGATGTATTAATCCTGGAAATTGCTCAGGTTCATACATTGATTTAGGAAGCTGTCGTGCAGCCTGTTCGAGATGAACTTTTCCCCCAATATTAGCTGAGGCTACTATGTTTTGTATTTCTATAACTGGATCATTTTTAATTTTGACAGTACCCTTTCTTAGTCTTTCTACAACTGTATTAACGGCTTTTTTAGCATGTTCTTCTGATTTTCCTCCAGTACATACCATCTTTCCTGAACTAAAGATTAGTGTAGCTGTTTTAGGTACTTTCAATCTAAATACTAATCCTGGAAATTGTTCAGGATGATATTCTACGTCTGAAAATTTTGCTGTTATTTCATTTAAATCAATCTTTTGATTTACACTAGCAGATGCTACAACATTCTCAATACTTACTGTAGATTTAGTTCTAGGCAAGAATTATATGGTTATCAACGTGGTATTTAAGTCGTATTCATTTACTTCATTATTTACTTCATTATTTTCTTCATTATTTTCTTCATTATTTTCTTCTTTATTCTGTTTTCTTGAACTAGTTAATTCAACTATAAATATTAATATTAATAATATTGCAGCTACTCCGTAATTTACTGGAGGCTCTATTATTCTTAATATTTTTCCTAATTTAGGAATTGATACTATGACTTCTCCAATATAATTTTCTTCTTTTACTATCCACGAGTCAGCTGATAAATTACTATCACCCTTGGTAACTAATCCAATTTGATCTTTTTCTGTTACAACTGACTTTACTCTATGGACAATAACTTGGTTAGTATTTGCTGGACTATAAAATACGATAATTTTTCCTTCGTTCACTTCATTAAATTTACCTGAATCACGTACTATTATTATATCCCCTACATTTAGTGCTTCAGTCATGCTTCCACTGGCTACTATGAAAAATGGCGTTTCAGTTCCTAGCGCTATTCTAATACCTATCCATGTTACTGCAAAAATGATCAAGATAACTGCTATAGTTTTTAAGGCTTTTTTTATTTGTTTTTTAGGGTTTTCACCATTATTCAATAATAACACCATTTTTATTTCGTTAATATTACTCTCAAAATCATTTCAATTTTCTTTTATATGTCATATTCATCTTTTGTTATTTATTTTTTCAGCTATTATTCTTGTTAAACTTATTAAAGTATAATGTTCAGCATTATTATAAGTACACGGAGTCGATGACGATTCAGAGTTAGTCTGAATCTTGTATTCACAAGATTATGTAGATAAGGCATTTATCTGAGACTCCATCTTATTTCTTTTTAAAAAGTGCACTAATATTTTTATTATCTCTATTTCTAAAACTATTATTGAGCTACGTATTCTTCTTTTCCCTATTGTATTCATTGCATTCTAGTCCATCTTCTACAGATCATCATACTGATTCTTTAGGGGATTCTATATCTTCTTCTCCCTATGTTTTGATATTACTAATTCTGATTCTTGCTATTATCCTCTTGTTTGGGTTATGGTTTAAGTCTAGGTTAAGATCGTAATTACTGCATTATTATGCTTTTTATCATTTAATTTCTTTTATTATGTTCTCAAGGCTGTTAATTTCTAATAAGAAATTATTTAATTGTACGATTGATACAATTGGAACGTCATTAACTATTTTATTGTTCTCAATGCTCATTGTTAATATTACTGGGAATATTTTACTATCATCTTCTGAGTTAGTAGCCCTAAAATATTTTTCACATCTTTTAACGTGATTATCCGCAATTTTCCTAATATTGCTTGGTCCTAATTGCTTCTTCCAATGTTTACAATCAAACACGATTCTATGTGACTTTCCTATCGCTATTACGTCTATTTGCATTCTAGGTTTTGATGTCACTATGTTTGTTAAACATTCATAATCATGTTTCTCGGTTAATTCAGCTGTTAATATCTCAAATTCTCGCCAATCTAAATATTTTGATATATCGCCTAATTCTTCTCCTTCTTGAATAGCTTTTATTGATGCTAACATCTTGCTTTTTTCTCTAAAAATTATTTCATCATCAATTATTTCGGCTTCTATTTGTCTGAAAAACTCTTTCCATCCTTTATTACCGCTGATTCTTATTTTACTCGCTTTTTCTATTTCAGATAATTTATGGTTTCCTTTGTTTATATGAGGTATTATTTGAATTATTTTATTCTTCATCTATTATTACTCGTTACTATTCTCTTTCTATTTTTTTACCCGTTCCTTTTTTACCATAAAATTCTCCTTCATCGCATATTATTTCTCCTCTCCGTATCGTTGTTGTAGGCATTCCTTTTATTTTCCAATTCTCAAATAATGTAAAATCACATTCTGTATGTAATTTATCAGCTTTTATAGTGATTTCTTTCTTGGGGTCAATTAATATCACATCCGCATCATATCCTATTGATATGGATCCTTTTCCTTTTAGCCCAAATATCTTAGCTGAATTATAAGAAGTAATTCCTACTACATGTGATGGAGATAACCCTCTTTTTGTACATTCATTATAAAATATGGGCATGGTGGTTTCTAATCCCGCAAGTCCTCCCATTCCATTCTCTTTCATTGATATTGTATTGGGTGAATGATCTGATCCTACTGTATTTATTTGACCGTTAAATATCGCATTCAACACTTCTTCATTATCTTCTTTTGTTCTGAATGGCGGAGTTTCTCTTGTGAGTGGCCATTCTTTTTTTGTATCTTTTTGATTAAAAAATGTCCAATTAGGATTAGCTTCTAAATATATTGTTTGACCTTTCTTTCTAGCATCAAGTACAGCTCTTAATCCTTCTTTAGTTGAAATATGCATTATATACGGATTAACTCTTGTTTCTTTAGCTAAAATTATTGCAGTTGATACAGCTTCCTCTTCTATGAAATTAGGCCTTGATTCTAATTGTTTTTCAGGTTCAATTCTTCCATCTTTGGAATATTTGTTCTTTAAAAGTTCTACAATTGCTCCATTTTCAGCATGAATACATGGAATTCCATTTTTATCTGCTAAATATTTCATTGCAGCATAAATCATATCATCTTCAATCATGAATTCTTCTTTCCTGTAACACATGTACATTTTAATTGATTTGATTTCCTCTTTGAAACAATTATTTATGTATTTTTTTACATCACTCTCATTCCATTTACTCCCTATTGAAAAATGGAAAGAAAAATCTATAATACTTCTTGAAGAGGCCTCATCAATGCTTTCTTTAATATTAGTAATTGGATCATCATTTGTTTCATTTAAAACAAAATCTATTAATGTAGTAACTCCTCCAAATGCGGCTGATGTCGTTTCAGTCTCCCATGTTGATTTACGAACTTCATACGCTTTTCCTCTAGCTTTTCTTCCCCACGGGAAAATATGTACATGTGGGTCTATGAATCCGGGTAATATCAATTTCCCTTTAGCGTTAATTGTTTGTTCTCCCTTTATTCCGTTTTCTCCTTTTGAAATCCCTATGATTTTTTCATTATCTATAGCAATATCTGCTTCTACAATTCCATTAACGTTAACAATTTTTCCTCCTTTTATTACCAAATCCACGTTAGGCATTTTTTATATTCATGTATTTTGTTATGCTGCAATTAATTTCTATCTATTCTAATAAACTAAATTTAATTACTGTTACTAGTTTTATTATCCGTATGATTATTTATACTGATGGTTCTGGGAAAACAGGACGATATTGTTACTTGTTTGAAAATCTAGGGAAAAAAACTGTTCAAATCTTTGAAAAACCTGGGATTACTAATAATGAATCTGAATATCTTGCAATAATTGAAGCGCTTAAATCTAATGTAGATGATGACATTTGTATATATTCTGATAGTAAACTTGTTGTTAACCAATTAAATCATGATTACGCCATTAAAGAAGATCGATTAAGATTGTTAGCTCAAGAAGTCTGGAATCTCAGTTCTAATTTGTCTGTAAAATTTATTTGGATTCCTCGTCAAAATAATAAGGCTGGTAAAATATTAGGGTGATTTATTTAATTATTAATGGGCTCTTGGAAGGTTTACTGTGATCGATCCTT
>CAZIZY010000018.1:0-7084 GCA_964544235.1 uncultured Nitrosopumilales archaeon
CTTTTAGCATTTCTTTATTAGCATTAATAAACCCAGGAAGATTTTTACTAGCAATTTCTTCTTCACCTTCATATAAGAACTTAATATTAGGAAGATTAGTTCCAGGTGTTTTTTGAAGAGTTTCTACTGCTTTTAAATAAGTAAACCCATTACCCTTTGCGTCAGATGCACCCCTACCATATATTTTACAATCATGAAATTCAGCACCAAATGGAGGATAATTCCATAAAACCAACGGATCAGGAGGCTGCACATCATAATGACTGTATAAAAGCAAAGTTTTATCTGAATTAGGATTTAGAAGTTCACCATATACTATAGGTGCACCATTTTCTAAAGGGTAGATTTTGGTAGTAATACCAAGATCCTTCATCATTCCTTCAACAAGTTTAGCACATTCATCCATACCTATATTCTGAGCAGATATACTTTCTTGCTGAACATATTTTTGGAATTCTGATATAAACCGATCAATGTTAGAATCAACATATGAATAAGCAGCATCAAGGGACATTTAACAAATCACCAAAAGAAGACTAATACGAGTAATAATGATTATGCATTAGAAGATGAATCTTCATGAACCTTTGGTTTTAACGGTTCTCTATAATAATGCTGTTCTGGAGAAGGATTAGTAGATAACCATTTTCTAGTAGTGTCGAAGTATTCATCAGGAGTCTTCTGATATAATCCTACACGGCTTACAGCTGGATAACCAGTCTTCTTTCCTAAATCAATCATAGCCTCAGCCATTTTAAGAGTAACACTAACAGGATCAAGAATAGGAGCACCTATACTATCAGGACTATCAGCTTTAGATAATTCAAATAGTTCAGCACCATGTATAGTACAGCCAGATATAATTACATCAGCCCCATCTTCATCAACACATTTTCGAGCAACTTCTTTAGTTTTATTCACAATATCTTCAGGACTTACATAGGTGGTATCTATTTTACCAGGTTCTAATCCAAGATGACGAATCGAAGCTAATTTAGATTCAAACCCGTATTTACGAACTAAATTAGCAAAAGCACTAACTGAATAACGACCAGTTGCAACAATAGAAAATTTACCCCCCATCATATGAGCTGTTGCACAAGTAGTTTCATGAACACCAAGAACAGGGATATCTACAGCTTGTCTTGCAGCTTCAAGGCCAGGATCAGCCATACATGCAATTATTGCACCATCATAACCATCTTGTTCCGCACGAACAATCATTTCGGCACAAGCATTACCAGCTTTACCACCAAGATATTGTTGACAAGTATAATGTAAAGGATAAACTGCACTAATATTTTGCATTGTTATTTCAGTATCAGGTCTAGTAATTTTACTGAGATTTTCTTTAGCAAAAGGAAGAGTAGCATTAGCAGGTTCAATAATTAAGATTTTCATATAATTCTCAACAACCCCATCTTATTTAAGCTCAGGGTCAACTATTTTACCCTCGTTTACAATCTGTTCACCATCAAGATAGAAACTGTGATTTAAACAATCAAGATCAATATGACCTTCAGTAGTAGTGTTTTTACCACCTAATCCAACATTAGGATGAATAGTATTGAAAATATTTTTACCAAATGCTATTTGCATATTTCCTCGATAACTTTCAGAGTCTGCAAGATTAAATCCAGCAGTTCCAAACCATACACCATTATGATGAGTACCCCATCCTATATGAGCAGGAATAAAAGTTTCATCATTATCCCATTGGTTGAACCATTGATTCAGAATAGTTGAAGTTAATCCACCTTCAATACTTACAATTCTACCTCCTTTTATGGTCATTTCTACTTTATCTTTGACTTCCATTCCTAATTGAAGCATATAATCATTAGGAGCTAAAACTAGTTTACCTTCAGCACTATCTTCAAGAGGAGCAGTAGCTACTAATCCGAATCCAAGATTATCCCACATTCCTTTTTCATTAGCTTGACCACATTGTCTATGACCTTTTCTTCCATCTTTGCGTAATGTTAAATCAGTTCCGGCAGGAGAAGTAATTCTAAGTTCACTAGCTTTTGCCATACGCCTAGCTCCAGCCCAAGTTCTTTCAATTAAATCTTCACTAGGAAATAATCGACGCATACCTTCTTCAGGAATCATTACATCAAGCCAACGAACACCAGCAGACATTACTTCTGTAAATTCTTCAGAGTACAAATATATTCGTCCAGTAGGTCTAGGAGCAGATGTATGAGCCCACCAAGTATAATTTGAAGTAGAAACGACTAATTCAGCTGTTTTAAGAATTTCTACAGCATAACTAGTAAGAGGATTGCCTACTTTATGATCAGGAGTAGACTTTGGAGGAAGAACCAATCGGATAAATTCAGCGCCCATATTATTAAGAGCAATTCTAAAAGCATCCGTTATTCGTTCATCATAAATATGCGGAGAAACATGAACAACTTTTGTTCCTTCTTTAACCGCATTAACTTTGAGTATTTCTTCTACTAGGCCAGGTAATTCATTAGTATTGGACAAAATAAACCTTCATGATATTACATCCAATAGTTTAAAAACGTTAATACAAATTCTAACGAAAAATACAAAGAATATAAAATAACATGTTTAAAGTTTATATTATAAAATAATAATTTTAAAGATAATATGTCACAGTTTAATAACATACTATTAAAAAAAGAGGATAAAGTTGCAACTGTAACAATAAACAGACCAGAGAAAATGAATGCAATGAATAGTCCTACAAGAAAAGAGCTAGTGTCCGCATTTACTGATGCTGCTAATGATAAAGAAATAAGAGCAGTAATATTAACAGGGGCAGGTGATCGTGCTTTTAGTGCAGGTCAAGATCTTTCTGAATCACAAACATTTAGCGTAGACCAAGCTAGTCCGTGGATTAAAGAATTTGGACAAGTTTACGATGCTATAATAGACATGCCTAAACCAATCATTGCTAGGCTTAATGGAGTTACCGTAGGAGCAGGTTTTCAAATTGCATTATTATGTGATATGAGAATAGCTTCAGAAAATGCTAAAGTTGCAATGACTGAAATAAACGTAGGAATACCATGCATTACAGGAAGTTTTCTACTTTATCATATTGCAGGTTATTTCCAAGCTGCAGAACTTACATTAACTGGATCAGTAGTAGATGCTAAAAGAGCAGCAGAATTAGGAGTAATAAACAGAGTAGTACCTACAGGAGAACTTGATAGTACGATAAGTGATCTAACAGATAATCTTAAAGAAAAACCGCCAGGAGCAATGGCGCTACAAAAAGAATGGTTAAGATGGTTCAAAAGAGATCTTGTGGAAGTAAGTAAGAACGCTGAAGAGATACACACTAAAGCTTTCGATTCAGGAGAACCTGCAGAAATGATGAAGAAATTCCTCGAAAAGAGAGGACTAACTAAAGCACAAAAGAAACTTTAGTTTTTGTCCAATCATTTTAGTTAATTCCTTCACAGTTTTAGCTGTGAAGGCACCTTCTTTTTCTAAGACTTTACTTTTAGCTAACGCACTTTCAGATTCTCCGGAAGCTATAGCTCCCGCATGACCCATTTTTTTACCAGGAGGAGTTGACCACCCTGAAACATAAGCAAAAACAGGTTTACTCATTGATTTGATATAAGATGCAGCTGCAATTTCGTCAGCACCTCCTAATTCACCCAATAGAATAACGGCAGAAGTATCATCATCATCTTCAAATAATTTAAGGACGTCAATATGTCTAGTACCCACAATAGGATCGCCTCCTAAACAAGAAACAGTACTAACTCCTAATCCATATTCAAATAATCCTTCCATAGCTTCATAAGTCATTGTCCCACTACGGGAAGCTATTCCAATATTTCCTTTCTTAAGGAAAGTATCATTAATATCACTTACATTACATTCTCCAGGAGTAACAACACCAGCAGAATTAGGGCCAATTATACGGGTATTAGTTAATTTAGAGTATTGAATAGCATAGCTAGAATCATGAACCGGAACACCTTCAGTATAAACAGTAACTAATTTTATTCCAGAGTCAACAGATTCCATTAACGCTTCTTTAACATAAGGTGCAGGAACTACAACTAATGAGCAATCAATAGAATGAGAAGAAACAGCTTCGTCAACTGAATTATAAACAGGGATCCCAAGAATGTTTTGACCCCCTTTACCAGGAGTAACTCCTGCAACTATACGAGTGCCATGTTCTATCATTCGTTCAGCATATACTTTACCAACAGAACCAGTTATTCCTTGAATTAACACATTAGTATTTTTATTAACAAGAATTGCCAAAATTAATTACCTCCTTTAGCAGTATTAACTGCAAGAGTGCAAGCTTCTTCAAAAGATTTAGTTACAAATACAGATGGCGAATCACTTAATATTTGGGCAGCTTCATCGTCACCACGACCTTGAAGCCTAGCAACAATAGGGATATTATTGCTATTCGAAAGAGAATTTTTAATAGCTCTAGCCATTACATCGCATCTAGCAAACTGAAAGAAAGTATTAAAGAGTATAACTTTCGGGTTAAGAATGCTAAGTTCTGAAATAATTCCAAATATAGCCTTATTCAAAGTTTCTTCATCTTTTAATACAGTTCCACCCATATCAATAGTAGGACCAAGAAGACCCCCAAGTGAAGTAACAGTATCATTAGTAGCCATTTGTAACCCAGCACCACTAGTTATGATAGCTATGTCTCCATCAACGAAAACGCCATTTACACCCAATTTAGAAGTATTAGTCTCAAAGGAATTTAATCCACTTTCTAAACCCTCAAGTTCATTTTGTCTAAAGAGAGAGTTATCATCAATTATTATTTTTGCATCTAATGCAACTACGTTAGAATTGGTGGTTATAACTAAAGGATTTATTTCCACAAGTTCAGCATCATATTGAATGAATATATCATAGATAGTTCTAATGACATTTTTTACCGAATCAATAACATCAGAGTCTAAACTCATTCTCCCAATAACACTACGAAGCATATAGTCTTTAATTCCTGTTAACGGACTGATATTAATTTTGAGTATTTTCTCTGAATCAAGTTCTTCAATATCGATACCACCATATTCACTAATCATTAATAGCGCATTAGATTTATCACGATCAATAAATACACTAACATAAAGCTCTTGTTTAATATCCACTTTTTCTTCAAGAAGAACAGTATCAACAGGAACACCATTGATTGATGATCCAATCATTGAATTAATGATATCTGTTGCTTCAGATCGTGAATTAGCTATTTTAATTCCTCCAGATTTACCTCTACCACCTATTGGAATTTGAGCTTTAACAACCAAAGGAAATGTAACACTATCAAGATTAAAAGAATCATTTGAAACAATAGTTCCTTTAGGTATAGTTAGCCCACTACGGGATAGAAGGTCTTTTGAGATATATTCCTGTAACCGGCCCATTATTGAATAAAATAGATTATCCCCTATGAATGTTTCTTTTTATTAATAAAAATAAAAGCAGAGTTAATAATTGAAAGTGTAAAACAGATAACAGTTAATTAAAAAAGATAACATGAGATTAGAATATTAATAATATAATATAATTAACATGAATTGAAATAACTAAATTGAAAAATAAAGATGATGATAAATTGAAAAAAGAATTAGAAATAAGATTTAATCAATTTACCCCGAAATTAATAAGGCTTAAAGAAGTTGATAGAAGGGCAGCCATTTTAATAAATATACAAGAACACAATAATGAATTAAAAGTATTAATGGTGAAAAGAGCTTCAGAGCCAAATGATCCATGGTCAGGGCAGATAGCTTACCCTGGAGGAAGAATGGAAAGAAGTGATAATGACACATTAGATACCGCGATTCGTGAAACATTTGAAGAAGTGGGATTAAATGTAACTAAGAAAGAAATCATAGGAAAACTTAGTGAAGTAAGAACTCACGTCAATAATATAGTGGTAACACCATATGTATCGTT
Organism: uncultured Nitrosopumilales archaeon; assembly: GCA_964544235.1. Taxonomy (GTDB): domain Archaea; phylum Thermoproteota; class Nitrososphaeria; order Nitrososphaerales; family CAZIZY01; genus CAZIZY01. The sequence goes on from CAZIZY010000018.1 coordinate 5,935, forward strand.
TAAATCAGAAACTAAGAAATTAGAGTTAAATTCTGAAGTAGTTAATGGGTTATGGGTACCAATAAAGACTTTTAATTATAAACGGTTTAAGAAAATGAAGATTTTTCATGATAAGGATATAGTAAAAACAAGAACATGTTATATTTTTGAAGAGCAAATAATATGGGGACTCACCAGGAAAATTTCATTTGAATTAAATAAGATTCTTGGGAATCAGAATGATGACTAGAAACATGATAGATAAATAAAGAGAAACAATAATCAATCGAATATTTAAAACCAAGATAGAGAATTATATGATCAAGATAACCAAGAGAAATCTGCAAGTACTATAAACAAATAATCATCAAATATTACTGTTTCAACAGTTGTAATAACATAATTTTGAGTAGTTACTGGTTGTTTATTGATGTATGAATAATATACTTCTTGCTCATAATTAGAGATATATGGATGAATTACAAGATCTTCTTTTAAACTATCAGCAATAGAGTTAAGGTCTATTTGCCCATTATTAGAGCCTAAGTGCATAGGGCCTTGGGCAAAATATAATTTTTCAGGTTTAACATCTAATAATGTTTCATCCTCAATTAACAAATTAACGTTATAAACGCCTAATTCCATGTTTCTAAGACAAGGGGAAGAATCAACAACGCCCCAACACCTTGGCCAATAAACTGTAACATTTTCTAAATCAACAAGATATAACCACATAGGGTGACCAAAATAATCAACAAGATGTATTTTTTCGTTTGCAGGTAATTCTTTCATGAAGTTTCTTGTAGTTAACCATGGCATCTTATATTCAAATGAGAAATGTTCAGTGATCCCTGTTCTGTTTTCTCCGACTAGATTGCTTTGGGATGCTTTCATGTAGAATGGGGTCATTAGTCCGAATATTATTAGAATAATTAAAGCAGATATTGTTAATTTTCGTCTGTTGATTTTGGTCGGTATTCTATCGGATAATTTGTCATAGCTTAGGCCTAATAGAATTATAGCTGTTGGTATTGATATATGGCTGTATCTTATAAGGGTGGAATATCCTTGGGTGCTTAAATAGAATTCAGGAACTTGGCTTGCGAAGAATGATACGCCTAATGCTGATAACAATGGGAAGATTATGACATAAATTAAGGCTATATTTTCT
>CAZIZY010000019.1:0-8023 GCA_964544235.1 uncultured Nitrosopumilales archaeon
AGGAGGAATTCCATTAGGAGCCACAATAGCAAGAGGAGATATAATGGATTCATTAAAAGTAGGTGATCACACTTCAACATTCGGTGGAAATCCACTTGCGGCTAAATGTGGAACTGCAACTATTGATTATATTATAAATGAAAAATTAGTAGATAAATCGTATGAATTAGGGAAAAAGTTTTTGGCAGGATTAAAAGAATTAGAAGAAAAATACAAATCAGTAAGAGAAGCAAGAGGATTAGGATTAATGCTTGGCCTTGAAATGAGATTTGAAGTAAAAGAAATTATACTGGAGTCAATAAAACAGGGAGTAATAATACTGTATTCAGGTAGAAATATAGTAAGATTATTACCGCCATTAGTTATAAGTGAAGAACAAATTAATACCACTTTAGAAGTATTAGATCAATTAATTCTTAAAACTGAATCAGATAGATTTAGGGATGCTAATTAATAATTAAAGAGTTACAAAAAAAATGGACGTAATTGATGAAGAAATAATAAAATTATTAAAGGAAAATTCAAGAAGAGCTTTTGGAGAAATAGGGAATTCTGTAAATCTTTCTGAAGCTGCAGTTAGAAGAAGAGTTAACAAATTAGTAGATACAGGTAAAATAAAGAAGTTTACAATAGAAATTGAAGAAGGAGGAGCATCGGCAATAATTTTAATATCTATTTCGTCATCAGTACCCACATCAAAAGTTTCGAATGATTTAAAGAAAGTTAAAGGCGTAAAATCAATATACGAAATAACGGGACAATATGATATAGTAACCATATTACAAGCTCCTAACATCGCAAATATGAATAATTATATAGACGATATTAGAAGTGTAGAAGGAGTAACTAATACGAATACCGTCATAGTTCTTAGCAAAGTAGTCTGAAATAGTTACGATAATCGTTAAATACTTTAAGATATTTGATCTAAATCCTAATGCAAATTAATTTAAAAGATCCCAATCATTACGCACATTTGTATAATGAAAAGAGCCTAAAGGGAAAAGAAATAAACATATTAGATTCAACGTTAAGAGAAGGAGAACAATGCACCGGGATATCTTTTACAGTTAAACAAAGGCTTCAAATTGCATGGATGTTAGATTACTTTGGAGTTAACGCAATAGAAATTAGCCCAATAGTCTCCCAGTCACATGAAGAAAGTTTTAAACAAATGATTAAAGCAGGATTAAACGCTAAATTAATAGCGCATTTAAGAGCTTTACCTTCAGATATTGATACGGCCGTGAAATTAGACGCCGAATGGATAGCTATGTATCATTCTATTTCAGACATACACTTAAGACATAAACTTAAAGTTACAAGAGAACAAACACAAGAAAGAATAATCAAAGCTATTGAATATGCTAAAAGTCATGGTCTAAAAATGCGTTTCACTATAGAAGATGCAAGTAGATCAGATCCAGATTTTCTTAGAACTATATGTAAAGAAATAGATAAAGCGGGAGCTAATAGAATAGGAATACCAGACACATTGGGAATAATGCAGCCAAATGGAATGAAGAAACTAGTTGAAACTGTGAATGAAGTTATAAGAATCCCGATAGATGTTCACTGTCACAATGATTTAGGTTTAGGATTAGCTAATTCGTTAGCTGGTGTTGAAGCAGGAGCAGATCAGATTCACACAACAATAAATGGAATAGGGGAAAGAGTAGGAATAGCATCATTAGCCGAAGCATCAGTATCTTTAAAGATTCTTTATGGAGTTAATTCTCAATTAAGATTTAACATGCTTTGTGAACTTTCAGAATTACTTGAAGAATATACTTCAGTAGTTACTCCTCCTTCGAGACCATTAGTAGGAAAAGACGCTTATCGCCATAAAGCTGGAACTCATGTTGCAGCAATAATATCCAACACAGCAGCTTATGAAATAACTCCCCCTCAAACAGTTGGAAATGAAAGAAAGATAATATTTGGAGAATTATCAGGAAAGAATGGCGCAAGATATTTATTGAATCTTTTTGGAATTAAGTATGAAAAAGGATCAGATATAATATTATCCAATTCATTAAAGAATTTAAAGTGTGGAGACTTATTCGAATTAGACTTAACCAAAGAGAATGAAAAAATAGTGTTAAAAACAGAAAACAAAACAAATAATGAAAACAAAAAGAAGGGAAAAGGAGGTGAACGGAATGAAATGTATTGAATGCGATGCAGAAATACAGATTCCAAAAGACGTTCTTGAAGGAGAACTAGTGACTTGTCCAGATTGTGGTGTTACTTATGAAACTAGGAAAGTAGGGGAGAATATAGAAATCAATATAGCTGAAGAGACAGCTGAAGATTGGGGGGAATAGAAATCACTAAGTTAAGCATTGCATATGATGTAATAAGATGGGAAGAAAAATCTATCCTTGAAGCGGCAAAGAAAAAAGGAGTAGAGATTAATCCTATAGAATGTAAAAGAAGGTTCTTTGATCTAGATGAAAGACTGGATAAAGAATTTGGAGAAATTATATTACAAAGATGTGTAAGCTATTATAGGAATTTACATTTAACTGGTCTTTTTGAAATGAAAGGATCTAGGGTAATCAATAGATTAGAGGACTCAATAATATGTGGAAACAAATTGTTCACTGCATTAACTCTTAAAGCTGGAGGAGTTAAGACACCAAAAGCAGTTTTTTCAACAAATATAGAAGGAGCACTAAAATCAATTGAGAAAACAGGGTATCCTTCAATACTTAAGCCCACTGTAGGAAGTTGGGGAAAATTGATGGCATTATTAAAAGACGAAAGTGCGGCTGAAGAATTCATAGAGCATAGAGAAAATATGCATCCATCTTATCAGCAGTATTACATAGAAGAAAAAGTTAAAAGACCGCCTAGAGATATTCGAAGTTTTGTAATAGGGGACAAAGTAATAGCTGCTATTTATCGTGAAGCAGCTCCAGGAGTATGGAGAACTAATACCGCAAGAGGAGGAAAAGCATCTAATTGTCCGATAACAAAAGAATTAGAAGAAATATCTTTAAAAGCTGTTTCAACAATAGGAGAAGGGATTTACGGAGTAGATTGCATGGAAACAGAAGAAGGGCTTATAGTACATGAAATAAACAGTACTACAGAATTTAGGAATTCAGTTCCTGTTACTGGAATAGATATTCCAGGATTAATAGTTGATTATCTTGTTAAATTATCAAAAGAATAAGGAACAAGAATATCAAAAGTTAGCCGTAGATCTACTTACAGACATGATAAAGATTTATTCACCTTCTGGAAAGGAATCCACGTTAGCAGATTATTTAGCAAGACGTATGAAAAATGATCTTGATATTCAAAATGTTAACATTGACAAAGCAAATAATGTAATAGGAGAAATTGGGACAGGAAATCCAGTTATTCTTTTATGTGGACATATGGATACAATTCCTGACAAACAGGAAATAGAGATTAGTGAAACAGCTATTTGTGGAAGAGGAGCATGTGATGCCAAAAGTGCATTAGCAGCCCAAATAATGGCAGCCCATTCATTAATCAAATCAGAATTTGATGGAAAAATAATTATCGCAGCTGTAACTGATGAAGAAGGAAACGGTGCAGGGATTAATGAATTAATGAAACATAATTTAAAAAGTGATTATGCCATATTCGGTGAACCAAGTGGAATAGACAGCGTAACAATAGGATACAAAGGAAGAATATCGTTATCAATTTCATGTACTACTCCAAGTGCTCATGCTAGCGCACCTTGGCTTTCAAAAAATTCTATCGACAAGGTTTTTGAAGTGTGGAAAGCTATTGAGAAATATGCTTATTCAAACATAAGTGATAAGAGTCATTATAATTCAGTTACCGCATGCATAACTAGAATTAATGGAGGGACTGCTGACAATGTTATGCCTGGAAAATGTGAGATAGTGATAGACATAAGAGTTCCATTAAGAATGGGAAATCAAACAGTAATGAATGACTTAAAAGAAATAATCGGAAGGTTTCAAAATGATTCTGCTTTTCCTCAGATTTTAACAAAAATACTCGATAATACTGAACCATTTGAAGCAAAAAGAGATTCACCGTTAATAAAAGCAGCAATTAAATCTGGACTAGAAATAAGGAAAAAACGCCCATTATTATTATTAAAGACAGGTACAGGTGACATGAATATACTAGCTAATACATTAAAAATACCAGTAATTACTTATGGGCCAGGAAATCCCCACATGTCCCACACATCTAAAGAAAGAATAGAAATTTCAGATTATCTAGAAAGTATAGAAGTCTATAAAAGAACAATACTCAACATAATTAAATTTCATAGAAAATAATAGAAATGTTAAAATCTAATCAAGAAATTAAATTAAAAACAGTAGAAGTATCACTTTATCTACATTCTACTGAAGATTTTGATAGAATTATAGAGATTATTTGTGATAATCTTAAGATAACAACAGAAAAGAAGGCTGAGACTAAACTTACAGGAACATTCAATAATGAAATTAAAAAAATAATATTCAATTTAAAGAAATCTGAATGTGGCGTATTTTTAAAGAATTTAACGGATAAAATGATACAAGAATATAAAAAAGAAATTATTGAACGAATTGATAATCACATAGATAAAAAAGGAATGATATACTTACGGCTAGATAAACAGCGATTGATTAAAAATGAAATAGCAATAGGAATAAATGACATAGTAAGAGTAAAAATGAAGCCTCAAACCAAGAATAATTTAAAAGAAGAAATGATTAGATTATTGTCTTAAGGATATTTTTCAAATACTTCATGCATTTCACGAAGTAAAATTTTATGCCATTCAGTGAATTTATCAGGAGAATCTGGGTAATTCTTATTTAGATCTGTAAGAAATTCATTTTTCTTTTTATAATACATGATATCTTTTATTGTTCGGAAGTTTTTAGTAAGTTTAGTACTGAATAATGCCTTCGAAAAAGCATTAAAAGTAGCTGCTTTACCAAATTCAGGAGGATCACCATCAGCAATATCCTCTACATCAAGATTTGATAATACATGATTAACCCCAAAATTTATTTGGTGATTATCAAGTGATTGTAAAACTCTTCGAAGAACTTCATAACTTGCCATTTTATAGCCATATTCATCAAAAAATTGCTTAGTATAAGACCATAAAGATTTTTCACTTACATCATTGGATTCTAATGCCATTGAAGCGTGTTTACCTGCTAATACAGCCATCATTAATGCAGGGCCAATTCCTCCAGCATCTATCGCTCTAGGACCCCAAGCTGTATCACCAGCAATCATATATCCATTAGCAACCATACAATCAGCTTGCCGCCTAACTGATACTTGAAAGAACCCGTATCCATTTCCATCTTCGACAACCTTTGGATTTTTTATTACAGGATTAGCAGCAACATATTTTTCAAGAAGGACTTGTAAAGTATCAGTACTACCTATACGTTTATTACGCCAATCATGTCTCTTCTTTTGAACGCCAAGACCTATATTGACTTTGTTATCTCCTTTAGGGAAAACCCAAGCATATCCACCTGGAGCTAGCTCTTGATCTAAATGAATTAAACAATTATCAGGATCGAAGAAAGTTTTGTCTTCAGCTCCATGTTCGAATTCGAAAATATATCGCCCTGTAGCTTCTAAATCATCACGATCTATTTTCCTTTGAATAAAAGAATCAATTGGAAGATCATTACGTATAGGTGAAGCTATTCCAGCACAATCAATTACAATTTTAGCATTAACCTGAAATGGTTCAGATTTACCGTTAGAACGTTTAAGGCCTTTAATTCCCGTTATAAAATTATTTTCAGAAATAGCACCAGTTACACTCACACCACCAACAAATTCGACACCCATTTTTTTAGCGTCTCTAAGTTGTCTTTGTGGAAAGAGTTTACGATTAAGAAGATAGCCATCACCCTCAAATACACTAGGAGTACTATGATCAGGAGAATAAGCAATAACACCTTTTACTGAATGCTCTATTTCCGGCGAATCATAACGTATACCAAGATGTTTCTCTACATAACTAATTTTGTTATCAGATACCGCATCACCACATATCCATCCTGAATTAGTTTTTTTACCTGCTTCAGAATGATCATTGCGATCAACTACCAATATTTTTAATGATTGTTTAGAATATTTAGCAGCTGAAGTAGCAGCTAGCATTCCTGCGATTCCTCCACCCGCAACTACAATATCATAATCAGAATTACTTGTTGACAATAATATGCCCTCTATTAGAAGAATATCATTAAGATTAGAACAAATACTTTTCGATTAGATTTAAATATCAAATCAAAAATAACTTTGATTTTTAATAAAACAAGACCATTTTAAATACATGAATAATCTATAATGGTTTCATGGTTACATTAGGTCAAGTAATAACAGAAGTTAAGACTCTTGTGGATTTTCAATTATGGCCTAAAATGATTAGATCGATGAAAGCAATTAGAATAGAAAAGACAAGTGAAGGTAAACCTGTAATCCGGCAAAATTCCGAGATATATGAAGAAGTTGAACATGATAATAAGTTTGCAGATAGACAAGGTCTATTAATATTAATAATGGTCTCGTTATCACAAGCTATAGGAAGAGGATTAGAGCGAATAATTAGCAATACTTCCGAATCATTAGTCAATATTTTACTAATAAGCTTAGGAGGCTTAATAGAAACAGTAATTGGAATGATTTTATGGTCATATATTCTATATTTAATAGGAACAAAAATAACTAAAGGAATAGCAACTCCTCAAGAAATATGGCGATGCACAAGTTTTGCAAGATCCCCAGGAATATTTTACGTTATACCATTTATTGGAACATGGATCAATTTATGGATTTTAATCACTTCGTTTGTCGCTGCAAAAGCAGCATTAGACATGTCAGGAACAAAAACACTTTTAGCAATAATAATTAGCTCAATACCTTTCATTATCATACAAGGAACATTGATTAGCGCCATATTAAGCCCAATATTTGGAATTACAGTATAACAAGCAAGTTATAATTAAATAGAAATTGAATCAGCATCGTTTTTGTTCAAATTGTGGTAAAAGAACTGAACACAAAATTGAGCGCCCGGTAGATCAATCATATAATCCAAGAGGTAGAGGAAGTTATCGTTGTTTGAATTGTAATAAAGCAAGCTCAAAAAGACATCTTAGACCGAGTGCTGAATCATCATATTAAGAGAGAGTCAAAAAAGTTTTCATTTGTTTTCGAATAAAATCACGGTGTTCCTTTAGCGAGAAATCAAGTTTGTATTCATTTATTATTTTAGTTTGATTTTCAATCCAATCATTCCAACATGAATTACAAATAATGTTAATTAAATCCTCATTAACAGAAACAGATCCAATCATTCCATTACATTTTTGACAAGTAATATCGCTCAATATAAATTAAGATTAACATTTAATTTGAAAAACATTTCTATAAATTTAATTAAATATCAATTAAAAACATCATAATTAAGCAGTAAGAGCGAAGATAGTTATAGCTAATCCAGACAATATAAGAGCTAGAATTGCTAAAATAACTACTGAATTTTTACTCATTATTTATCACTAGAATAGAAAGCAATCAAGTATTTAAAAAGATAATCATTAAATAAATATTATTTTCCTTCAAAGAGATTATGAACAAGAATAGCGGTAAATAATGAAAAAGCAAATATTAAGATCGCATTAGCTAAATGCAAAGTAGATATTATTGGATTAAGATGAGAAGTAACAGTTAACATGCCGAGTAAGATTTGAGCTATAAGAAGTACAACAGTAATAAAAGATGTTAAAAGCAGTTCGTGTGTATATTCGGACTTATATCGAATAAGGAACAAATTCATCACTACAAATAAAGAAGTGAACAAAGCGAATAATCGATGAGCGTATTCGATCATTATTGGCATAGTAAAATCAGGTATTATTTTACCATAACAAAAAGGCCAATCAGGACAAGCCAAACCAGAACCAGTAGCACTAACATATCCACCAAGAACTATTAATAAATAAATAAAAATGGGTGAAAGATAAGAAGTAAC
>CAZIZY010000020.1:0-32000 GCA_964544235.1 uncultured Nitrosopumilales archaeon
GATGATCATGGTGATGTTCATGGTGATGATCATGGTGATGATCATGGTGATGATCATGGTGATGATCATGGTGATCATGAGTCTCATGGCTCTATAATTGATCCACATATATGGGGTAATCCCATTTTTTCAAAACATCAAATTTCGCGAATATCTGAAATCCTTATTCAATCTTATCCTTCTGATAAAGAATTCTATTTAGAAAATTCTAATAATTATTTAACAAAGATCGATAATTTAGATATGGAACTTAAAGACTCTACTTCACAACTTAACTCAAAGAAATTTTTGGAATGTCATACAGGAATTAAATATTTTTCTAATCATTATGGATTAACTGCATATAATATCTTAGGTGATAACAAATATCATCCACATCAAGAACCTTCTCTTTCTACTTTAGGTGATTGGATAACTTTTGCACAAAATAATAATATATCAATTATTTTCGCTGATCCTATACATTGTGAAAAATTAGCTAATGCTTTATCACAAGAATTAGATTTAGAAGTAATTTATCTTAGTCCCTTAATGGAAATAGTTTCTAGTGATGATGTTACTTATTTGTCTGAAATGCGAAAATATTCTGATATTGTAATAAATGCATTAATGTAAGTATTGTTCTAATATATTATTTGATCATTAATGATCTTACTCTTTTAATATATGACTAGTGGTTACATGCGAACTAAAATAGTTGAACTAAAAGGTGTATCTGTTAAATTTAATGGATTACATGCTATTGAAGAAATTAATCTCGAAATTGAAAAAGGAGATTTTCTTGGTCTTTTAGGACCTAATGGTGGTGGAAAAAGTACTTTAATCAAAACTATATTGGGATTAGTTGAAAATTGCTGTGGAACTGTAAAAATCTTTGGAGAAACAATATGCCATGGTGATCAAGAACAGTCGATTAAACCATCTTCTAAATCAAGCGGTAAAATTGGATACATACCTCAAAACTCTATAGTTGGTTTTAATAATTTTCCCGGTACAGTTTATGAAGTTGTTTCTACAGGTCTTATTCATGGTAATAAATTATTCAAACGATTGACAAAGGATGATGATCAAAAAATAGATGATACATTAACTGTTACTGGAATATACGATTTAAAAAATCAAAAGGTTGATGAACTCTCTGGAGGACAAATTCAGCGTGTATTCATATCTAGAGCTTTAGTTTCTGATCCTCAACTGTTAATTCTTGATGAACCTACTAATGAAGTTGATCTTCCATATCAAGAAAAATTTTATTCGCTTTTAGAAGATCTTAATAAAAAAAGAAACATTTCAATAATATTATCTAGTCACGATATTAATACTGTGTCTCGATTAGTTACCAAAGTTGCATGTATAAACAAATTTCTCTTTTTCCATGAAGATCCAAAAAAACTCTTCACATCTAGCGATATTCTTACCGAAATCTATAATCATCCCGTTGGAATTATATCTCATAATTCCCATTCTTGATTCTTTAAATTTATTGGATTGAGATTATTCTTGGTAGAATCTGTTATTGCATTATTTGAATACGGTTTTATCCAACGTGCATTAATTGCAGGTATCATTATATCATTAGCTGCTTCTTCTCTTGGAGTATTCGTAGTTCTAAAAAGATTTTCACTTATTGGTGATACATTAGGTCATACGGCTTTTACTGGTATTGCAATTGGATTATTTATGAATATTTCTCATTTTTGGCCAGCTTTAATATTAACTATTTTAGCTTCTTTGGGAATCACTAAAATTAAAACATCCACTCGAATTAAAGGTGATTCAATTTTAGCTGTATTATTATATTGTAGTTTAGCTTTAGCAATCGTTTTACTAAGCTTCTCTAATACTAAAGGTGAATCTATTTCTAATATTCTTTTTGGGAGTATTCTCTTAGTGACCTCTGAGGATTTGATAATAATTATTGCTTTAAGCTCGTTAACATTATTCACTATTGGTCTTTTATTCAAAGAATTTATGCATATTTCTTTAAATGAAGATCTAGCTAAAGCTAATGGTCTTCCAGTTAATATTTTGAATTATCTCATGAATATTCTAATTGCTTTTATTATAATAACATCTATGAGGATCGTTGGAATATTAATTATAAGTGCGCTTCTTGTAATTCCCGCTATATCTGCTTTACAACTATCTAAAAGTTTTAATCAAACAATTTTATTATCTATGTTTTTTGGATTTATTTCAGTAGTTTCTGGAATGATTGCGGCTATCATATTGGATTCTGCTCCTGGTGGAACTATAGTTTTAATTTCAGGATTTATTTTTCTTTTAACTTTAGTTTGGAATAAATATTTTTAATTTTGTTTAGGATTATTTTATTCCATAAATTTTTTAAAGTATAGTATATAGGTTAGCATTTTTTAATTAAATGATATGAGGTTTATTTCACCTCAAGTTTACTTGATTGCAGAAACTAGAATAGATCTAGATCAATTAAATGAAATGATTGAATCTATTGGTGGTTCTATAGCTAAAAACTGGTTAGATAAAACAGAAAGTTCTTCCCAATCTGATGGAGAATTATTGACTGAAGTATCTGGAAGGATTTGTTACAAAAGTTTTGGAGTGGGATTAAATCCTAATGTTACTAAAATTCGTCAGAACTCTAAAGATTATATTCAAAATACTTTATCTAAGGGTGATGGTTCTATTTTCGAACATTCATCATGTACTTTTGCATTCCTTAATGTAAGCAGAGTATTTACCCATGAACTTGTTCGACATAGGGTTGGTTCTGCAATAAGTCAAGAGTCTCTTAGATATGTTAGACCTACTGATTTAGGAATATGGCTTCCTCCTGAATTGGATAATAATAAGCATAAAATTCAATCAATTATAGAAGATACTGAAAAAAACTATCAAGATCTAGAGAAAATGTTTGATTGGGATGATATGAAATTTGATTTTAAAAAACGTGTCACTTCAGCTTTGAGAAGAATTCTTCCGCAAGGAATGTCTAATTCTATAATTTGGACTGCTAATCATAGGACTCTAAGACATGTAATTACTATGAGAACAGCTGAATCAGCTGAAATCGAAATAAGATACATATTTGATAAAGTCGCTCAAATATTAAAAACTAAATTTCCCTTAATTTATGATGATTTTGAGTCTACTAAATTAGATGATGATACTAATAGTTGGAAACCTAAATACTTGAAAGTATGATTTGATTAATTATAATTCAGTTTATAGCCTTATCAATTATCTATTATTGAAATTAATTTAAATAAAACTTCTATTATCTTCTCTTAAGTTCCATTGTTTAAATTAATTCGACTGTATTTTGAAGTCACTAAACCGAAAATATGGTATTTATTGGTATTTACTGCTTTAGGCGGTGTAATATTTGCCAGTGGACGCCCTATACCATGGATGACCCTACTTATAGTAGGAATATCAGTTACTTTAGGATCTGCTGGTGCAAATACGCTAACAAGTTATTTTGATCGAGATATCGATCTTATAATGAATCGTACTAAAGCTAGACCAATTCCATCTAAACGAATTTATCCTTCTTCTAAAGCTTTGTATTTTGGATTAATACTTTCTTTTCTTTCAATAATAATTTCTTATTACTTCATTAATTTATTAGCAGCTGCTTTAATGATATTTGGATTGTTTGATAATGTTATAGTTTATAGTAAAATACTAAAAAGAAGACATCCTATAAGTATAATTCTAGGTGGATTCTCAGGTGGTACTCCTGTTCTTATTGGATATGCCTCGATAACTAATACTATTGATTTCACATCAATTATATTGGCGTCTTTAGTTGTAATTTGGATACCATCTCATATATGGAGTTTAGCTTTACATTCAAAAGAAGATTATAAAAAAGCTAATGTACCTATGCTTCCGGTTATAATTAGTGAAAAAGCTTCTGTCCAATATATAGCTTTAACTTCATTTCTCTTAGTGATTTTCAGTTTACTCCTCATATTATTTTATCCAATTGGAATAATTTATCAAATTACTGTTATACTCACTGGAATTATAATGGTCATTCTGAATATCTGGCTTTTACAAAAACCAAACGAAGATAGAGCTTGGATTGTTTTTAAATACTCTAGTCCTTATTTAGCTCTAATTTTCCTTTCATTAATCATTGATTCTTTATTATAGCTGAAAATGCTTAACTAACAAAAGTGTTTAACTTATCCTGTATAGAAAATGGTTAAAGCAGTAATTCTTGCAGCAGGTCTTGGAACAAGAATGAGACCTTATACTCTTTTTGTTCCTAAAGTAATGTTACCTTTAGGTGAAAAACCAGTCTTAGAACATATAATTGATTGGCTACAAACTTATGATATTAAAGACATTGTCATTTGTGTAGGGTATCTTCGAAAAGTTATTGAGGATTATTTTGGAAATGGCGATGATTTTGGTGTTAATATCGAATATGTTCGCACTAAAAAGCCTCTTGGTACTGGCGGTCAACTAAAAAGTGCTTCACATCTAGTTGATGATACCTTCTTGTGTATTTATGGTGATTCAGTAATAGATTTTAATATTAATGATTTTCTATCCTTTCACTCTCAAAATAAATCTTTAGTCACTATTGCTCTTAAAAATCATGAAATTACTTCTAAGTATGGTTTCATTGATACTGATAAAGTTGGTAAAGTTACTACTTGGCGTGAAAAACCAAAATTTGGAGGATTAATAAACATTGGCTGTTACGTTGTTGAGCCTAGTTTCTTAGATTACATTCCTCCTGGAGTAATGTTTGGAATGGATGAAGCAATAACTCGGTCTTTAGATTCAAATGAACCGATTAATGCGCAGAAAATAGATGGTGAATTTATAGATTTGGGTGATCGGAAATCATATGTTCAAGCTCATGAAAAATATCTAAGTAAACTAGGAAATATAGCTTAAAGGAGCAGTAAAATGAGATTAATTGTTTTTGAAGACGCTCTTACCAATAATTTTAGACCATTAACTTACACTAAACCTGTGTTTGATTTAGTTAATGGAATCGGTACTTTGTTCGAATCAATTAATTTTGCCTATCCTAAAATTGATTCATTAATAGTTCAACCTCATTTAGCTGATATTACTCAAAGAAATTATCCGTCCCTTAACGTTAATGAATTTACTCTAGATGACGATTCATTATTTCTTAATGGGTTAATTAAACCTAATTCTCCTATTATTAAAGATCTTTTCCAAAGAGAAGGTGATTTTATTGCAATTTATAATGATAATGTGATAATGGCTAAATTAAATGAACGTATTTCTAAAGACTTACCCATTGATTTCCCCCTGAATTTCATTAAAGAGTTAGATTCTTTTAATTTAGATACTATTGCTGTTGATGAAAATGCATTATTCTCTAATATTTGGGATCTAATTAAATTTAATTCTGATTCCATACTTTGGCAATTTCATGACTTTGAAAAAGTAGATTATTGTGGGATTAAAAAAATGGAAAATCCTGAAATATATCTTCGTGGCGATCCCTCTAAATTATTTATTGCTGATAATGTTGATATTAGTAGATCAGTTTCTATTGATGTAAGATCTGGCCCAGTTATTATCTTAGATAATTCTTTTATCGATGATTTCACAGTTCTTTATGGTCCTTTGACTATAGGTAATAACTGTGAAATTAAGTCAGCACGAATTACAAATTCTTCTTTAGGACCATATTGTAAAATTGGAGGAGAAGTTGATTCTTCAATAATTGAAAAATATTCTAATAAATCTCATGAAGGATATCTCGGTCATAGTTATGTAGGACAATTTGTTAATATGGGTTCAGGAACTATTACTTCAGATCTTAAAAATACTTATGGCTCAATCAAAATAAATACAAATTCAGGTAAAATAGATTCTCATATGACTAAAATTGGTTCATTTTTTGCTGATTATTCAAAAACATCAATTGGCTCATTGATTTATGCTGGGTGTAGTCTTGGAGTATCCTCACAACTCCACGGTTATATGTTAAAGAATATACCTTCATTCACTATATATGGTGAAGGAATGATGGCTAATACTTGTGAACTTGAAATCGATTCAGCTATCAAAACTCAGAAAATAATGATGGAACGAAGAAACCTTACTCAAACAAATATTGATTCTAACCTTCTTAATGATGTTTTTACAATTACAAAGGATGATCGAAAAAGTTTTGGAGTTGTAAAACAACGATTCCATTTTAGTTAATCTTTTTAATTAATTATTGTTACATAACAATGTTGTCTAATTTTTCTAATATATCCAGCATAGACATTTCTGGTCTTCATGAAGATTATGAAAAGTGGCCTATTCATTTCTCTAAAGCTCTAAATTTACCGATTAATTTCTCTTTGCCTTCCAATCCAGCAGGAATTATTTTTGTTGGGATGGGTGGATCTGGTTCAGCTTGTGAATTTATATTAAATTGGTCTCTTGTTAATAGTAAAATTCCTCTCATTCTATGGAAAACATATGATCTTCCTCATTTTATAACTAAAGATTGGATAGTAATTGCAGTTAGTCTATCAGGTAATACGGATGAAACTCTTAGTGCATTAAATCTTTCTCATCGATTAGGCTCTTATTCTATTGGATTGTCTTCTGGAGGAAAACTCGAAGAATTTTGTCATTCGAATTCTATTCAACATATTAAGATTCCTAAACTTAAAACTCCTCGTTCATCATTTCCTTATTTAGCTATTATTTTATCTAGAATAATTTCTGAAATAGATGAAATTGGTGTTAAAGAAAATGAAATTAAAGATTCTTTAAAAGATATATCTTCTATTAATAACGATATTCGTATTAATGCCGATTTTGAAAAAAACCCCGCTAAAAAATTAGCTACATATATTAATTTAGGAATTCCAATGATTTATTCTTCTTCTCAACTTTGGCCTTTGTCGGTAAGATTTCAAGATTCGTTAAATGAAAATGCTAAATTACATGCTTTTGCTGAACAATTACCTGAATCATGTCATAATGATATAGAATCGTGGAGAAAAGATACTCTTGAAATATATTCTTGTATTATTATTTCTTCTGAAAATGATTTCGAACCAATAAAAAGTCGAATTAAATTCTTAAAAGAAATAATTCATTCTTCAGGTTGCTCCATTTATGACGTTCAAACTCAAGGAAGTAATTATTTAGGACGTTTATTTTCAACAATTTATTTGCTTGATTATGCTAGCATTTATGTCTCCATTCTAAGAAATATTGATCCTACTCCAACTCTAAATATTGAAAAATTAAAGGAAAATCTCAAACAATAATTAAGATACGCCTAATAATTCTGCAATTTGTTTCCTTGTAGCAAGAGATAATATTTCTGCAGCTTTTTCCGGTGATACATCATTAGAATTAATTCCTGAAGCGAGCTCAATACCCTCATTATTCCTATCAGTTTTTGGATATATTTCAATATGCCAATGTAATTGTTTTGTGGTTTTCTTTTCTGAAGACATGTGAAACACTATGGTATAATCTACATTCTTGAGCGACTTTGATAGGCCCCCTAAACATGAACGTAATACGATTGCAAGATCTTCTAGTTCTGTTTGGCTCACTTTTAAAATACTAGTTTGATGTTTTTTTGGAAATATCCAAAATTCAAATTCTTTTGATGAAGCCCATGGAGTAAAAGCAAAAAATAGATCTGTGGCGATTATTTGTCTTGGTCCTCCCATTTCAATATTAAGAATTCTACACATTGGACATAGCCCAAATTCATTTATTGATTGTTTTACATTATTAGCTTCTTTTTCAATTATTGGAGGAATTCTAGGAAGAGTAATTAAATTAAAATGTGAATGACCATCATTTTGTTCACTATCATTCTTTGTAGATGAATATATTGATACATATGATACTCCTTTTTGCGAATATAACCATCTTGATTTTTCTTGAATTGATATTAATACATTAATCCATTGGTCTAATGGTATTTTATCTAATGATTCTTTATGATTTGGAGTCGCTATTACAATGTAATGATGTCCAAAACCGGGTTCACTATATAATGGATGATCACCAAACGATCTTTCTGGTTCTGTTGTTACTATTGGATTCTTTTCTTGAAATGCACGTATACACCAATCTTTAACTGGTTCACCCTCTTCATCGGCTGTTCTTATTAATGATCCTTCTGATTGAACTAGTACCATATCTGCAGGAATCGTTTTGTCTTCGTTACCAGGACAATATTCACATTCTTTATTTATTTTTCTCTTGATCTTTTTCGTTTCTTTAGTCTTAATAATTACAAATTCATCTGAAAAATAATCTTTTCTTATTTCTCCCAAATTGACTCACTTCATTATTAGTGACAGATTCCTCTGCAATAATTAATCTTCATTACTTTTTATAATTACGTACTCGAGCTAATTATCTTTGACTGTTAATTAATAAACCAAACATTTAGATTGTTTAATTTTATCACAATATTTGTGACTAAAATAATTTATGTTATTATTGATGGAGTTGGTGATCGTCCTCATCCTGATTTAAATGGGTTAACCCCTACTGAAGCTGCTTTAACTCCTAACCTCGATTCTCTTTCATCTGATGGGGTAATGGGATTAGTTACTCCTGTTGATGATGATTTTCCACCTGAATCAGATTCAGCTGTTTTCAGCATGCTTGGATATGATGTCACTAAATCTTATGCCGGACGAGGTGTAGTTGAGGCAATAGGTTCTGATCTTGATTTTAGAAATGGTGATCTGGCTCTTAGAGGTAATTTTGCTACAATCAATGATGATCTAGAAATAATTGATAGAAGAGCTGGAAGAAATCTTACTCATAAAGAAGCAGTTGATTTATCATCTTCTATTAATTCTGAATTACATCTTACTGAAAATGCTACTTTTACTTTATTACCTACTATTGGTCATCGAGTCACTCTTATAATTAAACATCCCACTATCTCTTTAACTTCAAATATTTCAAATACTGATCCTGCATATGAACGAGTAGGATCGATAAGTATTGCTCGTGAAAACGTCGATCACATGAGTATTAATGAGTCAAAACAATTAGATGATGTTCCAACTTCTAAAAAAAGCTCTAATTTGATTAATGAATTTACAGCTAAAGCAATAGACATTCTTAAAGATCATCCGATAAATATTATTAGAGAAAAAGAAGGAAATCTTCCTGCTAATTCTTTGTTATTTAGGGATGCTGGTAGCTCTTTACCTTCTGAATTACCATTGTCTAAAAGATTCAATAAGACTTTTGCTTGTTTGGCTG
This sequence comes from uncultured Nitrosopumilales archaeon, assembly GCA_964544235.1. Classification (GTDB taxonomy): domain Archaea; phylum Thermoproteota; class Nitrososphaeria; order Nitrososphaerales; family CAZIZY01; genus CAZIZY01. Next base: position 9,235 of record CAZIZY010000020.1, read on the forward strand.
ATATGCCAGTTGAATTAGGAATTGCTAAAATAACTGGAATGCATCCAGTAAAAAGCAACAGTGTTAATGATTATCTTCATAAGGCTAAACAAACTGTAGAACTTCTAAAGAAATTTGACGTTGTTTACGTACATCTGAAAGGACCTGATGAACCTGGCCATGATGGCGATGCTAAATTAAAGAAAGAAATTATTGAAAACATAGATTCTTTGTTTTTCAAGTTTCTTTTAGATAATTTAAATTTTAATGACGTGATTTATGCTGTAACTGGTGATCATTCAACTCCTTGTATCTTAAAAGCTCATAGTTCTGATCCAGTTCCTTTGTTGATTTCTTTTTCGAATTTAGTGTCATCTAGTCAACCTAAAGATTCATCAATTCGTTTTACAGAAAAGAATGGCTTTATTGGCTCTCTTGGTAAACTTAAAGGAATTGAAGTTTTACCAAAAATTCTGAGCTATTCTTAAACAATTATCGTTTTGAATTATATCTATTAATTTCCAGTAAATTTTGGTTTTCTTTTTTCTAAGAAAGCTTTCAATGCTTCTTGGTGGTCACTAGTTTGTTTTAATAGTGTTTGCATACGTAAAGAAAAAGCTAATTCAGCTTCAACTACTGGAACAAACATACTATTTATTGCAGCTTTAGTTGATGCTACCGCCCTAGGTGCAGCAATTAAGAATTTCTCTGCCATTTCTTTAGTTGTTTCATCAAGCTTTTCAATAGGTACTATTCTATTAGCTAATCCCATTCTATAAGCATCTTTAGCTTGGATATCTTGTCCAGTTAGCAGATATTCCATAGCATGTCCAAAACCTACCAATAATGGTAACATACTTGTATCTCCATCTCCTGGCATTATTCCTAATCTAACGAATCTAGGACCAAATATAGCTTCTTCACTTACAATTCTAACATCACAAGATAATGCTATTCCTGATGCTATTCCTATTGCATATCCTTTTACTTGTGCTATTGTAGGCTTTTCAAATTTCTTAAGTCTCAATAAGAGTGTGTGCTCTAACTGTTGAATATTCTTTATATATGCATGAGGATCTTTTTTCCATCTTTCAACTAAATCATCCATTTCTTTGAAATCGGCGCCAGAACTGAAAGCTCTTCCTTGTCCTTTTAATACAATTACTCTTACTTTTTTATCGTCTTCAGCTGAGTCTAATACTTGCATTATTTCTCTCATCATAGGGTAATTTACCGCATTTAGAACTTTAGGACGATTTAATGTGATTGTGCCAATTTCATCCTTTATTTCATATATTATGTTTTCAAAATTCGTAGTCATGCTTCATCTATCCCTCTTTTTAGAAACTCGGAATATTTATTCATTGCATGTGATGCTAATACAACTCGTTCTGGGGCTGAATATAATGGTACATTATTCTCCGCAAATTTCTTTTCTAATCCATTGTAAGTATTTCTATCAATAGTCCACCAACAAAGTACAGGTTTATTTAAGCTCTGCCTCACTTGATTAATTGAATCTAAACTATCTTTTACCACATCTTCAATTATTTCTCCGCCTACTGTTAATCCTGATATAATTATATCTACATTAGGATCATCAGCAATTATCCGAATTATTTCTCCGATGAGAGTCTTTATGTTAGGATTTCCATAGAAATAAACTATATCTAATGGATTCTTAGCTACTGCTACATCTGGTATAATCACTTTAAGCCTTTCAATTGTTTTTTCGGTGAAATCAACTACTTCTAATCCTTTTTCTTCACATAGATCTGCTAACATTGAACCAGATAATCCTGATGGACTTATGAACGCAATTCTTTTTCCTTTCGGAAGACATTCACTAGAAAATGCAGAAGAGATATCTAAAAGCTGTTCTATTGTATCTACTCTGATTATTCCTAGTTGTTTAAAAACTCCATCATAAGTCTGATCTGATCCAGTTATCGCTCCTGTATGAGTTAACGCAGACATTCTTCCTTTTTCTGATTTTCCAGCTTTTAATATAATTATGGGCTTTTTGTTCTTAATTGCAATTTTGGCAGCTTCAATAAATTCTTTCCCATCTTTGATACCTTCTAATAGCATTCCTATTACTTTCGTATTAGGATCTGTAGCAAAATATCTAATAAATTCATTAACATTTAGATCTGATTCATTTCCTACGGTAGCTAGATGACTTATTCCTGTTCCTTTTTCAAGTAAAGCTGTAGTAAGATATCCTCCTAATGCTCCTGATTGTGCTATTAATCCAACGTTTCCTTTTACCATTTCTTGATCTAAACAAGCGTGATAGCTTCCAATAGTTTTGTTGATTGTAGAAATAACCCCTAAACAATTAGGCCCTAATATTCTACATCCTGCATTTCTTGCTACTTTAAGCATATTTTCTTGAGTTTCTTTATTACCAATTTCTGCAAATCCAGATGAGAATATTATTATATACTTTACTTTCTTTTGAGCGCAGTCTTGAACTACTGATTCAACATGTTGACGAGGAACCATTATACAAACAACATCAATTTCACCTGGAACATCTATAATTTTCGGATATGCTTTTACTCCCATGATCTCTTCTCTTTTGGGATTTATTGGGTAAAGTTTTCCAGGAAAACCATGTTTATTACAGTAATTCATCATCCTTCCTCCCGGTTTATCAAGATCATTTGATGCTCCTACTATCGCCATTGAATCTGGCGAAAATAATTTTTCTAGATTTTCTCTATTACTCATTTTTATTCTTTCCTCAATATTCTTGCATCTACTACTGTTGCACCTTTACCTTCTTCATGAACAATTATTGGATTTAAATCCATTTCAATTATTTTTTGTTCATTTAAAGCTATTTCTGAAACTTTTTTGATTATATTTATTAATTCTTTAATGTCTGATTTATTTCGTGAACGAAAACCCTCTAATATTCTTGAACCTTTTACCTCATTTATCATATCTCGTATATCTACTTCTTTTATCGGTAAAACTCTTGTACTAACATCATTAAGTAATTCTACAAATATTCCTCCAAGGCCAAATATGATCGTAGCTCCAAATGTGATGTCTTGTTTTATCCCTACTATTACTTCGACTCCTTCATTGATCATTTTTTCAATACATACTCCTTCTATTCGAGCATTTGGGTTATAGTTCTTTATACCCTTCATCATATTTACAAACGCTATTCTAACTTCTTCTTCGTTTGATAATGACATTATTACTCCTCCAGCTTCAGTTTTATGAATTATATCTTCTGATATTATTTTCATAACTACAGGATAGCCTATTTCTTTAGCCGCGTTTACACTATCTTCCTCGTTTTTAGTAACTTTCCACTTAGGAATTGTTATTGAGTATTTTTCAAGCATTTCCTTTGTTTCATTATGTGATAAAAACTTTAGTTCATTATTCATTTTGTATCATCCTGCATTAATAATCCACCTTCTTCTTCAAATAAGTCTTTACTATTTTGTTTCTCTCTTATCATTATTGTTTTTCCATTTATCTTTTTTAGGAATATTGAAGGTTTTATTTGACAATGAAATGGCATGTTAAACACTGTTGAATATGCTCCTGCATTCTTAAAAAGAACGATAGTATCCTTATTAGCGTTTGATACATCTGACTCATTAGAAGCTGAAAAAGTATCATCAGTATCGCATAAAATTCCTGCAATAACTGTTATGTTTTTATCATTTTGATTGTTTTCTTCAGAAATTATTTCTATTGGATATTCTTGTTTAACTAAAGCCGAATCTAAAAGTAAGTGAAAACCTGAATCTACAAATATAAATTTCCTTTCTTCACGGAATTTCACGTTAACTACCTTAGAAATTAATGTACCTGATTCCGCTACAACGTATCTTCCACTTTCTATTATCATTCTTTTTGGCATTCCATATTCTTCTACCATTGAATTAATCTTTTTTAGTATAATTTCTGATATCTTCTCTGGAGTAGGAACCTCTTTGCTATACTTTACTGGGGTACCCCCTCCTATATCTATTGTATTAACAGTAAAATCATTATTCTTTTTTCTAATTTCTGTTATGAGATCTTCAATTTTTTCAAGTGCTCTTACAAAACAATCTGGATTAGTAATTTGGGATCCTAAATGGAAATGGAATCCTTCGAATTCTAAATTCTTCGATTCCAATATTTTATTTAATATTTTTGGTGCGCTGTCTAATTCATATTCATCTAATGGCAATCCAAATTTTCCATATTTATATGATGCCTTAATTTCTGCTTCCACATTTATTTCTGGATTAATTCTTATCATTACTTTTAGTTTTTTAGAGCAGCTTGATGCGGCATTTTCTAAATTTAAATAACCATTGTATGAACTAACTACAACTAAATTTATTCCAGATTCTAGTATTTCTTTATACTCTGATAATTCTTCAGAAATACTAGTGTATATCATGTTATTCGGGTTTATTCCACTCTTTTTAGCAAAGTATAATTCTCCTAATGTTGCAAGATCAAACATAACTTTTTCTGAATTTAGTATTCTCATAATAGCTGGATTAAAGTTTGATTTCATCGAAAATGCAATTGTCGAAATTCCTTTAAAATTACTATAAACCTCTTTAAGTTTAGTTATTTTAGTCCGTATAATATTCTCATCAAACAAATAAAATGGAGTTCCATTTGTTTCAACTAACTCATTTACCGTATCTACAAATGAATTTCTCGAATTATTTGTTTTATCTATTGTTTTATGTAAAGCATTATGCATTCTTGGATATACTTTGAAATCTCAAATAACTTAAAAGTTTTCCTTAAACTATTGGAAAGTATTATTCTTAATCTTGTTAAACTACTTTGATAATTAAATAATTATTATGTTAGAGCTTTTATCTTCGTTCCAGAAATTAATGCGTTAGTTACTTTCTTCCCAATTTCTGATTTCTTTGAAACACGTATTTTAGATTTTGCTCCTACGGTAGCTGAAAACAAATATTCTTCTTCAATGTATATGTTCACTGTTCTCCCAACATTATTGTTATTAAAAGAAAAATTTAATGAATTTCCTTTTTCTGAAACATCAAATTCTATTTCTGATCCTGTAGAAGTTAATTTTGATTCTACATCTATCCTTAATCCAACTTTTCTTTCGATCTCCGATATTACTGCTCCACCTCTTCCAATTATTCTTGGAATTACTTTTCGATCTACTTTGATTATTGCTTTATTTGGTGGAGATATAATGATCTCTGCATTTGGATCATATGGACTTATGATTTGCATTATCCTATCTTCAGCTAATTTAGATATTGCGTCCTTTTCCAAGTCTTCAGAATCTACAGGTATAATTATATTCTCATCACCATATGTGTATATTTCATATACTAATTCATCTGTTTCAAATTCTCTAACTTCAACTACTGGCCTAGCAAGATCTGATTCAGTCATTCCAGTAGGAACTTTAACAATAAGTTTCAAGAAATAAATTTTATTAATTGCTCCTTCTTTTACATATATTACTGTGTCAATTATATGAGGTACAAGTCCAAGTTCTACTCTTCCCATAAATCTTTGTATAGCGTCTATCGGTTTACTTGAGTGTACAACTCCTATCATTCCAACTCCCGAAAGTCTCATATCTGCAAAAACTTGAAAGTCTTTAGTTTTTCTTACTTCATCAAAAATAGTATAGTCAGGCCTTACTAGTAAAAGAATGTCAGCAGTCTTCTCAAAACTTCCTTCTAATGGACCATATTGTGTAACTTCTGGATTTAATTGCATATCCTTAGGTGATTCAAAAGTCTTAACAATTTTACCTTTTGAACTATAGAAATTAGCTAAACTACTTGCTAGTGTAGTTTTCCCTGAACCTGGAGTTCCTGCCAATATTATTCCTTCAGCTTCTTTTTCGAGTCTGGAAATAAGTTGATTTGAGGGTTTATAATCTTCTAAAGTTAATTTTGTAATTGGTTTAACTATTGTAACTTCTAATAAATCTGAAAAAGGAGGCTTCGTTATTGATATTCTATATTTTCCTAATTTTAGTATAGTGGCTCCTCCCTTAGAAATTTCTATTACGCCATCTTCAGATACACGAACAGCTTCAAAAATCTCATCAATAATGCTCTTAATCTCCTCTTTATCTAGAATTCTTTTTCTAATTTTCTTTACATCAAGTATTCCAGGTTTACCTACTTTTGATATTGGAGAAACTCCTTCCTTTAAATGTAAACTTAAAGTATTCTTTTTGAAAAACTTCTCGAATTTTAATCCTTTTGTTTTAATATCTTTTGGAACATAATTTACATCTACTCCTTCAGCTTCAGCTACAAGAGCTTGAACATAATCTGAAGTAACTAATGTCCCCGAATTCTGTTTTGCGACTTCTTTTATTCGAGCATCCATTCTTCCACTATCAGACAATTTGATATCTTCCATTGAAGGAAGATCTCCTGAATATGTGAATTCTATTTTATTTTTTAAACAAAAATTTTTAATTGCTGTAAGTTCTTTTAATCCAATAAATCCATGTTCTCTATTCTTTGAAGCTTGAGCTTGTAATTCATCTAATACTGCAATTGGAACAATTATTTTAAATCCTTTGATCGTTTTGTTGCAAATATCTAATATTGTTCCATTAATTATTGCACTAGTGTCTGGAACAATTATCTTATTCTTATTTTTTTTCATTAATATTATTCACAATTGTTATTATTTCTAAAAGAGAGTAAATAAGGTAATCTGGATCTTCTTCATCTAATTGTTGTTTTGAATGAATTCCCGTAGGTATGGATGCAACTTTTACACCTGCTGATTTTGATGATTGGATGTCCATTTTACTATCTCCAATAAATATTCCTTCACTAGGTTCTATTTTTAGTTGATTTATTGCTTTTTGTATTGGTTCTGGATGTGGTTTCCATTTATTCACTTCATCTCTTGTAATTATTACATCAAAATATTCAATTAACTCAAATCTATTAACCGCATATTCAGCTGATTTTCTTCCATTATTAGTTACTAATGCTAGTTTAATTTCTTTCTTTTTTAACCAATTAAAAACATAAAAGACATCTTTTTTAATTGCCGATTGTTTCAGGCCTTCAATTTCGTATTTTTCAATAATCTCTTTCATATCTGACGTAATTCTATCACATTCTTTATTCGCGTTATTTTTCATTATTCTTTGAGCTTCTTCGCAAATATTCTGAATACTTTCTTTTTGAAATCTTTTTTCTATTATGACATTATTATCATTAAGCTTATCAAATAATTCTTTTTTTAGTTCAATTACTCTAAATTTAAACTCTATTAACGTTCCATCCAAATCAAATAGTAAGGCTTTTAATTTCATTTTTGATAATCATTATCTTCTTTAAGTTAGAACCATCTCGAAGTTATTACTTTCTTTTCTGTATAGAATTCAATTGCATCTTTTCCATGTCCATGTAAATCTCCATAAAATGATTCTTTCCATCCAGTAAATGGGAAGAATGCAATTGGAGCTGGAACCGATATATTCACTCCTACCATTCCAGCTTGAACTTTATGTTGAAATTCTCTAGCTACTTTTCCACTTGAAGTAAATATAGACGCGGCATTCCCATATTTACTATCATTTAAAATTTTAATTGCTTGCTCTAAATCTTTAGCTTTAATTATGCTTAAAACTGGTCCAAAGATTTCTTCTTTAGCTATAGTCATTTCTGGATTAACTTCATCAAATATTGTTGGACCTATGAAAAATCCGTTTGGATATTTAGAATTATTAATTTTTCTTCCATCTAAAATCAATTTAGCTCCTTCATCTATTCCCTTTTCTATGTATTCCATCACTTTATTCTTATGATTATTTGAAATTACTGGCCCCATATCTACATCCTTATCCAATCCATATCCAATTATTAATTTAGAAGCACTATCCAATAGTGATTTCTTCAATTTAGTATAAGATTCTCCAACAGCTACAATTGTACTTCCTGCTAAACATCGTTCTCCAGCGCATCCAAAAGCTGAACCTATTATTCCATCTGTTGTCTTTTCTAGCGTTGAATCAGGCATTACTATTATGAAATTCTTTGCTCCTGCTAAACATTGAACTCTTTTACCGTTATTTGCAGCTTTACTGTATATGTATTTGGCTACAGGAGATGATCCTACAAAAGAAATTCCTTTTATTAATTTATTTTCTAATAATGTGTCAACTACTTCTTTAGATCCATTAACTAAATTAATTACTCCTTTAGGTAGTCCAACCTCATGAATAATTTCAAATATTTTATTTTGTGAAAGGGGAACTTGTTCTGATGGTTTCAATATGAATGTATTTCCACTAGCTATAGCTTGAGGAAAGAACCAAAGAGGCACCATTACTGGAAAATTAAATGGTGGAACTGCACAAAAGGTTCCTATAGGTTGTCTTATAGTATTACTATCTATCCCTTTTGATACATCTTCAAGATTATATCCCATCATTAATGAAGGGATCCCTGTAGCTACTTCTACATTCTCTATACCTCTAATAATCTCACCTTTAGCTTCTTCAATCGTTTTTCCGTTCTCATTAACAGTAATTTGAGCTAATTCTTCAGAATTTCTTTCTAAAAGATCTTTTAATTTGAACATATATCTTGCTCTTGTTGTCGAAGGAATTTCTTTCCATGATTGGAAAGCTTTATTTGCAGATTCTATTGCTTGATTAACTTCTTTAGTTGTAGATAATGGAACTTTTGCTATCACTTCATTTTTTGCAGGATTGATTACATCAAGTAACTGTTTTGACTCTGATTCTACCCATTCTCCTTCAATATAATTCTTAATTATTTTAACGCTCAATATTTTTTTATTATTTTATTCTCATATATGTCTTGAGATTTTTTTATGCTATTTTGGTAATTACCTAATAATTAATTTAATATAACTTTGAATATTATTAATTCTTAATTGATTTCTAATTTAAATAAAATGAAATTGTATTCAATTCTTAATAAAATTAAGGTCAATCTAATTGTCATAAAATTTATTCCCTGTTTTAAAAAAGAGAACCATAATTCATGTTGATCTTAATGCTTTTTATCCCTCTTGTGAAGTTATTCGAGATAATTCATTAAAAGGGCTTCCTCTTATTATAATAATGTCTCCAGAACCTATTGGAGAACTTACCCGGGGCGTAATTGCTTCTTGTTCTTATGAAGCTAGATCCTACGGATTAAGAGCTGCTATGTCATATGTTCAAGCTAAAAAACTGTGTCCTGATGGAATCTTTAAACGAGCTGATTTTGATCTTTATACTTCTATTTCTTCTGATGTTATGCAATTACTTCAAAAATTCACTAGTAAAATTGAGCAAGCTAGTATTGATGAAGCATATTTAGATGTAACTGATAAAATATCTGATTCTTATACTGCTGCTGATTTATCTTCTGATATTAAAAATGATCTTAAATTAAAGTTAAATCTAATTTGTTCTATTGGAGCTGCCCCTACCAAAGCTTCAGCTAAGATAGCTTCCGATTATCAAAAACCAGACGGCCTTACCATAATTTCTTTTAAAGATGTTAAATCTTTTCTTTCTCCCCTTAAAGTAGGGATAGTTCCTGGTATTGGGCCAAAAACTGAAAAATCACTTAATTTACTTAAAATTACAACTTTAGGAGAATTATCCGATTATTCTAGAGAAAAATTAATGACTAGATTTGGGAAAATTGGAATTTGGATGTGGAAGGTTGCTAATGGTATTGATGATGATGAAGTTATATCTGATTACGAAGCTAAATCTAGAAGTGCAGAACATACTCTTTTAGACGAAACTAGTGATAAAACTATTATTCTTAATGAATTATTATTGCAAGCACGAGAAGTTCATGATAAATTAGTTAATGAAAATCTTGAATATAGAACTGTTGGAATCAAGATTCTTTACAATAATTTTAATTCCGTTACTCGTTCTTACAGTTATAAACTTCCTCGTTCAGATTGGATTGGTGTTAATACTCCAATCGAAAAGCTAATTGGTCGAATAGATTTGGACTCAATAAAAGTTAGAAAAGTTGGTATTAAACTCTCTGATTTAAGTAATTCTAATTCTAAATCAGAAATAAAACAATCAAGTATAAGTGATTGGGCTTAATTATTGATAAATATAAATTTCTTGTTGTTATAATTTAGTATTAATTAAAAATATTTTGATGAGTTATGATTTCAACAGAAAACTGTTTGAGCTGCAAGAAAATTCGAATGCTTTCTAATGAAAAAAAATGCGCTATTCATGTAAAACTTGGTTCTTTGTTAAATTCCAACGATCTTAATACGAATTATATTCAAGGATCTAGTCCTCCTGGAGTGTTTGTTGGCACTTCAAATTATCCAAATGTTTCTCTTGGACCAATGGTTCCTTTAATTCAAGGAGATACTAGTGTTCTTGATACCCCTGAATTATGGATGGGGAAAAATTTTAATGAAATTGTTAATTTTAGACACTCTCTTATTCGGGGATATAAAAACACACATGTATTAGATGCTAGATCGGGAAGTAATTTCTTATCTCAGTTGCAAGAATTGTCTATGACAGTTAAACCTATAGATTCTGAGCTTATTCTTTCCAAGAAACCAAGTAATGTTCTTGAATTTGATGAAGATTCTCAGCCTTTTGGACCAATTGCCCCTTTATCATCATTTAAGTTAACAAATACTTCTGTTGATAGAAGAATAGAAAAAGCATTTTATGATAGTGATCTAAACGCTTCTGATGCGGTTGCTGATCTTTATCAAGACGATGTTATTTTTTCTCGTATTCAACGTTCATTTAGTTTAGGAATGTTTGGGGTAAAAAAGAGAAGGAGAATTGTTCCTACTCGTTGGAGTATTACTTCTGTTGATAATATTCTTAGTCTTAAGTTAATTGATTTGATTAAAGATAATCAAAGTATAGATGAATATCATGTCTTTCATTATAATTATCTTGATAACGTTTACGTTGTAATATTAACCCCTCAAGAATGGAAATTTGAATGGATTGAAGCTTGGTTCGATAGATCTTTGTTGGCTTCAAGTTTTCCTGAAACTGATTTTGTTAACGAAGTTCAAATGAGTGAATATGTTTCAGCAGAAGGTTATCAACCAGTAACTGTTGGTGATTGGGAATCATATTCTGGAAGGAAAACTTACGCTAAACCTGGTGGATGTTATTATACTTCAAGATTCGCTGTAGCTGAATATTTAAATTCAATTCGAAAACAAGCTGGAGCTATTCTTCTTAGAGAAATACGTCCTGGTTATATAATGCCTGTTGGTGTTTGGAATGTCCGTGAAAGCCTTAGAACTTTATTTAAACAAAAATATGAAAGCTTTGACAGTCTTGATAAAGCTTTAAATTATTCTTGCAATTTTCTCGAAATTCCAAAGAGAAACTGGATTAATTGTTCTTATCTTTTACGTCAAGCGTATTATCAACGAAAATTAACTGATTTTACTTAATTCTATTCTTTAAGAAAAAAACCCTTACTTATTATTTCTTAGTTAGATATTTGTGGACCGAGAGGGATTTGAACCCTCGACCTTCCGAGTTCCTGCTTCGGTTAATTTGATGCAAGTCGGACGTTCGTACCGCTGAACTATCGGCCCTACTTATTATTATTTTTCGAAAGGTTAATACTTTTAGTTTTCTTATTTAACTTTGGGTGTGAGTTAGTGGACGGAACGGGGAAACCTGAGGAAACTCCTCTCTCCATGCAGAATTGTGAAGTTGTGAAACCTAATGGGAGATCATTGGCAACAGAACAGAAACGATATCCAACTCGACTTAACGATGATGAGATTTCTCTGAGGATTCCGAGAAGGATTGAAACGGCTGACCCACAAGGAGTAAGGCCAAACAGAACTTATGAGATCTGCACGAGGTTCAGGTAGGCTGCCTAGCTAAATACCGTCTGAAACAGAAGGAGGGTTAAATGTAATTGGAAGGTGTTTTCAATACATTCCCTAAACTACTAACACGCACCCGTTTAATTAACCTCAGTAATTTGTTTTTATCATACTTCTAATCTATTTCACATGTAATCTTTAATAATTTAATGTTAAATATTATTTAGGATAAAAAAATATTGAAACCACTTCATCCGATTGAAAAAAAATTACTTTCTTGTTTGATTTCGGGGGAGTCTATTTTAGAAGAAATATCTGAAAAATCTTCTATAACTCTTGATCAAGCTAGACGTGCATTAGAATGGCTTAAAACAAAAAAATATGTTGTTACTGAGGATAATATTACTACTATAATTGCTCTTGGGGATGAAGGTAAAAAAGCAGCTGAACAAGGTTTACCTGAAAGAATACTTGTTAATTCATTTTCTGATAACAAATCGCTTGAAATAAACAGTTTAAAGGACGCCTATTCATTTGAACCTAATACTTTTTCTACTGCTTTAGGTAAAGCCAAAAATTTAGGATGGATTAAAGTTATTTCTAATAATGGTCAGGTTAACGTTGAACTATTAAATGATCAGAAAATAACTAATGAAGAAAAACTTCTTACTGAACTTCAGTCTCGACCAATTAAATTAAATGATCTTGATCCTTCATTAATAGATTCATTAAAACTCCTTACTAAGAGACCTGACTATATAATTACCAAAACTAGTAAAGAGGTTATTGTTAAAGCTACAAATGAGGGTATTGAGGTGCTTTCAAACCAAAAAGATGAAGAAGTAGATCTTCTTACTACTGATGATATTATAACTCAACAATGGAAATCATTAAAACTTAGATCTATTGATGTCGAAGCTCCTCCTCCTTTAATATATCCTGGAAAAAAACATCTGGTCCAAGATTTTATTGATGAAGCTAAAGAAATTTTTACAACTCTTGGATTTGAAGAAATTGAAGGGCCAATCTCTCAAATAAGTTTTTGGAATTTTGACGCGTTATTTACTCCTCAGGATCATCCAGCTAGAGAAATGCAAGATACTTTTTATTTAGAAAATATCAAATCTAATAATGTTACAGACCAAGAAATATTAAAAAACGTAAAAGAAGTTCATCAAAATGGAGGAAAAACTGGTTCAAGAGGATGGGGTGGAAAATGGAGTGATTCAATATCAAACCAATCTGTATTGCGAACTCATACTACTGCTTTAACTGTTAGATACCTTGCAGAATTTAAACCAAAAGAATCTAAAATATTTTCTATAGGGAAAATCTTTAGAAATGAAAAACTATCGTATAAACATCTAGCTGAATTTCATCAGTATGAAGGAATAGTTGTTGATGAAAATGTAACTATGAGAGATCTTATGGGGGTGATGTCTATCTTCTATAAACGATTAGGATTCAAAAAAATAAAATTCTGGCCCACATTCTTTCCTTATACTGAGCCATCTTTACAAGCAATGGTGTACCATGAGAGTATTGGAAAATGGATTGAACTTTGTGGCATGGGAATATTTAGGCCAGAAGTTACGATTCCGTTGGGAGTAAATAACCCTGTATTAGCTTGGGGTGGAGGATTAGAACGATTAATTATGCTTAGATATGATTTAACTGATATACGACAATTATATCGTAATAATTTAGATTGGATTAGGGAGAATTATGCCAGTAGTAAATCTGAATCTTGATCGATTTAAAGAGATTTTAGGTAAAGAGATCTCTCAAGATTTAATCATTGAAAAACTTCCTTATTTAGGGCTAGATATTGAAGATATCTTTAATTCGGATATGCGTATAGAATATAATCCAAATCGTTTAGATTATTCTAGTGATTATGGAATTGCTCGTGGATTGAAAGGTCTTCTTGATATTGATTTAGGTTGCCCAACTTATAATGTTTCAAATGGTTCAGTTGAGGTAATAGTCGATCCATCGGTTCAAAGAATAAGACCTTATATTGTTTCAGCTATAATTAAAAATCTTAACTTAACTACTGAATCTATAAAGCAAATAATCTCTATGCAAGAAGACATTCATAACAGTATAGGGCGAAGAAGACGCAAAGTATCTATTGGAATACATAATTTAGATGTAATCACTCCTCCTATTCTGTATATTGCTAAACCTTCCACTTTTAAATTTAGACCTCTTGATGAAAATGAAGAAATGAGTATCAATGAAATCAATAAAGATACCAAAGTGGGTCAATCTTATAGTTATATCATTGATGGTTATGGTGATTATCCCATTTTGTTAGATGATAATCAACAAACTTTATCTTTTCCTCCAATAATCAATAGTGAATTAACTCGAGTTACAACTAGTACTTCTAATTTATTTATTGATGTAACTGCAACTGATCCTTTTCTCGCTTCAGATGCACTAGCTATACTTACAACTACTTTTAATGATGCAGGTGGGTTGATTGAATCTGTTAATATTTCATATCCTGATTCAATATTGACAATGAAATCAGTTACAAAACCATCTCTCAATAATTCATCAACTCTTCCTATTCTAACTCCTGACCTTTCTCCTATCAAAATGAAAGTTAATGTTACTCAAATAAACAATTTACTTGGTCTTTCACTTGATAACGGTGAAATTTCTAAATGCCTTTCTAAAAGTAGGATTGATACCATTATTTCCGGTGATAATGTTGAAGCATTAATTCCTAGATATCGAATTGATATAATGCATCCAGTTGATTTAGTTGAAGAAGTTGCTTTAGGATATGGAATAGATCAATTTACATCTACTCTCCCAAGTTCCTACTCTTTGGGAAAATATTCTAATGAACATCAAACTCTTTCTCATATTCGAGATATTGCTACTCGATTTGGCCTAATTGAAATAATGAGTTTTAATCTTTCTAATAGTCAAAATCTTAATTCAAAATTAAGAAGATCTTCAAATCTTCTTAAGATTATGAATTCAAAAAGTTCAGATCATTCTATTCTAAGAAATCAACTTATCTCTTCTCTTCTTGAAACATTTTCTCTTAATATTCATTCTAAATACCCTCAAAAAATATTTGAGGTTGGTAAAACTTTCTTTGAAGATCCAAATTATGAAAGTGGAATAAGAGAAGAATATCATTTAGCTGTTGGAATAACTCATAAATCTGCTCGTTATACTGAAATTAATTCTATTCTTCAGTCTTTACTTAAACAAGCCTTTAACGTTAACGTAATAACTGAACCTATTTCTGATTCAAGTTTTATTGATGGTCGATCTGCTTCTATTAAAGTTAAAGAAGATACTTTAGGAATAATTGGAGAAATCCACCCTGAATCTTTATCAATGTTTAATCTTAGGAACCCAGTCTCTTTATTTGAATTGAATCTTCAATCTTTTCTTTAATAGGAAGTTGTATATTCTTCTTCTTTTTGATATATATTGATCCCTGTCAAAAATGCGTGGCGACGGGCTTCTGGTAGTTTGGAGTTTAACTCCTACTATTATCCTTAAGCTCTACCCAGACACGAGACAGATGGGAATCTACCCCGGTAAAGAGGCTAAATAAGCTTAAGCTTTAAGTTTTGCTGTGAATTGAAGCCGTCAGAGACGGGGTACATCTTCAATATGTTTTACTATATTCCTTTTGGTAAATGACCTTGTGTTTCAAGAAGTTCAGCATGAGCTTTGATGTATCTCCATAAAATATCTCCTCTATCGTCTTTAAAATCCCAAGGAGCTATTAATACAATATCCGCTTCTCTTATCCACATTCTTCTTTTCATCTTTCCTCTAATTCGGCATAGTCTAGTTTCTCCATCTGAACATTTTACTAATATATGATCTCCTCCTGTTAGTCTAGTTACTCTTCCTAACATCTCTCCTTCTTGAGGCATTTTGAGATCTTTAAGTTCTGATTCGGATAAGACTTTTCTTTTACCTATTCTTAAGACACCTTTATTACGTTTATATCATCTTTAACTTAAGCATTTTCCATGTTTTTAATAAATATAATGTTTAAAGATATTATAATACTGAAATAAGATAAGAGTTAGATCAAATGAAATCAAAATTCTCTAAATACATTGAACTTACTAAACCTAAGATAGCTGCATTAAATGTCCTAGTTGCGATTGTAACTATGGTTCTAGCAAAACCATATGAGATAAATCTTCAACCGCTCTTATTCTTGATTATTTCAGGATTTTTGTCTGCTGGTGGTGCAGCTACCATAAACTGTTATCTAGAAAAAGATTTAGACTCTAAAATGATTAGAACTAAAAAACGAACTCTTCCATCTGGACTTATTAATCCCTCAATAGCATTTATTCAAGGCCTTTTGATGTTATCTGCATCATTAATTATATCTTGGTTCTTGTTAAATCCTTTAACTTCGATATTTATAGGACTTGGAGCTTTTACTTATATTGGAATCTATACCATATGGCTTAAGAAAAGAACTTCTTGGAATATAGTTATTGGTGGCGCTGCTGGAAGTTTTGCTCCTTTAGCAGGATGGTCTGCTGTTACTAATGCAGTAAGTTTGGAACCTGTTTTATTAGCGATATTAATATTCCTTTGGACTCCAGGACATTTTTGGGCTTTAGCTTGTACAAATAAAAAAGATTATTCAGCCGCTAATATACCTATGATGCCTGTTTTAGTTGATTGGCATAAATCTACTCGTTATATCCTTTATTCAAATATAATATTGGTACTGTTTTCTTTAACATTTTTCATAACTAACATTTCTGGAATTATATTTATGATTATTTCTTTATTCACAGGATTATATATCATCTATAAGAATATCGATTTAGTGAAAAATCCAAATGAATCTAATGCTTGGTCGAGTTTCAAAGCTTCTTCTCCATACTTGATTTTTATTCTAGTTGGATTATTACTTGATAAATATTTGATGTATTAATTTAAATGCGCTAACCTGATTTCAATTTAATAATTTTCTTAGCCTTTAACAACTCCAATTGGAATTAAACGTGCAACTTTTAAGCCTATTCCTACTGAGTCTGATACTTCTGCAACATCATCCACATTTTTGTATGCTTCAGGAGCTTCTTCTGAAACGCCTTTCCAACTAGCTGCTTCAAGAACAATCCCTTTATCTGTTAATTTTTGTCTAACTTCATTTGCAGGATTATTTCTTATTGATGCTTTACGTGAAAGCATTCTTCCAGCTCCATGAGCTGTTGATCCAAAACTTAAACTCATCGATTTTTCACTTCCTTTCAATACCCAACTAGCAGTGCCCATTGATCCTGGTATAAGAACAGGTTGACCTACTTCTCTATAATCAATAGGAATATGTTCGGAATTAGCTGGAAATGCTCTCGTGGCTCCCTTTCTATGAACTATTACTTTTTTTCTTTTTCCTTCTATATCATGTTCTTCTAATTTAGCTATATTGTGGGCAACATCATATACTAATCTTAATCCTAAATCATCTTCAGTTCTGTTGAAAACTCTGCTAAATGATTTTCTTATATTGTGAGTTATCATTTGTCTATTACTCCAAGCAAAATTTAGGGCTGCAGCCATTGCACTTTTATAATTTTCTCCTTCTGGAGATGAATTAGGAGCACAAGCAAGTTCTCTATCTGGAAGAGTTATGTTATATTTATGAGATGCTGATTCCACTATTTTCAAATAATCACTACAAACTTGATGACCAAAACCTCTCGATCCAGTATGTATAAGAATTACTACTTGTTTTTCATCCTCAAACCCATATTTCATTGCAGCTTTCTGATCAAATATTTTATCTACAAGTTGTACTTCAAGAAAGTGGTTTCCAGAACCAAGACTTCCTAGTTGTGGAGCTCCACGTTGTTTAGCTGTATTTGAGACTTTACTTGGATCAGCATTTTTCATTGTTCCGTTTTCTTCACAATATTCTGCGTCGGAATCCCATCCATATCCATTATTAATTGCCCATTTAACTCCATCCTCTAGAACATTATTTAGTTGTCCAGGAGTAAGACGTATACCTGATTTACTTCCAAGTCCTGATGGTGCCGCTTTGAATAATTCTTTCATTAAAATGTTAATTTTAGGTTTTACTTCCTTTTCAGTTAAATTAGTACGAATTAATCGTACACCGCAATTTATATCATATCCTACTCCTCCTGGTGATATTACTCCACTTTCTAAATCAGTAGCTGCTACTCCTCCTATTGGAAAACCATAACCCTCATGACCGTCTGGTAATACTACTACATGTTTACATAACCCAGGCAAATGAGTTACGTTAACTGCTTGATTTATTGTTCTATCCGTAAGCATTTTAGCTAATATCTTTTCATTGGCGTATATTGTAACTGGAACATTCATTCCTTGAGTTGAATTACTATTTACTCTGAATTCGTAATCTGAAATTTTTTCTATTGGATATTTTGATGAGAATGTTGAAACCATTCGTAATTTGCTCGATTTAATAATTCTTGTTCGGCTATAAATATTATTAGTTATTTTATCCTTCGGATTCTATATTTCTTTTACCACATTATTATTAGATATAGGTTCGCCAATAATACTGTTACAACCATTATACTCAATCCTATGGGTACATACTTTTTAAATGGGATAGGATGTCCTCGAGCTGCAGCAATACCTGTAGCTACTATATTTGCTGAAGATCCTATTGTTGTTCCGTTACCTCCTAACCCTGCTCCTATCGATAACGCATAAATTAAGGCATTCATATTCAATCCTGAATTAGTAGGAATATTATGTAAAACTGGAATAAATGCTGCAGTAAATGGAATATTATCTACAAATGCAGTGGAAAACGCACTAAGCCATAATACTGCTGTTAACGCTATTGTTGTATTTGAACCAAAGTATTCAAAAATTGTTTTTGAAACTATATCAATTACTCCGCTGGTTTCTAATCCTCCTATGATTACAAATAATCCTGCAAAAAAGATTAAAGTATTCCATTCAATTTCTTCTATTACTTTTGTCATTTTATTTCCAGCTAGTCCCAAAAATAGCATTCCTCCTACAAAAGCTATAACTGTTGAACTTACTCCAATTATAGTCTGAATAAAAAATAATAGTGTTACTAGTGCAAAAATTATTGTACCTATTGTAAATACTCCTTTATCTTTGATTACATCTGATGGTTTAGTTGGTAGCTTTCTTATTTTAGGGCTTGGAATATCTTTTACTTTTGAAATTTTAGTGTATATTGTTGTTTGAATAATTATTATAATTACTATAATTGGAGATACATTAATGATAAAATCATTAAACGATAGCCCAAAATTTGAAGCTATCATTATATTCGGAGGACCACCTATTAATGTAGCAGTTCCACCAGTATTAGCTGCTAGCATTTCACCTATTATGAATGGTTTCGGATCAATATCCAAAGTCTCCATTATTTCTATAGTAATTGCTATCATAAACAATACTGTAGTTACATTATCAAGAAAAGCAGATAATATAGCTGTTAACGATGAAAAAACAATCAGCATTGATACTGGCCGCAGTTTTGTATAATTAGCTAAATGAATTCCTGTCCATTTAAAGAAACCTGACTGTTTTAATCCTCCTACTATTATCATCATTCCAAATAATAGCATTATTACTTCTAAATCTACGAAATATAAAATTTCATCTGTAGCAACTAAACCAACTATCCACGTTAATGTACCTCCAACAGCTGCAACTATTGTTCTGTCACGAAATTCTGTAGCTATAATACCGTAAGCAATTAAAAATATGACTACGGATACAATCTGATTTGTAAGTGAAGCTTCTACAGACATTTCAACTATTTTAGTGAAATTACCTTATTATTAAATTAATGTTTTCCTGTATGCGTTTCTTAGCAGCTTAGCCGGATGATATACTGTTCTATTAGTGAATTGTTCTATTTGCATTTTACAAACACTACTTTCAGTTACAGGAATGTCAATAGAAGGATCTGCCATATGTTCAAAAAGTTCTTTACCAATATATTTAGAAAGGTCATATCCTTCCCATCCCTGTTTAAATCCAAATGTTCCAGCTATTCCACAACAACCATGATCTACAATCTGGACTTCAAACCCAATTCTTTCTAAAAATCTTTTTACCGGTTTAGTTGGAAGTAGGTTCTTTGAATGGCATGGAACATGATATGCGGCAATTCTTTTATCAAATATTTTGAAATCATCATTAAATCTGCCATTATCTTCTAAATTCTCTAAAAATTCAAAAAACTCATAGGTATTCTCTGAAACAATTTTAGATTCATGAGATGATATAAATTCTGGATATAATTTTTTAATACAATAAGCCGCAGTAGGTTCAGATGCTACTATCTGATATCCTTTTTCAATTGCGCTGTATAATGATTTAATATTAAACTTCATTAATTCTTCCGCCATCCCAATATTTCCATAAGCAAATAGTGGCATTCCTGAATGTTTTTGGATTGGCAATATTATTTCTGAATTGTTTCTTTCAAGTATTTCTGTAACTGCAAATCCAAGATCAGGATCATTAAAATTCGCATATACATCATAAAAATATGCGACTTTGTTCTCTTTTGGCCCTGATTTAGCTTTAAAAGATTTTTGAAACGTTTTTCGATGGAATTCTGGTAGAGGTCTACGTCTATCTATCCCTATTGTTTTTTCCATCATCCATCTGAACGTATTATTTTGCAGCATGATATTAGTGATGGGAGCAATATTACTAGCTAATTCTGAATAACTATCTAATTTTGCAATAAATAAATTTGTTTTTGATTGGCCATTATTTTCTATATGCTCCTCCTTTGTTTTCATAATTAATTTAGGAATATCTATTTCAACAGGACAAATTGTTTCACATAAACCACAGCTTATACATAAATCAGAAAATTGCCCCGATTCATTTGCATCTCCTGTATATGCCGTCCAAGGTATTCCAATTGGACCTGAATATGTGCTTCCGAATACATGTCCTCCTACTATTTTATATGTTGGACAAATACTAGAACAAGCTCCACATTTTATACAAGATAATCCTTCTTTCATATGAGGATCATCTTTCATTTTTCTTCTTCCATTATCTAATATTATTACATGAAATTCTCTGTTTGAATCATTAGACTCTATAGCTCCATTGATTATAGATGTATAACAGGTAAGTTTTTGACCTGTAGCTGTTCTTGGTAATAATTGTAATAATTTAAGAGCATCTTTAAGATTAGGAACTATCTTCTCTATTCCCATTATAGCTATATGTATTCGAGGTAATGATGTTACTAATCTTCCATTGCCTTCATTGGTAACTAAAATTAAAGTTCCTGTTTCAGCTATAGCAAAATTAACTCCTGAAATTCCAATATCTGCGTCTAAAAAATTCTTTCGAAGACTTCTTCTAGCTTCTTGAGTTATAACCTCAGGGTCTGCTTCAATTTTATTCCCTGATTCTTTCGAAAAAAGTTCAGCTACTTGGAATCTTGTTTTATGCATTGCAGGAGCTAATATGTGTGAAGGACGTTCATTTGCTAGTTGAATTATTCTTTCACCTAAGTCTGTTTCCACTACAGAAATACCTGATTCTTCAAGTCCTTGGTTTAATTCAATTTCTTCAGTTACCATTGATTTAGATTTAACGACTAATTTCGACTTCTTTTCTTTAGCTAAATTAATTACGTAATTCACTGCTTCGGTTGAATTATTCGCATAATGAACTTTTCCTCCCCTATTTCTAACATTTTCTGTAAATTCTTCAAGGTATTGTTCTAAATTATCTATTGTCTCGGATTTAATTAGTGAAGCTTCCGCTCTTAATTTCTCTGGCTCATCAAGAAGAACATAAGCTTCCTCTTTATGATCTTTTAGTCTTTTAGTAGCTGATTTAATTGCTTCTCTTTGTATATCATTAGTCGCAGCATCTTTTACTCTTTTTAAAAATTCTTCATTTCTTTTCATTTAAGTTCACTTTCCACTATTATTACATGGAGTTCATTAGGACCATGTACTCCTTTAATTAAAATCTGTTCTACATCTGCTGTTTTACTAGGACCACTTATCAAAGAAATAGTTCTTTTATCGTTTTTCTTAAGGTTGTTATCTATATATTCATATGCGTCAAATAAATTGTTCACTAACTTCTCACTATTTAGTATAACAATATGAATATATGGCAAAGAAGAAACTGCAAGATCTATATTTCGTTCAAATGATATTCCTATTGTACCGCTATCAGATATCCCGATTTCCGCTAACGTTATTCCGATGTCAGCTTCTTTAATTATTTCAATTTTAGATGATTTTGTTTTTATTACTTTTAATCCATTAGAGGTTAAATTATTCTCTATATCCTTTTCATAAGTTTTCAAGTCAGTCATGGCGATTATTTTTGAGTTATTTCTTATTGATATCTTCTCAATAATCTTTAGTAATTCTTCCATTGTGCTTACCTTAGTTGCTTTTCCTCCGATTTTCTCGATCTCTTTTTGAAATAAAGTAATTAATTTGATGACCAATTAGGATAATGTTTTTTATCTAATAGATGTTTTTAAGTTCATACATACAATCAATTAAGAAGATAATAGTAAATGAACAACAATAATATTAATAATAAAATTTTGCCCAGTTTATACATAAAAATGTCTGAGGATGAACAGAGAACATTCTTAGAAGAGGGTCGAATATTAGTGATTAGTACAATAAATGAAGAAGGATGGCCTCATTCAACACCTGTATGGTATATATTCCATGAGGGTGAAATATATTTTAGAGCACAGTCATACAAAAAGAAAATAAGAAATATTTCTTCCAATCAAAAAGTTTCTGGCTGCTTAGATTTAGGAGAGTCATACAAAGATTTAAGAGGAGTTTCATTTATTGGCGTTGCTAATGTTGTTAAAGATCTTGATGTTAAAAAACGATTCGAGCAAATTCTTATAGATATCTTCTCAATAATCTTTAGTAATT
>CAZIZY010000021.1:0-5400 GCA_964544235.1 uncultured Nitrosopumilales archaeon
ATTTTGAATTTGATTTTTTACATCTAATGTAGCTTTAACAGCAGACATCGCATGATATTCAACAGGATAGCATTTGATACTAGTTTCAGATATTTTAAAAGAAACATTATTAATTCCACCTAATTCTGAAATATTAAGTGGTCCTGAGATTTGATTAATAAATCCTTTTTCTCCTTCAAAAATATTATATGGACCAGTTATTCCATTTTTAGCTAATAACGCAGCCCAAACTCCATTCCTAGAAGCATTTGCAGCTGCAAATCCTTTCCACATGCTTAATTCACCCTTTCGAGTCTGACGTAAATTATTGTTAGAGACAACTGCAATAGATAACGCATTACGGATTTCATCTTCAGATAAATCTAGAGATTTAGAAGCTCCCAATGCAGAGCTAATAGCAATATATGCAACATGATCCCATCCTCGGTCTCGAATACTTGATGCATCAGCTAATCGACATGCAATTTCATAAGAAACTATTAGTCCTTCAATAACTTTAGACCCAGATAGATTTTCAGCTTCAGCTATAGCCAAAATAGCAGGAATAGAGTCACTAGGATGAAGAGCTTCTTTTGATAGATATGTATCATTATAATCTAAATATCTAACAGCACAACCATTTGCAAATGAAGCTCGATCAGGAAAAACTTTTTCAGAAGTACCCCATAAAGTGGATGAATAATTATTAGAAGAAGAAAGTAATGACATTTTTCTGACATTTTGAACAGGCAATTCATTAAAAGCATACAAGGCCACCGCAAAAGTATCAATAAGCCTAATTTTAGACTCAGTAATTATTTGATCAGAGAAATCATCTAAAGTAATAGAAGAAACATATTTCACTAATTTATTTTCTAAATTATCCAATATTACAATATGATAAAAAAGTAAGTAATATATTATTTGGGGTAATTAATCACAATATTTATCAAAAGATTTCAATATAAAGGGTAATTCATCAATTATATCAGTAGGAAAAATATGATAGCCTAATTTAGAAGTAACCATTTCACCCGCAAGACCATTAATATATGCTCCAGCAATTGCCGAATTAAAAGAAGACATGGATTTAGATAGAAAAGAAGCTATTAACCCGGATAAAATATCACCAGTTCCACCAACAGTCATAGAAGAATTTCCAGTTTTATTAATAAAACAATCAGTTCCATTAGAAATAATATCATGAGAACCTTTCAAAAGAATGGTGCAACCTAATTCATTAGATTTAGTCCTAACGTCATTAATTCTTGTATCCATATTAGAATTAGGCTCAAAACCAAATATTCGCTTAAATTCGCCAGCATGAGGCGTGAGTACACAATTATCTTGAGAAATTTTTTTAATAACATCTTGTCTTAAAGCACCAGCATCAAGAACAATATTGATATCTTGAGAAGAAAGATCTACTATTAATTTCTTAAGACCATCAGATTTATGTACTACCAAACCACAGCCTAAAACCACTGAATCTACATCAGGAAGCCAATTCATTATTTTAAAAGCACAACCCAATCTTAATATATCATCAGGTAAAGGAATAACAATAAAATTAGGCGAAAATGAACGGACAGGAATAGATATAACTTTTGGAACCATCAAATAAACTAAATCAGAACCAGCTCTCATAGCCGCAGCTGCAGACAAGATAGGAGCTCCATGATAATGTCTACTACCCCCAATGATAGCTACAGTCCCATTTTGTCCTTTTCTAGATGAAACAGAACGAGAAGGTAATATGTTAGCAATTAAGTCATTTGTAACATGTTTTTCAGATATTGACAATTTACTACATTAAAAGAAATAACAACAATTTATAATCTTGCATAATAACGAAATCGAAAATGATGAACTATTTAATTTTAAAAAGTTTAGCAGCATTTAGACCTAATGCTAATTCTAATTCTTTTTCAGTAAGTTTAGCCATTTTAATTTTTAGCATTTCAACTTCAATATGATGAAGAGGTACATCAGTACCCCATATAATTCGATCTGCACCAATTTTATCAATTGCACCTCGAACAACTCTATGAGTCCATCCAAAGGCAGAGGTTTCTAAATATATATTATTAAATTTAGACGCCATAAAAATAGCGTCTTTATAATACATTCCTCCGAAATGAGCAAGAATTATTGGAACATCTGGAAAAGTATCTGCTAATTCACCAACTAGAGCAGGTTGACATCCCCATTGACCCGTATGAATTTGTACTGGAATATCAAGTTCAGAAGCTTTCTCCATTAAAGGATGAATAATAGCATCACTAACTTGAAATGCTTCCATATTTGGATGAAATTTCATGCCTTTAAGCCCCATTTCTTTAATAGCTTTCTCTAATAAAGAAACACTATGATCCATCCATGGATTAATTCGAACTAAACCAATAATTCTATCAGGATATTTTTTAGCGGCATCAGCTACATACCCATTCCTTTCCATGAAATCTTTTTCACTAAGAAGAGGTCTTAACATATTAGCAACAGTCATATCCACATTATTTTCATCCATCGTTTTGATCATGTCTTCAGCCGTAAATTCACTAGCTGTAGTACCAAAATGGCCAGACTTTTTAGAGCCTTTAGGAGTAGAACTTTCATAAATATGACTATGACAATCAATGATCATAATATTCAAAAAAGTCTATCATATTATTAGATTTAAGTTATTCTGAAGTAATTAATGATAAATAAATCATAATTATTTATTATCTTCCAGATAAAATAATAAATAAATGAAACCATTATCAGAATTATTATTAGAATTATCTAAAGCTCATGGTCCATCAGGATGGGAAGATGAAATCAGAAAGATAATAATTAACCAAATAAAGAGTGATGTAAAAGAAATTAAGATCGATAAATTAGGAAACTTATATGTTAACATTAAAGGAAAAAAATCAAAAAATAAAATTCTAGTATCAGCACATATGGACGAAGTAGGTTTCATAATTAAACACGTTGAACCAGAAGGATTTCTTAGATTTGAAATATTAGGAAGCATTGATCCTAGAGTGATAATAGGGCAAAGAATATTATTAAAAGGAGATAAAGAAATTATAGGAGTGGTAGGTACAACTCCTCCACATGTTCTTTCGAAAGAAGAAGCAAAAAGCCCTGCAAATCTTAATGAATTGTATATAGATATCGGAGCAACTTCAAAACAAGATTGTGACAAACTAGGAATTAATATTGGAACAACTGGAACATTTCAAGAGCAAGGAATTAAAATAACTAATAATTCAATTGCAATAAGTAAAGCTTTAGACAACAGATCTGGATGCGCTGCAGCATTAAAAGTTCTTGAATCAATGATAAAGAATAAGCCAGAATCAGATGTGACATTTGTATTCACGGTACAAGAAGAAGTAGGGCTTAGAGGGGCATCAGTAATAACAAATGAAATCAATCCAGATGTTGCAATAATTCTTGAGAATACGGTAGCGGCAGATACTCCAGGAGTATTACCTAAAGATCATATTACAAAAATAGGGAAGGTCCAGGAATTAGAGTAATGGACGCAACTAAGATTACACAAAGAAAAATCTTTGACCATATTAAAAGAACTGCCGAAATTAATAAAATACCACATCAAATTCAATTAATGCCAAAAGGTGGAACAGATGCAGGTAGAATACATTTGACTAATAAAGGGCTGCCAACAGGAGTAATAGCTACACCATGTAGATATTTGCACAGTTCATCATTATTGTTAAATATTCAAGATCTCAAGAATGTGATTAAACTTACAGAATTAACAATAAGAAGTATAAAGAATAAAGAACAATTTACATTCAATGAGAATAATCATTAATCAAAATGAATCAAAACAAACGCTCAATATTAATAAGAAATTTCTTCATGAACATTCCTCCGTACCCACTATAACCACCAATATTACCGTTTGACTTAATTGCTCGATGACAAGGTATTTTAATTGGATATGGATTTTTACCACAAGCATTTGCTACAGCCCTAGCAGATTTTGGGTGACCTATATTTAGAGCTATTTGTTTATATGATCTTGTTTCACCTTTAGGAATTTTCTTTAATTCTTCCCAAACTTTAAATTGAAATTTTGTTCCAAAAGATTTAGTCATTATTGAGAATGAATTTATTTTAAAGAAATATAATGATGACTATATATTCAATAAGGAGTAAATATAGGTAAAAAATATGTCTAAAAAATTAGGCGGCGCATTTTTAGTATTAGTAACACCGTTAGATGAGGATAATAAACAAGACAATGAAAGTCTAAGTAAATTAGTTGGATATTATCTTAAGGCGGGAGTATCAGGTTTCACAATTTTAGGTGAATCATCAGAAATCGATAAATTAACACAAAAAGAAAAAGAAGACAACCTGGCTATAGTTAAAGAAAGAGTTAGAGGTAAAGTACCATTAGTATTTTGTACAAGTCAAGAAGTAACTCAATAAGCAGTAGAAGAAAGTGTTTTGGCAGAACAACAAGGAGCAGATGGTTTAATGATTGCACCACCAAAGAATGTTAAACTGAGAGATGATGCAATATTCAATTATTACGCTGAAATAAATGATAAAATAAACATTCCAATAATTGTTCAAGATTATCCTCAAACAAATCACCCTTACATGTCACCTAATCTTATTTCGAGAATTAATTCAGAATTACCTCAAGCACAATATTTAAAATTAGAAGATCCACCAACACCAATTAAGCTTACTAAAGTAAAAGAATTAGTAGGGGAGAATATGAAAATATTTAGTGCTTTAGGAGCTAAAAGCTATTTATGGGATCTTGATAGAGGAGCAATTGGAGTAATGACAGCTTCACCTACACCAGAATATTTAGTAGGAATATGGAATGCTCATCAAGATAATAATAGAGAAAAGGCATTAGAGATATTTTGGAGATATTTACCATTAATTCATTTTTATGAAGAAGGATATGGAATATCAGTCAGAAAGAATGTTCTTCAAATGAGAGGAATAATTAAAACGGCAAACATGAAAATTCCAGGACCAGAATTAGATAATAAAGGGAAAAAAGAATTGGCTGAATTATTAAAATGGGTTGAAACAGAAATTCAGAATAAGACCGGATTATTCCCAATGCGATAATAAGCTAAACAATTAAAAATAATAAGAATCTGATTGAGAAATCAATTTGATAATTGTGATTAGAAATGAATAATAAGAAAATAATAATAGGATTAGCAGTATTAGGAATTTTATTAATTACAATTTATTCAATAACCCAGTCCTCTGAATTTTCAGAGGTGGATTCCAATATTGAACAATTAGTGTTTAGAGATAAAAGCGTAATAGTGAAAGACGTCATAGTAGAGCACGATAAATGTTCACTAAGAACTAAATTTACATTATATAATAACGAAGAGAAACCAGTCGTAGCCTATATTAAAATGG
>CAZIZY010000022.1:0-2139 GCA_964544235.1 uncultured Nitrosopumilales archaeon
AGTTTATGGGCAATTAATACTGAAGATTTAAAGTACGACATTGTGGAGATAGGAGGAGACCCATCATGTTTAGTTGGAACACCAGATGGTGGAGAACTATTAATATGTAATTCAGAAAGAAAAGGCATTTCAATAGTAAGAACATCCGACTTAACTCACAGATTAATGGATATAGGACTCTCATCAGAAACAATAGTAATAGTAGAAGGATTAAAGAATACAGGAAACGCTTCAAGAGAAATGATAGCTGTAGTATTCAGCGAAGAAGATAGTAAAAACGAAGATAATAAGAATACAGACATAACTTATGGTGGAACTGGAAAACAGACTGTAATGTCATTAATTGATTTAGGGACAAAAAAAATTGTTAAAAGAACAACTTACATGCCAATATTAACGTCACCAATTTATGATAACAATTATGAGTCGTATAAAATTGAATACAGGGTCACAAAACAAACACTAGATGGTACAAATAAAGGACTTAATGAAAGAGTAGCAGAACTGATTTTCGAGAATAGGATGAGTCAAGACGAACAAAGAAGTAGTGAAAAAGAAAATATTGATTTAAGGGCTCAGAATTATGCTTTGATAATAAGTACATTAATATTCATATCATCAACAATATTTTTTGCATATAAAACGAAAAGCAAATTACAAAAAGGTGAAGAGAATTAAGAAGAGAATTATTAGAGATATTAGCATGTCCTATAGATAAGAATTATCCGCTTAAATTACATGAATTAAATAGCTCTGAAGAAAGAATAATAGATGGAATTTTAATTTGTGATAAATGTAAGAGGTTTTATCCAATAAAAGATAAAGTCCCCATAATGCTTCCTGATAATTTAAGAAATAATGATAAAGACAATGATTTTATTAAAGAATGGGAAAAAAATATACCTGAAGAAATTCTAAACGATATCAAAGCAACAAATTTAAAGAGCCCCAAATAAGAAATTAAAAATAAGAGTTTTCATTGTAAGGACAATATGTTACGATATAAATTCAGAGTCATATTAGCGATTTTATCCCAAGAATAATCTAAAGAGCGTTTACGGGCGTTAATTCCAATATTGTTAAGTAATTTTTCATCATTTAATAAAGTATTCAAATTATTAATTAATTCATCGTGGGAAGAATAAATTAATCCATTAACACCATTTTGAACGAAATCACAATGAGTAGGAATATTTGAAGCTACTACCGCACAACCAGATGCCATTGCTTGAAGTAATGAAAGTCCAAATCCTTCAGACAAACTAGTTGAAAGAAAAATATCAGATGTGGAAAAATATGAAGGTAAATCTTCGTCAGGAACATGCCCAATAAATTTAACATTAGATAAATGAGAATTAGAATAAGTTTCTAACAATTGACGTTGACTACCAGTTCCAACTATTAATACTTCGAAAAGATTTTGGTCAAGTTCAGATAAAGCCTTTAAAGATTGTAAAATGTTTTTTCGAGGTTCTAATCTAGAGCAAATTAGAATTTTGATTTTGGAATTAGAATGAGAGAATGGAGAAAAACGTTCAACATCAACACCGCTAGGAAGTAAAGTAATTCTCTCAGGCTTAATGAAATATCGAGTTATAAGATTTGATTGAGTTAGATTACTATCAGCGGTAATTAAAGTGGCGTTATTCAAAGTAATTCTTTCGAAAAGGAGAGCTAAAGGAACTAAAAATATTTCACGCCAGCTGTAATATGGCAATTCCATGTCCAAGGTAGCATGTGCCGTAACCAAAAGAGGACGTTTAGATATAAAGGGGCCATAAGGAGTACTTTGAAGATGAATGATATCAAAACGGTTTAGATCATTATTAAAAGGAACCATAAGAGTATTAGAGTCATCATAGCCTGCGAAAACAGTAACATTAACACCTAATAATCGAAGATGTTTTACAAGAGCTTCACTATGAGTAGAAATGCCTCCAATTTTAGGAGGATAATCTCGAGTAATAACGGCTATATTCAACGAGTCCAAAATCAAAATAATATTAGAACGTATTGATATAAGGTAATATGCAAAAATACTAAAATGCATCATTAAAAGCAGTGAAAATAGAATACTAGACTTTCTTAAATAATAGCAATTATAGAAAAGACTCAAAGAATGAGCAGAATACTAATAAC
>CAZIZY010000023.1:0-4822 GCA_964544235.1 uncultured Nitrosopumilales archaeon
GGACATGATATCATTGGTCAATCTAAAACAGGTTCTGGAAAAACAGCTGCATATGGAATTGCTATGCTTGAAAAAATAGATCCTACTAAAAGGCGAATACAATCAATCATACTGGTACCTACTCGTGAACTTACTTTACAAGTATCAGATGAGCTTAAAAAAATTGGGAAACATCTTGGTGTAAAAATTCTTTCAATCTATGGTGGTCAATCTATTGGAAAACAGATTGCAGCATTAGATTTTGGGGTTCATATTGTAGCAGGTACCCCTGGAAGAGTGATTGATCATATTAAACGCGGAACTTTAGATTTAGATAAAGTACAGTTTGTAGTGTTAGATGAAGCAGATTTGATGCTTGATATGGGGTTTATTGATGATGTTGAATTCATTCTAAATGTAATACCTGATAATCGGCAAATTAGTTTATTTTCAGCTACAATGCCACCTAAAATTATCGCATTATCAAAAAAACATATGAATTCCCCTGAGAAAGTATTATTAGATCCAGGTGATCCATCTGTTTCTACTCTTGATCAGTATTTTTTAGCTATAAATCATCGGGAAAAATTATCTTCTCTTAAAACTATTTTAGATAAAGAAAATAAAGGTAGTACCATTATTTTTTGTAGAACTAGACATGATGCTAGACGCCTTGTTAAAGATTTATCTTATGATTCTTATAACGTGGTCCAATTACAGGGTGATTTAAGTCAACATCAACGAAATCGATCTATGAAATTATTTAGAAGTGGTCAAGCAAGTATCCTCATAGCTACTGATATTGCTAGTAGAGGTATAGATGTTAGACATGTAGACTGTGTAATTAATCTTGATGTACCTGAAAATCCTTTACACTATTTTCATCGAATTGGACGAACAGCTAGAGCTGGTGATGAGGGAAAATCTTATACTTTTGTTACTGAACGCGATGTTGAAGATTTTAAAAGAATACAAAAACTTACTAAAACAAAAATAAAACCACTTAGTTCATCTGATGAAACTTTTCTTCAAACTCATTCATCTAATAACTCTTCTAGTTCTGGTCGTGGTTCTTTTTCGGGTAGGCGAAACCGTTCTTCAAATAAGAAATATTATCGAGAATCTAGCTCTAAACGTCCTTATGGCTACAAACGGGGTTCTTCTTCAAGTAGAGGGAAAAATTCACAAAAACCAAATCGTTCTGTCTCCTCTGAATCCAATAAGAACAGCTCAAAAATTAACAATACTTCAAATAGTATTAAACGTAATAGTACACGTAAAAGAAGGTGGTATAAATGAAGTGCTATATTTGTAATTCACTTACTAAAATAAAATGTCATAAATGTATTCAAGGTGTATGTAGATTCCATAGTAATACCTTACATGATGATGAAGTGAAGAAATTTGTGGTGTTATGTGGATCTTGTTATACTCAACATATGCGTGAATAACTATCTTATTCTTAATTTAACATAATCTATTTTCTTTTTTCTGAATAAATTCTTCATGAAATCTCGATACTTTCTTTTCAGTAATGTTATTTTTATGAGGTAATAATCCACCTTTGAAGCCTTTTGGAATATGAAGAAGCTCATGAATAATCACTTTTTCTTGTTCTTTTTGAGAAAGTTTGTCGTATTGTTCACTAATTACTTCAATAATATAATATGATTCTAACGATAGTGCTTTTTGAAAAATTAAAGGGGTTCCATGAATTCTAGCTAGAATTCGTTTAGAACGGCTTCCATAGCTTCTCATAAATTTTATTCTATTTATTTGAATATGATCCATATTTAGATGATGAACAATATTCACTGCTAATTTGTTAATCTCATCATCATGAAAATATTGAATTGCCATTATCTTATTAGAACAATATTAATTTATTATTAACCTTATTCAGATAATTCTGTTTTTCTTTTAGTTATTTTCCTACTCCGTATAACCAATCGCCAGTATGTGCTGCACTATTTGCTCGTGCACAGAAAACAATTCCATCATAAGGTGATTTAATTGTTTCAAGAGTATCCCCTACCATGTTTGTTATTGTAGCTAATAGCTGACCTTTTTTAACATTAAGAGGTATATCAGTAGGTGCAAATGCCGGTCTTAATACTCCTCCACGATTGGCTCTGATCCATTTATATTCATTAAATATTGCTTGTTTTTGTTTTGATGGGGTTCCAGATAACATTTTCATATATTTCATAATGTTGTTTAGTCCTTTAACTCCATTTTCAATATCTTCAGGCCATAAGCATCTCATTCCTCCAACTTCTGGGGTTATTTGAGGAATTCCTGCATTACCTAATACTGTTCCAAGTGCAGTAGGTGGCAATTCTTTAGGAGCTGCATGTTCAACAGGAATAGTACCAAATGCTTTTGCTAATTCTAATTTCTTTTTTCCAACTGTTTTTACTGTTTTAGGACTATCACTAAATACAATATATCTCGCTATCCAGTGTGCTGCTCCATCA
Organism: uncultured Nitrosopumilales archaeon; assembly: GCA_964544235.1. GTDB lineage: Archaea > Thermoproteota > Nitrososphaeria > Nitrososphaerales > CAZIZY01 > CAZIZY01. The sequence goes on from CAZIZY010000023.1 coordinate 2,457, forward strand.
TGATTGTCAATAACTGCATCTGCTTTAAGAAAAATCTCATTTAATAAGAAATATGCGAGTCTTTGTGCATATGTTCCATTAGGATCGCCTGGATATTGGACTTGTGCCCCTAAACTCAAATCATATGATTTTAAATTAACATATTCTCCTCCATGATATGCAAATGGATTACATCCAGGAATTGCAACTAAAATTCCGTTTAAGTCTTCTGGTGATGTTTCTACTGCGGTCCTACGAACAACTTCCATTCCGCAATATTCAGATCCATGTGTTCCACTATTAATGGCTAAAATAGGCCCATCATTTTTACCGTTAACTATAATGACAGGTACTGAAATTGGGGTACTATCAACAATTTCTGCAACTTGGATATTTGTTTTAATTTTAGTACCTTCTTTAACCGTAACTGTTTCTCCAGTCATTGGACTTTTAATTTTAAATGTTTGAGGCATATTCTTTATATTGCTTCGCTAATTATTAAGCGTTAATCTTTAATTATTTTATTTTTTACCGTACTGCTGTTCAATACTTGCATATCCGTTCTTTTCAAGTTCATCTGATAATTCTTCACCACCTGTAACTACAATTTCTCCATTTAACAGCACGTGAACTTTATCTGGTTTAATATATTTTAGAATTCTACTATAGTGAGTAACAATTAATATTCCACTATCATAATCAGGATCTTCAGATAATGCGTTTACGCCTTCAGCTACTATTCGAAGCGCATCAATATCTAATCCTGAGTCAGTTTCATCTAATATTGCAAATTTTGGTTTAAGAACTGCAAGCTGTAAAATTTCACATTTCTTTTTTTCTCCACCTGAAAATCCTTCATTAAGGTTTCTTGTTATAAAACTATCATCCATTTTAAGTAATTTTAATCTTTCACTTAAAATCTCTTTAAATTTAATTGTAGATAGATAATCTGCACCTTTATCTGTAGTATCAATCTTTTTAATACCATTATATGCCATTCTTAAAAAATTAAATAAACTTACTCCACTTACTTCTACTGGATATTGAAAAGCTAAAAATATTCCTTTTTGGGCTCTTTCATCAGGGGTTAATTTAAGAATATCATCGTTATCAATATTTATTTTACCGCCAGTTACTTCATATTTTGGGTGACCCATTTGTGTGTATGCTAGAGTACTTTTTCCAGATCCATTAGGACCCATTAAAGCATGAATTTCTCCTTGTTTTATATTTAGATTAGTGCCTTTTAATATTTCAGCACCTTCAACATTAACTTTTAAATTTGAAATATTAAGTTCACTTTTCATGATAATCATCAATAATTTTTACGTAATAATGAATTTACCAATTTTTCTATGATATAAATATTCTGCAAAAAGTAATTATATTAAATTTCATATGAATTAAATTAGACATTGATTACTATTATTGGAAGTGGGCGAGTAGGTTCAACTATTGCTACTCGATTAGCAATGGAAGAAATTGATGACATTTTATTAATAGATATTGTAGATGGATTACCTCAAGGTGAAGCTTTAGATATTGGTCATTTTGCATCTCAATATCGTTCTGATCTTAAAATAAATGGATCAAATGATTATAAAGATATGAGTGGTTCTGATTTAGTTATTCTAACTGCAGGTTTAGCTCGTAAACCTGGAATGACTCGAATGGATTTATTGACTAAAAATGCTTCAATTGTTCAACAAATATCTAAAAACATCGTTGAATATGCGCCTAAGTGTAATTTAATGGTAGTTACTAATCCATTAGATCCTATTACTCATATAGCGTATAAGGCGACAGGTTTCCCTCATCAGAAAGTATTTGGAATGGGTGGAATGCTAGATCTTTCTCGTTTTAATGATATTCTATCTAAAAAGTTAGGGGTTGCTCGATCTTCACTTCAAGTTCAAGTAATTGGAGAACACGGTGAATTTATGTTACCTCTTCCTAGATACTCGTCACTTAATGGTATTCCGCTGCTTAATTTCATAAGTGAATCTGAAGCTGTTGAAGCTGTAGAAGAAACTCGTAAAATAGCTGCTGAAGTCATTTCTAAAAAAGGCGCTACTTTTTATGGTCCTGCTGAAGCTGTGACAAAAATGGCAGATGCTATTATTAGAGACCGAAAAAGTATTTTCCCTGTTTCTGCTTATCTTCAAGGACAGTATGGCGTTGATGGAATTTATATGGGAACTCCTGTCATTTTAGGTAAAAATGGAGTAGAACGAATAATTGAGCTTGATCTTGCCGCTAATGAGACTGAAATCTTTCTTAAAGGAGCTGATGGCATAAAAAAAGCTCTTAATGCATTAAAATAATAATAAATAGTATTATAAACTGAAGATATATTATGATTTTTATTGTTCTAATCAAAGGTGTTC